>NZ_JABDWD010000003.1:0-478732 GCF_019685115.1 Rhizobium sp. NZLR11 | reverse complement strand
CGGCAACCGGCACGTCCTTCCAGGCAAAACCTTCCTTCGACAGATCCTGCTTCAAAACGTTCAGCGCCGCTGCCTCGCCGCCAGACGTCCACCAGTGCAGCATCTGAACTTCTTTTACGTCAGCTGCGCGAGCGGACACATGAGCGCCGGCCAGAGCCAATGCGATCACGGCAGTCGTGGTCAAAAACCTATTCATCGAAGATCCTCCCAGTTCCATTTTGGAAGATGCGGGACCCATTCCCGCACCAATCACCCGCCCTCCTCAGGCGTAGTTTCATTACCGGCTAAGCCAGCTTTTCCGTCTGCGGCATCCACCAGCCGGTGCGTTTGCCGATATGCATGTTCAGCGTCTTGGTCTCGGTGTAGTCCTCGACCGCATGGCGGCCGAGCTCGCGGCCGAGGCCGCTCTGCTTGTAACCGCCGAAGGGAAGCTCCGAGGCGCCGTCCATAAAGGTGTTCATCCAGACCGTCCCTGCCCGCACCGACCGGCCGATCGTCAGGCACGTGTCGAAATCGCGGCTCCAGACACCGGCCGACAGACCGTAGTCGATGGAATTGGCGATGCTGATCGCTTCTGCCGATGTCTCGAATGTCAGGACCGAAAGGACCGGGCCAAAGACCTCCTCGCGCGCCACCGCCATATCAGGGGTAACCTCTTCGAGGATCGTCGGCGACATGAACTGTCCCATGCCGAGGTCGAGCGTCTCGCCGCCATGCGCGATCCGAGCACCGCTGCTCCTGGCACCGGCGACATATCCTGAAATCTTCTCCAGGTGCTGCGGCGTGATAATCGCGCCGACCTGCGTCGATGGATCGAGCGGGTCGCCGACCTTCACTGCCTTCGACAACGCGGCAATCCGCTTGACGACATCGGAGGCGATTGATTTGTGCAGGATCAGCCGCGAGCCGGCGTTGCAGCACTCGCCGGCATTGAAATAGGCGCCGAAGACCGCAGCGTCGATGAACGCATCGAGATCGGCATCCGGAAAGACGATCTGTGGGTTCTTGCCCCCCAATTCCAACGACACCTTCTTCAGCGTCTGCGCCGCATTCGACATCGTCAGTTTTCCGACGCCGGTCGAGCCGGTGAAGGACACCATGTCGACGTCAGGATGAGAGGTCATGATGGCGCCGACCTCAGATCCCCCACCGGTGACAATGTTGACGACGCCATCCGGAACGCCTGCCTGCTGCAAGATCTCTCCGAGCACAAGTGTCGATCCTGAGGTCAGCTCCGAGGGTTTGACGACGGCGGTGCAGCCCGCGGCGAGCGCGAAGGGCAGCTTCTGGCCGACGATCAGGAACGGAAAGTTCCAGGGCGTGATGATCGCGACCACGCCAATCGCTTCGCGCAGGACGACGCCGAGCGTGCCGTCGCCGAGCGTATTGTAGCTTTCGCCATGGAGATCGCGTGCAAGAGCCGCCGCATAGCGCCAGATATCGACCGAGCCGGCAATTTCGCCCCGCACCTGCGTGATCGGTTTGCCTGCCTCGATAGCATCCAGAAACGCCAGCTCCTCTGCACGCGCGGCGATCAGATCGGCAGCTTTGAGCAGGATGGCGGACCGTTCGGACGCGGTCATGCGGGGCCATGGCCCGAGGTCGAAGGCCTTGCGTGCCGCAGCAATGGCGCGCTCGGCATCCGTCCTGCTGCCGGTCGGGAACCGGCTGACCACGACACCATGGCTTGGCGCGACACGCTCGATCGGATCGGCAGCGCCGGTCTCCCATTTGCCATCGATCAGCATCTTGAAATCACGCGCTTTGTGGTCGCTGAGCGCGGTGGGGTTGACGAGAACCGTCATTACCATTCTCCCTTGAACGTTGCCGGGCGCTTCTCGCTGAATGATGCGACGCCCTCCTTCAGATCGCCGGTCTTGGCGGCGAGGATCGAGCCCAGGGCTTCGACCGCGGTTCCATTGTCTTCACCATTCGCCGATGCGATCATCAACTTGGCGATCTCGACGGCAGCCGGCCCTCTTGCAGCAATCCTCTCAGCATATTCCCTGGCGGCGGCGAGTGAATTTCCTGTTGGAACGACTGCGTCGACGATGCCGAGCAGCCTTGCCTCCTCGGCGGTGAAGATCTCACCGCCGAGCGCCATGCGCCGGATGGCCTGCGCCCCGAACCGGCGCACGAGACGCTGGGTCCCCGACCAGCCCGGCACCATTCCGAGGCCGGTCTCCGGCAGGCCGATCTTGATGTGTTGCTCTGCGAGGCGAATGTCGGCAACGCCCGCCAGCTCCAACCCGCCGCCGAGGGCGTGGCCGTTCAGCGCCGCGACCAGCGGCACCCGTAGCGTCGCCAGTCTTTCGAAGATACGATGACCGTACCGAACCCAGAGATGACCGAATTCCTGCGGCAGCATTCCGCCCCAGGCCTTGATATCGCCGCCTGCGGAAAATCCCCTTCCTTCGCCCGTCAGAACGGCGGCGCGCACATCCGGGTTCGCCTCCACCGCGTCGGCCGCGTCCGCTAAGGCCTTCAGCATGTCGAGATCGAGCGCGTTCAGCTTCTCCGGACGGCAAATCGTCAGCGTCGCAACATGTCCGTCGATGTCAACTCTGACTGTTCCGCTAGCCATTGAAACCGCCCTCCAGCGTCCGTTCCCTTTTGGCTGGAAGCGACAGGCCGATGGCTGCCTCGCCGAAGAGTGCGGCGTCCATGACTTTCAGGTCGGGGGCGACGATCAGCGGAAACTCCGATTGATCCAGGATATGGGACTGGAGATCGACGCCGGGCGCAATCTCGGTGAGGACGATGCCATCCGGCATCAGCTTCATGACGCACCGCTCGGTGACATAGGTGATCTCCTGCCCCTGCTCGATCGCCCGCCTACCGCTGAAAGTGACATGCTCGACCGCGTTGACGAGCTTCTTCAGCTTGCCTTCCTTTTCGATGAGAAGAGCCCCATCGGCGATCGAAAGCTTTGCTCCGGCGTTGAACATGCCGGAGAAGACGATCTTCTTTGCCCGCGCCGTGATGTCGACGAAGCCTCCGGCGCCAGCCGTCACATGCGGCCGGAAGGAAAGCTTGGAGACGTTGACCGAACCGTCCTTGCCGATCTCGAGGAAGGACAGCAGCGACGCATCGAAACCTGCGCCCTGGAAGTAAGTGAACTGGTAGGGAGACGGCATATATGCATCCGCATTGGAGGCACAGCCAAATGCGAAGTCGAGCAGCGGCACGCCCCCGACCGCGCCTTGCTCGATCACCCAGGTGACTGCGCCGTGAAGGCCCTCCTCCAGCAGAATACGCGGCACGTTGGCCGAGATGCCAAAGCCGAGATTGACGCAGCTTCCCGATTGAAGTTCCTGCGCGACGCGGCGCGCGATGACTTTCTGAACATTGAATTCCGGAACGTGGAAGCTCGCGAGCGGGCGGAAGATCTCACCGGAAATTGCCGGATCGTACCCTGTCTGCGTCGTCTGCTTCTGATCGGGATCGACGATGATATAGTCGACCAGCATTCCAGGCACGCGGACGTCATGGGGTTTCAGCGAGCCTTCCTTGGTGATCCGCTTGACCTGCGCGATGACGATGCCGCCATTGTTGCGGGCGGCCAGCGCCTGATCGAGGCCGCCGAGATATGCGCCTTCATGTTCGTATGTAAGATTGCCACGCTCATCGGCGGTGGTGGCGCGGATAATGGCGACCTGAGGGACGATCGAGGGGAAGAACAGCCAGTCGTCACCCTCGAAGCCGACACGCTTGACCACCGGGTGTTCCGAAGCCAGCTCGTTCATCGCGCAGCCCTGCCGCTCGGGATCGACGAATGTGTCGATGCCGATCTTGGTCAGGACGCCCGGCCGTTTGGCGGCGGCTTCGCGATGGATGTCGAAGAGGATGCCGGAGGGAATATTGTATGCCGGGATCTCGTTATTGGTGATCATCTGCCAGATCAGCGGCGGCTCTGATGACGACGGTCCCGATGGATAGGAGCCGCCGATGATACGCTTGAGCAGACCCTTCCTGGCAATATGGTCGACGCCCTTGATGCCGCTCATGTCGCCGGCGGCGATCGGATGAAGGGTCGTCAAGTCACGGGGATGACCGGTCGCATCGAAACGCTCGCCAATGGCCCTCAGCATGAGATCCGGGCAACCGAGACCGCTCGATGACGATACCGTCACAATGGCGCCATCCGGGATCAACGCGGCCGCTTCGGCTGGGGTGAGATGCTTCTTCATATGCGTTGCTCAGCGTCCTGTTTCGATTTTTACGCTCTTGCCGGTCTTTGCCGGCGTGGTCTTGCCAGCGCCGCAGCTCTCGCGGACAACCAGGCGAACGGCTGTTATCACCGTCTCGGCCTCGGCCTTGCCGGCATTGATCTGCTTCAGAAGCATCTGTGCGCCGCGGCGCCCGATGCCTTGCGGATCGACCGAGACCGTGGTCAACGCCGGAACCGCTGCCTGAGCCTCGATGACATCGTCGAAACCCACCACTGCGAAGTCGGCGCCAGGCTCCAGACGGCGCGCGCGCAATCCGTCGCAAACGCCGAAGGCCACGGCATCGTTGAAGCAGACCGCTGCGGTCGGCCGACGGCCAAGCGTAATCGCCTTTCCGATCGCCTCTACCCCGCCGGCCCGCGACGGCGCGGATGAGACGACCAGATCCTCGTGATAATCGAGCCCGGCTGCCTCTACACCGCTTCGGTAACCGGCAAGCCGGTCGTCGAAGACGGCGGTGTCGGGAAAGCCGCCGAGAAAAGCGATGCGCTTGTGACCGAGGCCCGCCAGGTGCTTGACCGCCGACATCATGCCGGCCTGGTTGTCGGAGACGATCGACGAGACCTTGGCGCCGGGCAGGTTTCGAACGACCACCACCACCGGTATGCCGGCCGCCACGAGCGGCTTGAAATCGGCGGCATCGGTGGCGCGCGCCGGCGAGACGATCAGCCCCGAAATGCCATGCTCACGCATCGATGCGACGACCTCGCGCTGCCGGTCGATGCTTTCACTGGTGTTCGACAGGAACTGCACGAATCCGGCCGACTGAACGACCATATCGACGCCGACCGCCAGCTCGGCAAAGAAGCTGTTGGTCAGGTCGTTGACTACGACCCCTACGATCTTCGATTTGGCACCGGCTTGGCGAAGATTGGCTGCGCCGCGATTATAGACGTAGCCGAGTTCGCGCATCACGGCATTGACCTTGGCACGCGTCCCTTCATTGACCAGGGAGGAGCCCTGAAGCACCAGCGAAACCGTCGACTTGGAGACGCCGGCGGCCTTTGCGATGTCGATGACGGTTACCCGCGTCTTTGTCATTTCCCTCTCCGACCACGACGTCGACTGATGGATAAATATTTGGAACGTTCCAATTTTGTCAAGTGACATTTGCAGTCCCATTATCGATTTGTTCATTTCCCTTGAGAATTCAGCGCCGTTCTCGATCGTAATCTCAACCGGAAAATTGGAACGATCTAAATTCCAATCACTCGGCTGGCTTGTTTGTCAGGATCAGTGAACCCATGCCGAGTGATGTCAACGAGGTGGGAAAGGACAGCCCTGGCCTTCTGGACGAGCAGTCCGCGCATCGGTTAACCGGATCGTCGATCTTATGGAGAGCATCCTTTCGGCCGGGCGCCTCGACACCGGCAAAATCGATATCGGCTACGACGCCTGCGCCTTGAGATCATTGATAAGAACCTGTTGCGAGCGGCAGTCTTCGATCGCCAGGACGCACAGCTTTGTATTGGAGATCGACAGGCTACCTGAGTTCATCGATGCCGATCCGCGCACTTTGGCGCAGGTCTTTACCAACCTGCTGTCCAATGCCGTCAAATACGCGCTCGGAACCTCCGAAATTCGCGTCACGGCATGGGAGGAGACGGGAAACGTCACAGTCTCGGTCAGCGATGACGGCGTGGGGATCGATCCCGAAGACGTGCCCCGGCTGTTCCAGCGTTATTTTCGTGCGGGAACGTCGACTGGAATTGCCGGCACCGGCATCGGCCTCAATCTGGTGAAGCAGATCGTCGAACTGTACCACGGCTCGATCGAGGTTCGAAGCGCACGAGGGTGCGGATCGACCTTTAGCGTAACCCTTCCCACCGAGCGAACCGGTAACGCTTCTGCGAGCGGTGACGCTGCCTGTTAATTCAGGATTGCTGTCCTGCATATCTACCCTATCCTTCTCAATAGAGGAGGATCATGCCATGGCTTTCATTCACACCCCCAATGCATCCGCCAGCGAGAAGACGACGTCGATGTATGCGTCGGCCGAGGCGAATTATGGTTATCTGCCGAACATGTACCGTGCCTTCGGTCACCGGCCGGAGGTGATGGAGAACTGGGCAGCGCTGCTTTCGAGCATTCGCGGCCATATGAGCCTCAGGCGCTATGAGTTGGTGACGCTGGCGGCGGCCAAGGAGCTGAAATCCTCCTATTGCATGCTGGCGCACGGCTCGGTGCTGTTGCGCGAGGGCTTTACCAGCGACGGGCTGACGGCCGTTGTCAACGAGACGGAGAAAGCGCCGATCGATGCCGGCGAACGGGCGATCATGGCCTTTGCCGCCAAGGTGGCGCGCGACGCGACGTCGGTCACCCAGCAGGATATAGACGGGCTGAAGAAACACGGGCTGAGCGATGCCGAGGTCTTCGACATCACGGCCGCGGCAGCGGCCCGGTGTTTCTTCTCGAAAATGCTGGATGCGCTCGGCGCCGCGCCCGATCACGCCTATATCGAGCGGCTGGAGCCCAATATCAGAAAGGCGCTCAGCGTGGGCCGGGAAGTCGAGCGGCCGCTGGCGCCGTCACCGTCGCGTGGCACATCGCAATGAGAGAGTGAGTCCCTACTCTTGTGGCCCCTATTATTCCGGTTTGTCCTCAAAATGCCGGATCGCAAACTCGGCGAGATTCTGACTCGACCGATCGGCATCGTCGAGCAGCGAGGGAAACAACTGCCACTGATGCGGCATGCCTGGCCAGATCTCGGTGGTGACGTCCACCCCCGCCTGGCGCGCCTTGTCGGCGAGCCGCAACGTGTCATCCAGCAGGACTTCGCCGGAACCGACCTGTAGCAGCAGCGGCGGAAAGCCGGTCATATCGGCATAAAGCGGCGATGCCTGGGGATCGGTCGGCGACCGGTTGCCGAGATAGGCCTTGCGTAAGGCCCCGATCCAGTCTTTGCCGACCAGCGGATCGCTGTCGGCATTCGATGTCATCGATCCGCCCGTCGCGGCAAGATCGGTGATGGGGCTGAGCGCAATGACCGCCGCCGGCAGCGCCTTTCCGGCCTGCATCTGCCGGAGCACGGTTTCGATCGCGATATTGCCGCCGGCGCCGTCTCCCGCGATGACGATATTGTCATTGCGATAACCATTGTCGAGAAGCCAGCGATAGGCCGTCAGCGCGTCGTTGATCTGCGCGGGATAGGTATATTCGGGCATCAGCCGATAATCGACAAGAAGCACATCGCTGGATGCGGCCTTGGCGAGCGAGCCGGCAAGCAGGCTATGCGTGCGGATGGAGCCGCTGGAGAAGCCGCCGCCGTGAATATAGAGGATCATCCTTTGGCCGATCGGGTGATGTAGCCGGGCCGGCCACATCAGCTCGGCATCGACGCCGTCCGCATCGACCTGCCGGACCTGGATGCGGGTCGGCCCCGGCGTCGTTTCCATCAGCGCCCGAAAGGCTGTCCGCCGCTGCTGCAAGCCGTCGGCGCCGGCAAAATGATCCTTCCAGAGGCCGACGAGCTTTTCGACCTGCTCGCGTGAGGCCTGGCTTTGCGGTCCAATGTCCTTGCCGGCCGCCGCCGAAGCCAGCAGCATCAGCGCGGCCAATGTGGGCAACAGACCGCTGAGCCGCTTTGAAGCTCTTCGATTACCAGTTGGCAAAATTCGACCGTTCATCAACCTCTCCCGATGATGCTGGCCATGGCGGCCATGGCAGCATCATTGGCCAGTTCACGCGCAGGAGTCAAAAGGCTGAGGGATGCGAATCCTCACCTTTTTTACTCGGCTCTCATCGCGTCGATGACTGCCCTGAAGCCCGCCGACATGTGGCGTCGGCTCGGATAGTAGAGATAGAGCGGCTCCTCCGGCTGGCACCAGTCTTCCAACACCTGGATCAGTTCGCCATTGGCGATCGCCTTTTCCACGCGCGGTTCCCAGATATAGGCAAGACCGACACCGCCGAGCGCTGCCTGCATCATCAGTTCGTGATCGTCGAGCGACAGCGGTCCCGTCGGCTGAAAGCTCACCGCCTGGCCATCCTTCTCGAACTCCCAGGCATAGCGTGCACCTGACGGAAACATGTTCTGGATACAGAGATGGCGCTTGAGATCGTGCGGCGTCGCCGGCTTCGGCCGGGCCTCGAAATAGGCGGGCGAAGCGACGACGACCAAGCGGATGCGCGGCTTGATGCGCAGTGCGATCATGCCCTCGGTGAGGCGCTCACCGAAGCGGATGCCGGCATCGAAACCCTCCTCGACAATATCGACCAGCCTGTCTGTCGCGTTGATCTCCAACTGCAAATTGGGATTGCGTTGGAGCAACGGAGCAATGACGCGGCCGATGACGAAGGGGCCGATCGAATTCGGCACATTGATCCTCACCTTGCCGAAGGGCGTGTCGCGATATCGGTTCAACGCATCGAGCGCTGCTGCCATCTCGCCAAAGGCCGGGTCGAGATGCGAGATCAGCAGTTCGCCGGCCTCGGTCAGCGAGACGCTGCGCGTCGTACGGTTGAGCAGGCGAATGCCGATACGGTCTTCAAGGTTGAGCACGGCATGGCTGACTGCCGAAGCGGTGACACCCCTCTCCTCGCCGGCCTTGCGAAAACTCTTTTGCCGGGCAACGGCCGCAAAAGCCGCGAGTTCGGAAAGTTCGGTGGCACGCATTGCTGAATTTTGCTCATCATAGTTTCAAGAATAACAAATCTTATACAGCAACGGATTTTCGGTCAAATTCAACCCCGTCAGCACAGAGATGCGACGCCGAGACAAGCAAATAGTCCCCGAAAGGAATTCGTCATGAAAGTCTGGTTCATCACTGGTGCATCCCGCGGCTTCGGCGCGCTGATGACCAAGGAAGCCCTTGCATCAGGCGATGCCGTTATCGCCACCGCCCGCAACCCGAAGACCGTGACCGAGCAGTTCGGCGATCATCCGAATCTGCTTACCGTCGCACTCGATGTCACCAACGAGGCGCAGGCGAAAGACGCTGCGGCTACCGGCATCGCCCGCTTCGGCCGCATCGATGTTCTCGCCAACAATGCCGGCTACGGCCTGCTCGGCGCCGTCGAGGAAGCCACGGCCGAAGAGATCGAAAAGCTCTATGCCACGAATGTCTTCGGCCTGCTGAAGGTGACGCGCGCCGTGTTGCCTTATATGCGCCGCCAGCGTTCCGGCCATATTCTGAACTTCTCTTCGATCGGCGGTTACTTCGGCTATCCCGGCTGGGGCGTCTACGGCTCGACGAAATTCGCCGTCGAAGGCCTGTCCGAATCGATGGCCGCCGAACTCGAACCTTTCGGCATCACGGTGACGATCGTCGAGCCCGGCTTCTTCCGCACGGACTTCCTCGCCGATACGTCGCTGGCGGTGAGCCCGACCTCCATCGCCGATTACGAAGGCACGCCGGCCGGCAACATGCGCAATTTCGCCGCCGACGCCAATCATGCCCAGCCCGGCAATCCCGCCAAGCTCGCCGCCGGCATCATGAAGATGGTCAATTCAGCCAACCCGCCGCTGCGCATGCCGTTCGGCAGCGACACGGTGGCTGTGATCGAGGAGCAGCATGCCAGCGTCGAAAAGGAGCTTGCCGTCTGGCGTGAACTTGCCCTCTCCACGGATTTTTCGAGCGATGCAAAAGCCTCGGCCTGAGAGCCAAGGCCGGTACCGCCGCCGCATCCCGGATGTAAGGGTGCGGCGGCACTGTCGTTACGGCGGGACAGAGCGCCTTGCGGCATATTGGCATTCGCCTCACGCCGCGGATGGCCTAGATCTAAGGCAGACACCACCGTGAAGAGGCAAATCCATGTCCATCAAGACCATTTGCATTTATGGCGCCGGTGCCCTTGGCGGCGCCATCGCCGCCAAGCTCGCAAGCCGGGCCGATGACTACATCACTGTTTCCGTCGTCGCACGCGGGGCACATCTCGACGCCATCCGCAGCAACGGCCTCAGCCTGCGCGAAGCCGATGCGGAAACGCCGCTCAACGTGCGGCTGACCGCAACCGACGATCCCAAGACATTGCCGCCGCAAGATCTGGTCATCACCGGCCTCAAGGGCCATCAGTTGGCGCCCGCCGCCGCGGGTATCGCAGGCCTGCTGAAACAGGGCACCCGCGTCATAATGACCCTCAACGGCATTCCCTGGTGGTATTTCCATCGCGATACCAGGAGCGGGCATGCGGAGCTGCAATTCGATGAGCTCGATCCCAGCGGCAGGCTTTGGCGGCTGGTTGGCCCCGAGCGCGTGATTGGCTGCGTCGCCTATCAAGGCGCCGAAGTGGTCAATCCGGGTGAGATCCAGCTTTCCCACAAAGGACGCTTCGTGCTCGGCGAGCCGTCCGGCGAAATGTCTGTCGATCTGGAGGCCATAGCGGCGGTGCTGACCGGCGCCGATCTCGGCATTACGACCACTCCCGATATCCGAAGCGAAATCTGGAGCAAGTTGATGGGCAACGCTGCCTTCAACCCGATCAGCGCCCTGACACGGGCGCTGATGACAGACATCATGACGGATCCGGCGCTCATGGACATGGTGGGCAAAGTTATGAAGGAAGTGCTTGCCGTCGGCGATGCGCTCGGCGCGCATTTCAGCATGACAGTCGAGCAACGGCTGGAACAATCGCGCAATATTGGCGGCGTTCGGACATCGATGCTGCAGGACCTGATCGGCGGCAAGGCGCTCGAAATCACGCCGCTGGTCGGCATGCTGGTGGCGCTTGGACGCCTGACTGCAGTACCGACGCCGGTATCGGAGACGATCCTGGCGCTGGTGACGCAGCTGGATCGGGAAAACCGACGCGGCAGCTGATGGCGAAAAAAATGCGGCCGGGAAAAATCCGGCCGCCTCGCTTATCTTCCGACCTGCTCGGCCCAGTTCGGCGCCTTGCCGCCGCCGTCGAGGAAGGTCATTGCCACATTCGCCATGAGCGGCGAGGCGAAGGTCTCGTAGTGGGTGAGATCGGGCAGGATTGCCAGCCGGTTCTTCGACATGTTCTCCCGCATCCAACCGGCATCGCGCAGGCCGCCGCCGAGCTTGTGGTAGAAGTCAATCATATGCTCGGGACGGATCATGTCGGCATCGCCGTAGATCAGCATCACCGGCATGGTAAGCTTGGCGACCGCATCGCTATAGTCCTTGGGTTCGCGCATCAGCGCGCCCATGGCGTCGAGCAGTTTCGGAAATTCGGAAACGTCGGGCGCCACCGCCTTATAGGAGAGGAACATCGGCGAGTCCTTCATCATCTCGGCCATGCCGGCGCCGACGGCCGCCTGCTGCGGCAGCATCTCCGGGAAAAAGCCGTCCTGCGCATAGGGCGCCGAGAGGATCACCAGACGGCGCACCTGGTCGGGCGCGTTGGCCGCCATGTTCAGCGCCACCCCGCCACCGAAGGAATAGCCGAAGACGTCGAGCTTGTCGTAGCCGAGCTGCTTCACCAGGATTGCGAGATCGGCACCGATTGCCGCAAGGTCGATCGGCCGTTTGCCGAGCGGCGTGCGGCCATGTCCCTGCAGATCGACGGCGATCACCTGCCGGTGGTCGGCGAAAACAGGCATGACGGGCGCGAACATTTCGATCTGCCCGAGACCACCGTGAAGCAGCAGCAGCGGTTCGCCCTCGCCGCGGATCTCATAGTAATAATCGATGCCATTGACCGGCAGACTTCCCTTTTTGACGATCGGCGCTACTGCCTTCTCCTCGACAACGGGTACTTCACCGCCGGCGCTCGACATATCAGGGGCGGCCAGGAATGCGGCAGCCGTTGCGACCATCGAAATCAACGTCATCTTCGTCATGTCCTTGCTCCATGTTTGCGTCGATACCGCAAGGACGGCAGGGATCATGCTTTTCCGACACCGCGCTTAGAGATTTGTCGATTGAGGCTTCAAGACTGATTTCCAACTTTTCCTTAACCGGCATGCTGGTAAAATCTTCGCAGAGACTTCAGATGAACGAGACAGATGCCGAAACCGAATTTCCGCTTCACCCATTACGATATCAAGGAACAACGCGCCGGAACAATCGTCGAGGTGTCGTTGAATGCGGTGAACAATGTCCGCTTGATGACGGCGCCGAATTTCCAGCGCTTCACCGAGGTTCTCGATTTCAAATATATCGGCGGCGTGGCGCGTAAATCGCCGATCAAGATCGCCGTTCCAGAAAGCGGCCACTGGCATGTCGTCGTCGATATGGAAGGCCATCACGGGCTGGCGGATTCGTCCGTCAAGGTGATCGCCGGGCCTGGCAATCAGAAGACGCCGCGCGCTTCCTGAGCTTTACAGCACCGCGTCTCTACTCCGACGCGGTAGTGCTAAGCGCAGACGCGCTCTATAGACCCATCCAATCGAGCTGATCTTTGATCACGATCAATGAATCAAGCTGCCATGTCGATCACAATTCACCCGTTGCGAGCCGTAGCCGCCCAGAGCGCGAACCCATGCAAATCAGCTTAGCTTCCACGACCAGAGCGCTGGTGGAAACATCAAACCATGATCTTCATCACCTAGGAAGTGGTCCATGACTTCGAATCTGATCGGTCGTATCACCAATATCATTGATCCTGGCGATGCGCTCGGTGAAGTACTTTTCGGATTGATTATGGCGCTGACGTGGACGGTCGGTTCGAGGCTGGTTTTTGAAAAGGAAGGCTTAAATGTCCACGATCTGATCGTCGCAACGATCGGCTGCAACGTCGCTTGGGGGATTATTGACGCCGTCTTGTTCTTCCTCGGTACGACGTTTTACAAAAGCAGGCGGCTGCGCCTTTTTCGGCAAATCAAAACCGCCAGAAGCGAATCTGCGGCGCTGACGGTGCTCGCGAACGAATTCCCGATTGCAGAGGCACCGTTCTCGGCAAGGGGCGCCGACGCGGACGCACTCTATCGATCACTCCTGACGCTCGCATGCCGGGCCGATCCTGTGAAGGTGTCCCTACCGAAAGCTGATCTGTTTGCCGCAATCGCGGTCTTCGTTCTGGTCTCGGCCACGGCCATTCCCGCAGTGATCCCTTTCCTTCTCATCGACAGTGCGCACCTTGCGCTGAGAACCAGCAACCTGTTTCTCATCATGCTGCTGTTTGTGACGGGCTATGCGTGGGCGAGGTTTTCAGGAGGCAGGCCTTTTTATGCAGGGATGACGATGACTTGTCTCGGCTTGCTTCTGGTTGCAATAGCGATCGCGCTTGGCGGCTGAGCCCCGTTCACCAACCGAACAGGCCCAGACGCGTCAGCGCGGCTTGCGCTCCTTGCGAAGCTTGTCCCACCATTCCAGCCGCTTGCGGATTTCGCGCTCGAAACCGCGCTCCGGCGGATCGTAGAAGGTCTGGCGGCCCATCTTCTCCGGGAAATAATCCTGGCCGGAAAAGGCGTCCGGCTCGTCGTGGTCGTAGCGGTAACCGTCGCCGTAACCTTCGCCCTTCATCAGCTTGGTCGGCGCATTGAGGATATGCTTCGGCGGCAGCAGCGAGCCGTTCTGCTTGGCGGCTTGGCTTGCCGCCTTGAAGGCGGTGTAGACGGCATTCGATTTCGGCGCGGTGGCGAGATAGACGCAGGCCTGGGCCAGCGCCAGTTCGCCCTCGGGGGAACCGAGATACTCATAAGCATCCTTGGCGGCGTTGCAGATCACCAGCGCCTGCGGATCGGCAAGACCGATATCCTCCACTGCCATGCGTACCAACCGCCGGCCGAGATAGAGCGGATCCTCGCCGGCATCGAACATGCGGGCGAGATAATAGAGCGCGGCATCCGGGTCGGAGCCGCGCACGGATTTATGCAGCGCCGAGATCAGATTGTAATGGCCGTCCTGCGCCTTGTCGTAGACCGGGGCGCGGCGCTGGACGATTCGCGTCAGGCCTTCGGTGTCGAAGCTTTCACCCTCGCGCGCGGCGCGCCAAACCTCTTCGGCGAGCGTCAGCACCGCGCGACCGTCGCCGTCTGCCATGCGGATCAGGCTGACGCGAGCCTCCTCCGTCAGCGGCAGCGGCTTCTGCTCGATCGTCTCGGCGCGCTTCAGCAACTCCTCCAGGCTCTCCTCGTCATGCGACTTGAAGGTCAGCACGCGCGCGCGCGACAGCAATGCGGCGTTGAGTTCGAAGGACGGGTTTTCGGTGGTGGCGCCTACGAGGATGACGGTGCCGTCCTCCATGACCGGCAGAAAACTGTCCTGCTGGGCGCGGTTGAAGCGGTGGATCTCGTCGACGAAGAGCAGCGTCTGACGGCCATCCATACGCCGCAGGCGAGCGGTCTCGAACACCTTCTTCAGATCGGCGACGCCGGAAAAGATCGCCGATATCTGCTCGAAAGCCAAACCCGCCTCGCCCGAAAGCAGCCGCGCCACCGTCGTCTTGCCGGTGCCGGGCGGGCCCCAGAAGATCATCGAGCCGAGCGAACCGCTTTCGATCATTCTTTTCAGCACGCCGTCTTCACCGGTCAGATGCTCCTGACCGGTGACATCGGCAAGCGTCTTCGGCCGCAGCCGGTCGGCAAGCGGCCGCCTGGCGGCCACCTCCTCCGGAACACGCGGCGCGAAGAGATCATTGCTCATCGGAAGAACTGCCGGATGCGCTGACCGTCGCGCTCGATCTCCACCCGCCAGAGGCCGGGGTCGCTATCGGCGATTTCGGACAGTTCGCTGGTCGACTTCACGTCCGTGCCGTTGATCGAGACGATGATATCCTTCGGCTCGAAACCGAGACGGGCGGCAGGCGAATCCTCCTTCACCTCGGATACGACGACTCCTGCCGATTCCGACGGCATGCGCAGTTCGTCGGCGACCCGCGGCGACAGGTTCTCGACGACAGCGCCGCTAAACGGGGTGCGCCCGCCAATGGTGCGCTGGTCGCGCGGCGAGGTTTCCGGAGCGCGGTCGAGCGTCAGCGGCAGCTGCTGCTCGCGGCCGTTCTCGACGACGGTCAGTTTGACCGACTTGCCAAGACCGGCCGTCGTCAGCCGGTAAAGCAGCGCATCAGGATGTTCGACGGAAATACCGTCGACAGCGGTGACGATTTGGCCGGCCTTCAGCCCGGCCTTGGCGGCCGGCCCGCCTTCCGAAACCTTGACGACGAGCGCGCCGCGCGCTTTGTTTAGCCCCAGCGCCTCGGCGACTTCCGAGGTCACGGCATCGAAACTCGCGCCGACATAGGGCCGCTCGAAAGATTTGACGCCGGCATCTGCCGAGGTGAGGAAGACCTTGACGAGATTGGCGGGAATGGCAAAGCCGATGCCGTTCGAGCCGCCGCCGCGCGAGAAGATCGCCGTGTTGATGCCGATCAGTTCGCCTTTCATATTCATCAAGGCGCCGCCGGAATTGCCGGGATTGATCGAAGCATCGGTCTGGATGAAGAAGCCGAACTCGTTCCTGACGACCTGGTTGCGCGCAAGTGCGGAGACGATGCCGCTGGTCACCGTCTGGCCGACGCCGAAGGGGTTGCCGATTGCCAGCACGAGATCGCCGACCTCAACGGCATCGGAATTGCCGATCGGCAATGTCGGAAAACTTTCCTTGGTGTCGATCTTCAGCACGGCAAGATCGACACGGTCGTCGCGCAGCACCACCGTGCAGGGGAATTCGCGGCCGTCCGGCAGCGCAACCTTGATGTCGTCGGCGCCTTCGACGACGTGATTGTTGGTCACGACGGTGCCGTTCGCCTCGACGATGACGCCGGAGCCGAGCGATGACTGCTTCTCGGAACGGTTCGGCATCTGCTGGCCGAAAAACTGCTCGAAGAAGGGATCGCCGGCAAAGGGCGACTGCCGCCGGACGGTCTTTTCCGCATAGACATTGACGACGGCGCCCGACGTTTGTTTGACGAGCGGCGCGAAGGAGAGCTGCATCTGCATCTGGCTTTCGGGCACGGTCTTTGCCGTCTGCGCATTGGCCGCAGCTGGCAGAACGAGCATGAGAGCGAACAGCGAGACGGAGACGCGCTTGAACAGGCCTTGCATGGGTATCCCTTTTGAATCCTCGTGTGGAACGTTTTAGAGCATGATGCCGAAAAGTGTGAGCGGTTTTCGGACGACCTCATGCTCTAACTACCTAATTGCGAACAAGATTCAGATTTTAGACCGAACCGGCCTAAAATCTGAATCTTGTTCTGTGGCCCGACGCTAGAAAGGAAAGAGGGCGGAAGCATGGAAGAATAAGGCCATGGGACGTCTTGGAAACCGATTGAAGTCATTGCGAACTTGATTCAGGAATTTCGGCCATGCAACTGATATCAAGAGCCAAAAACTGGGCGAAGTCACTGAAGCGTGACATCGTAGCTCTGTGGCTTGCCGCCCGAGACCCTCGCGTGCCTTGGCATGCCAAAGCGGTGGCCGGCGCCGTTGCCGCATACGCCCTGTCGCCCATCGATCTCATCCCAGATTTCATTCCCGTGCTCGGTTATCTCGACGATCTGCTGATCGTGCCGCTCGGCATCATGTTGGCGACCCGGCTCGTTCCGGCTGACGTGATGACTGCGCTTCGAGAGCAGGCGACAAAGCGCCTCGAGCGCCCCTCCAGTCGTCTCGGATTGATCTTCATCCTTGCCGTCTGGCTCGCCTGCATCATCTTCCTGGCTCTGACATTGCGCAAACTGGTTTGACCGGCGACAACAGGGATATTGGAATGATGACGGCAAGAGCGATGACGATAGTCTTTGGCTTTGCGATTTCGATCTTTGCATCGGATATGGCCCAGGCGGCGAGCTTCGACTGCGATGCGAAAGAATTGAAGCCGGACGAAAAGGCGATCTGCGACAACCGCGCGCTCAACGATGCCGACGTGAAGATGGTGACGACCTTCGAGCTGCTTTCCGGTCTGCTGGCGATGGGCTCACGCGGAACATTGCAGGACGAGCAGACAGCCTGGCTGAAAAAACGACAGGAATGCGCGGCGGATGCCGTCTGTATCAAGGCTGCCTATGACGAGCGGCTGAAGCAACTCGGCGAGACCTATAAAAACATCAACCGGCCGCTTTAAAAGCGACCGGTCGGTGGAGTAGCTGACTCTCAATCAGCGGGGAATAGCTTCGACCAGTTAGCGGGCGTTCAGATCCCGCACGGCGCCGCGATCGGCACTTGTCGCGAAGGCGGCATAGGCCTTCAGCGCCGTCGTGACGTTGCGCTTGCGCACTTCGACCGGATGCCAGCCCTTGGCGTCCTGATCGGCACGGCGGACGGCAAGTTCGGTCTCGCTGACGCGCAGGCTGATCGTCCGGTTCGGGATGTCGATGTCGATCATGTCGCCCTCACGCACCAAGCCGATCGTGCCGCCATTTGCCGCTTCCGGCGAGGCGTGGCCGATCGACAGTCCGGAGGTGCCGCCGGAGAAGCGGCCGTCGGTGATGAGCGCACAGGCCTTGCCGAGGCCCTTCGACTTCAGATAGCTCGTCGGATAGAGCATTTCCTGCATTCCGGGGCCGCCCTTCGGGCCTTCGTAGCGGATGACGACGACATCACCCGCTTTGACCTCGTTGGCGAGGATTGCCTTGACGGAAGCGTCCTGGCTTTCGAAGACGCGGGCCGGGCCGGAGAATTTCAGGATCGATTCATCGACGCCTGCCGTCTTGACGATGCAGCCGTCAATCGCAAGGTTGCCCTTGAGTACGGCAAGACCACCATCCTTGGAGAAAGGATGTTCGACCGAGCGGATGACGCCGTTCTCGCGATCGGTGTCAAGTTCGTCCCAGCGGGCTTCCTGGCTGAAGGCGACCTGGGTCGGGATGCCGCCGGGTGCGGCGCGATAGAAGTTGCGCACGGTTTCGCTGTTGGTGCGGGTGATATCCCAGCGGTCGATCGCATCACCCAGCGTCTCGGCATGCACGGTCGGGCAATCGCGATTGAGCAGACCGCCCTTGTCGAGTTCGCCGAGGATCGACATGATGCCGCCGGCGCGGTGCACATCTTCCATATGAACATCGCTCTTGGCGGGTGCGACCTTCGACAGGCACGGCACCCGGCGCGACAGCGCGTCGATATCGGCCATGGTGAAATCAATCTCGCCTTCGTGGGCGGCAGCAAGGATGTGCAGCACCGTGTTGGTCGAGCCGCCCATGGCGATATCGAGCGTCATGGCATTCTCAAAAGCCTGCTTGGAAGCGATGGTGCGCGGCAGCGCCTTGATGTCGTCCTGCTCGTAATAGCGGCGGGCGAGATCGACGATCAGATGGCCGGCCTCGACGAAGAGGCGCTTGCGGTCGGCGTGGGTTGCGAGCGTCGAGCCGTTGCCGGGCAGCGACAGGCCGAGCGCTTCCGTCAGGCAGTTCATCGAATTGGCGGTGAACATGCCGGAGCAGGAGCCGCAGGTCGGACAGGCCGAGCGTTCGATGGTCTGGACGTCCTCGTCGCTGATCTTGTCATCGGCTGCGGCGACCATGGCATCGACGAGGTCGAGCGCGTGCGTCTTGCCGTGCAGCACGACCTTGCCCGCTTCCATCGGGCCGCCGGAGACGAAGACCGTCGGGATGTTGAGGCGCAGCGACGCCATCAGCATGCCGGGAGTGATCTTGTCGCAGTTGGAGATGCAGACCATGGCGTCGGCGCAATGGGCATTGACCATGTATTCGACGCTGTCGGCGATGAGCTCGCGCGAGGGCAGCGAATAAAGCATGCCGTCATGGCCCATGGCGATGCCGTCGTCGACGGCGATCGTGTTGAATTCCTTGGCGACACCGCCGGCCGCCTCGATTTCGCGGGCAACGAGCTGGCCGAGGTCTTTCAGGTGCACGTGACCGGGCACGAACTGGGTGAAGGAATTCACCACCGCGATGATCGGCTTGCCGAAATCCGAATCCTTCATGCCCGTGGCGCGCCAAAGGCCGCGCGCGCCTGCCATGTTGCGGCCGTGGGTCGTGGTTCTGGAACGGTAGGCTGGCATCGGTGTCTTCCTCGACGTGGCGGAGATCATCAGGCGAAGCGGGACGGCATTGAGCCTGCAGCCGGGCAACGCTGCTTTTTGGAATTGTCCTAATCCAATCGGCGGGGGCTGTCACTACCGGCAAGGCCAAATCCGGTACGCTGCCCGGAGAAGCGCCTTGTACGATCGATCATATACGGTCTGGCGCGACATTGGGTTACAACCTATTCCATCACGACCGAACACAAAAAATTGGCTTCCCGTCAGCAATATTCAAGGCTTAGACACTAAAGCGCATCGCGATCTTTCAGATTCGCTCCCCGCACTTTAGGCCTTTGTTTATACGCATGTCGTTATCGCAAAACCGCTGCACACTTTTGCGCGACGTGCTTTAATCCTGTTATGCCGGCGGTTCGCTTAGGGACTATATTCCGAAGATCCGCCCAGGAGGTTTTCGACATGCCAAGCTATCGCCCACCGAAGATCGCGTCGTCCGAGATCACACCACGCCAGATATACCTGCGCCGTCGTGAATTTCTGGGCGCGGCAGCACTTGGGGCCTTTGGGCTCTACAGCACCGGCAAGGCGAGTGCTGCGGCGCTCTCCGCGGTCGAAAGCAAGTACAAGGTCGACGAGAAGCCGACGCCGATCAAGGACGTCACGACCTACAATAATTTCTATGAGTTCGGCCTCGACAAGGCCGATCCAGCCGCGAATTCCGGCGATTTCAAGCCGCTGCCTTGGACAATCAAGGTCGACGGCATGGTCAACAAACCAGGCACTTTCGACCTCGAGGCGCTGATCAAGGAATTTCCGATCGAGGAGCGCACCTATCGCATGCGCTGCGTCGAGGCGTGGTCGATGGTCATTCCCTGGGACGGCTTTCCGTTGGCATCGCTGCTCGACAAGGTAGAGCCGCTCGGCAGCGCCAAATACGTCGCCTTCGAAACCGTGGTGCGGCCAGACGAGATGCCGGGACAAAAGGGCTTCTTCCAGTCGCTCGACTGGCCCTATGTCGAGGGTCTGCGCCTCGACGAGGCGCGTCATCCGCTGACGTTGCTGGCCGTCGGGCTTTATGGCGAAACGCTGCCGAACCAGAATGGTGCGCCGGTCCGTCTCGTCGTGCCATGGAAATATGGCTTCAAGGGCATCAAGTCGATCGTCAGGATCACGCTTAGCGACCAGCAGCCGAAGAACACCTGGCAGGTCACCAATGCGCAGGAATACGGCTTCTACGCCAACGTCAACCCCGCAGTCGACCACCCGCGCTGGAGCCAGGCGAGCGAGCGGCGCATCGGCGAAAGCGGCTTCTTCGGCGCGAGCCGCCACCCCACCCTGCCCTTCAACGGTTATGCCGACGACGTGGCGAGCCTTTATGCCGGCATGGATCTGA
This sequence comes from Rhizobium sp. NZLR11, assembly GCF_019685115.1. Classification (NCBI taxonomy): domain Bacteria; kingdom Pseudomonadati; phylum Pseudomonadota; class Alphaproteobacteria; order Hyphomicrobiales; family Rhizobiaceae; genus Rhizobium; species Rhizobium sp. NZLR11. The sequence continues at coordinate 458,327 of NZ_JABDWD010000003.1, read as the reverse complement.
AAGCGAATTTCTGATGGCGGAACTATCGCTTGCCATTCCCAAGCGCTGGCAGCCCGCCTCCGTCTGGCTGCTTTACGCCATCGGGCTTTTGCCGGCGGCCTGGACCTTCTATCTCGGAGCGACCGATCAGCTCGGCGCCGATCCGGTCAAGACCTTCGAGCTTTTCCTCGGCATCTGGACGATCCGTTTCCTGATCGCAACGCTTGCCGTCTCCCCTGCCCGCGAGCTCTTCGGCTGGAACTATCTGCGTTATCGCCGCGCGCTGGGCCTGCTGACCTTCTACTATGCGCTGATGCATTTCACCGTCTACATGGTGCTCGACCAGGCGATGGATATCCATGCCGTCATCAACGACGTGCTGAAGCGTCCCTTCATCATGTTCGGCATGGCCGGCCTTGCGATGCTCATTCCGCTGGCGGTGACATCCAATAATTTCTCGATCCGCCGCCTCGGCAAGAATTGGATCTGGCTGCACCGCCTGGTCATTATCATCGCCGCCTGCGGAGCGCTGCACTTCGCGCTCTCGACCAAGATCCTCGATCTCCAGCAATATATCTATGTCGGGCTGATCATCGCCCTCATCCTCTACCGCTCCTATCGCCCGATCGCGCGCAGCCGGAAGAAAGGCCAGGGGCGAACGCGCAATCGCGCGATGGCGTCGGCTTCGTGAGACGGCAAACTTAAAGGCCGGACCTCATCGCAACCCGCCGGGCGGGATCGAAGGCGCAGGCCGCGGCGATCCCGATTGCATAGGCCAGCATGTTCCAGAGCGAAAATATCCGGCCGAGCAGCAGTGCCCCTGCGGTCGTCAGCCGAAACGCGTCGAGCCAGGGCGTGTGATAGAGCCGGAACAACTCCACTGAGATCGCTATGACCAGCGCTATGACAGCAAGGATGGCCGGCCGTGACCTTGCGACAAAGAGGGCTACGAGCAGATAGACCATCGCTCCCCAGAACGCCGAGCCCCCATATTTGACGACGACGAAGGGCAGATCGACCGCATAGCCGAACCGTCTCAGCGCCAGCCCAAGTGCTATCACCACAAGCAGGGCGGCGAGGCGGAGGAACCGCACTTGAGAGCGAGTCTGAACGATGTCGCGCAATGAGACCTATCCTATATCAGTCAGCCCGTTGGACGGTTGAGGTGGAGATTGCGAATGATCGACGAGCTGCGGTTTGTCTTCGCAGATCGGCGCCCCACTTTCGTCTGCGACCGATGCACAAACAAAAACAGCCGGGCTTTGCGAGCCCGGCTGTTTTGTTTCCGCCGGAGCGGAAGATTTAAGCGGCGACGGCCTGCTCTTCGGCAGCGACGCGGGCCTTGTCGGCTGCGCCCTTGGCGAAGGTGTCGCGATCAACGAATTCGATCACGGCCATGGCGGCATTGTCGCCCTGGCGGAAGCCGGCCTTCATGATGCGCAGGTAGCCGCCGTTGCGGGTGGCGTAACGCGTTGCAATCGTATCGAACAGCTTCGAAACGACGGCGGCATCGCGGATCTGCGAAATCGCCTGACGGCGAGCGTGCAGGTCGCCGCGCTTGCCGAGCGTGACGAGCTTCTCGACGATCGGGCGGATTTCCTTGGCCTTCGGCAGGGTCGTGACGATCTGCTCGTGGGTAATCAGCGAAGCGGCCATGTTGGCGAACATCGCCTTGCGGTGGCTTGCAGTTCTATTCAGCTTGCGGCCGGCTTTACCATGGCGCATTGCTATTCTCCTTTAATGCAGGTGCCCTTACGCTAAGTGGGCCTGCCGTTTCCTGGCACATGCAGGCGATCGGCCTGCTGTTTGACGGGGAAAGGCAGCCGAAAGAGCCTGCCTTCTGTTATGTTCTTGCGATCGGCGTGCGGGCGGAAAACCGCTTCACACTTTTCCTCACGCCGCTCAGTATTGGTCTTCGTAACGCTTGGCGAGATCTTCGATGTTCTCGGGCGGCCATGCCGGCACTTCCATGCCGAGGTGCAGGCCCATGGAAGCGAGAACTTCCTTGATTTCGTTCAGCGACTTGCGACCAAAATTCGGCGTGCGGAGCATTTCTGCTTCGGTCTTCTGAATGAGGTCGCCGATATAGACGATGTTGTCGTTCTTCAGGCAGTTTGCCGAACGGACCGACAATTCGAGTTCGTCCACCTTCTTGAGGAGAGCCGGGTTGAAAGCGAGTTCGGTGACTGCTTCCTCTTCGGTTTCCTTCTGCGGCTCGTCGAAGTTGACAAAGACGCCAAGCTGATCCTGGAGGATGCGCGCCGCAAAAGCGACGGCGTCTTCGCCGGTGATCGAGCCATCGGTTTCGATGGTCATGTTCAGCTTGTCGTAGTCGAGAACCTGTCCTTCGCGGGTATTTTCAACCTTGTAGGACACCTTCTTGACCGGCGAATAGAGGCTGTCGACCGGGATGAGACCGATCGGAGCATCTTCCGCACGATTGCGTTCGGCCGGAACGTAGCCCTTGCCGTTGTTGACGGTGAACTCCATGCGGATTTCGGCACCCTCGTCGAGCGTGCAGATGACATGCTCGGGGTTGAGGATTTCGATATCGCCGACCGTCTGGATGTCGCCAGCCGTGACAACACCCGGACCCTGCTTGCGCACGACCATGCGCTTTGCGTCGTCGCCATCCATCTTGATGGCGATTTCCTTGATGTTGAGCACGATGTCCGTCACGTCTTCGCGGACGCCCGGAATCGAAGAGAATTCATGCAGCACGCCATCGATCTGCACCGCCGTGACGGCAGCGCCGCGCAGCGAGGAGAGCAGAACGCGGCGAAGCGCATTGCCGAGGGTGAGGCCGAAGCCGCGCTCCAGCGGTTCGGCAACAAGCGTCGCCCTGGTGCGCGAGCTCGAGGAGAACTCCACCTTGTTCGGCTTGATCAGTTCCTGCCAGTTCTTCTGAATCATGAGTTTGCCTTCCGTTCGTTGCCACCATCCAATCGTGGCAACCGAGCTTGAAAACCACCGGGAGCGCCAAGGCGCTCACCAGTGACGAGAGCGATGATCAGACGCGGCGCTTCTTGCGCGGACGGCAGCCATTGTGCGGGATCGGGGTCACGTCGCGGATGGACGTGATCATGAAACCAGCAGCCTGGAGCGCGCGCAGAGCCGATTCGCGACCCGAACCCGGACCACAAACTTCGACTTCCAGCGACTTCATGCCGTGCTCCTGAGCCTTCTTGGCGCAGTCTTCGGCAGCCATCTGGGCAGCGAACGGGGTCGACTTGCGCGAGCCCTTGAAGCCCTTGGCGCCAGCCGAAGACCAAGCAATCGCGTTGCCCTGGGCATCGGTGATGGTGATCATCGTGTTGTTGAAGGTCGAGTTGACGTGAGCGACACCCGACGAGATATTCTTGCGTTCACGACGGCGAACGCGGACGGCTTCCTTAGCCATGGTATTCCTTTCGTTGATCTCTTCGCCGCCGTAATGCCAGCGGCTACACCGGAACGGCGCCTATACGGTCCCGCTCCAAACTCAAAAGAGGCCGGCGCAGACCGCCAGCCTCCCTACTCCGGTTTCCCGGAAATTACTTCTTCTTACCAGCGATTGCCTTTGCCGGGCCCTTGCGGGTACGGGCATTGGTGTGCGTGCGCTGACCGCGGACCGGAAGGCCGCGGCGATGACGCAGGCCGCGGTAGCAGCCGAGGTCCATCAGGCGCTTGATGTTCATCGAGGTTTCGCGACGAAGATCGCCTTCGACCTGATAGTCGCGGTCGATGGCTTCGCGGATCTGAAGGACTTCGGCGTCCGTCAGCTGATGCACACGACGTTCAGCCGGGATACCGACCTTCTCGACGATTTCCTGTGCGAATTTCGTACCGATCCCGTGAATGTAGGTCAGCGCGATAACAACGCGCTTCGCAGTCGGGATGTTGACGCCAGCGATACGTGCCACGCCTGTTCTCCTTGCATTCCAGTTGCCATCCGGCAAGTGGGCTTCGTTATGCGGTCTTTAGAACCGCTCGTTCAGATTTACGTCCGCAACATGTCAAAACGACCGCACCCGGACTTCCCTGGGAAATCCGCGCCGATCGCATGGAATGTCGCGAGTTGGCGCGGTGTTTAGCGGAATCACTGCTGAAAAGCAACCGTTCCGCCAAGTTTATTTTCAAAGCCTTAAAGCTTCGAAAGAATGTTTTCGACCTCGGCCGTCACCTGATCGATCTCTGCCATGCCGTCCACGGTCTTGAGTTTGCCTTTGGCATGGTAATAGCCGATCAGCGGCGAGGTTTCCTTGTAGTAGACCTGCAGCCGAGCCGTCATGGTCTCCGGGTTGTCATCAGGACGGCGCTTGAAGTGCGTGGAACCGCACTTGTCGCACACGCCTTCGGCAGCCGGAACCTTATCGGTATCGTGATAGACGCTGCCGCACTGTGCGCAGGAGTAGCGACCGGCGACGCGACGGACCAGCTCGTCATCGTCGACACGGAATTCGATAACGACGGACAGGCCGAGACCCTTTGCCTTCAGCATCGCTTCCGTGGCGTCTGCCTGGACGAGCGTCCTGGGGAAACCGTCGAGAATGAAGCCGTTGGCGCAATCGGGTTGATCGATACGCTCGGAGACGATGGCGATAACGATCTCATCCGAGACAAGTTTGCCGGCGTCCATGACTGCCTTGGCGCGCTTGCCGACATCCGTGCCGGCGTTAACCGCTGCACGCAGCATGTCCCCCGTGGAAAGCTGCGGAATGCCGTGCTTTTCCACGATCCGCTGGGCCTGGGTTCCCTTACCCGCGCCCGGCGGCCCCAAAAGGATAAGTCTCATCGCCCCCTCTTTCCTCCACGCAACTTCGATTTCTTGATCAGGCCTTCGTATTGCTGCGCGATCAGGTGACCCTGGATCTGTGCAACCGTATCAAGAGTTACGCTAACCACGATCAAAAGCGAAGTCCCACCAAGGGATAACGGGATGCCGGTTTGCGACACCAAGATCTCCGGAAGGATGCAGACGAAGACGAGATAGATTGCGCCGATCATCGTGATTCGGGTCAGCACATAGTCGATATATTCGGCCGTACGCTCGCCCGGGCGGATGCCGGGAATGAAGCCGCCATGCTTCTTCAGATTGTCGGCCGTGTCCTTCGGATTGAAGACGATGGCCGTATAGAAGAAGGCGAAGAAGGCGATCAGCGCCGCATAGAGCACCATGTAAAGCGGTCGGCCATGGCCGAGGGCCGCGACGATCGATGTCGCCCAGCCAGGCATCCCCGACGTGCTGGCAAAGCCCGCAACCGTTGCCGGCAGCAGCAGCAGCGACGAGGCGAAGATCGCCGGAATGACGCCCGACGTGTTGAGCTTCAGCGGCAGGTGCGAGGTATCGCCCTGGAACATCCGGTTGCCGACCTGGCGCTTCGGATACTGAATCAAGAGCCGGCGCTGGGCACGCTCGACGAAGACGATGACGCCGATGACGCCGATCGCGACGATGATGACCAGCAGGATGAGGAAGGTCGACAATGCGCCGGTGCGGCCAAGTTCGAGCGTGCTGGCAAGAGCCGTCGGAAGACCGGCGGCGATGCCGGCGAAGATGATCAGCGAGATGCCGTTGCCGATGCCACGCGAGGTGATCTGCTCGCCGAGCCACATCAGGAACATCGTGCCGCCGAGCAGCGTCAGAACGGTGGAAACACGGAAGAACCAGCCCGGATCGACAACGAGGCCCTGCCCGCTCTCAAGGCCGGCGGCGATGCCGTAGGCCTGGAGCGCACCGAGGATGACCGTGCCATAACGGGTATACTGGTTGATGATCTTACGGCCCTGCTCGCCCTCCTTCTTGAGGTTTTCCAGCGCCGGCACGACCGATGTCATGAGCTGCACGATGATCGAAGCAGAGATATAGGGCATGATGCCGAGCGCGAAGATCGCCATGCGCTGAACAGCGCCGCCCGAAAACATGTTGAAGAGGCCGAGAATGCCGCCTGACTGACCGCGGAAAGCCTGGGCATAGGCTTCGGGATTGAGACCCGGAAGCGGAATATGGGTGCCGAGCCTGTAGACGAGGAGAGCTGCCAGTGTGAACCACAAGCGCTTCTTCAAATCCTCGGCTTTGGCAAAGGTCGAAAAATTGAGGTTGGATGCCAATTGTTCCGCTGCAGAAGCCATGCGATTCTCCGCGCTACCAATTCCGGCGTCTCTAGGGGATAGGCCGGCCCCGGAATCAGTATGAAAATTATTCAAAACCGGGTTCAGAACGGATTGCAGCGCAACCCCATGCCTCACCCTTGTTTTAGTCTTACCGGCATGACGCGGGCGCGCCAGCCAAGTTTTTGTGAGGCCCACATATGGGAGCAAAATCGCCCGGTGTGAAGCACCCCGGGCGAGATATCATCAGATTATTATTCGGCTGCAGCCGGAGCCGAAAGCTGCGTCACGGTGCCGCCGGCCTTTTCGATCTTCTCGACGGCAGGCTTGGAGGCGCCTGCAACGACGATGGTGATTTTGGCCTTCAGCTCGCCGTCGGCGAGAACGCGAACGCCGTCCTTAGGGCGGCGGATGACGCCGGCCGCCTTGAGGGCAGCTGCGTCAACGGTCGCCTTGGCATCCAGCTTGCCGGCGTCGATCGCCGCCTGGATCCGGCCGAGCGACACAACAACAAAATCGGAAGCGAAAATGTTGTTGAAGCCGCGCTTCGGCAGCCGACGATAGATCGGCATCTGGCCGCCTTCGAAGCCGTTGATGGCGACGCCCGAACGGGACTTCTGACCCTTCACGCCGCGACCAGCCGTCTTGCCGGAACCCGAACCGATACCGCGGCCGAGGCGCTTGCGGCTGTGGGTCGAGCCTTCGTTGTCTTTAATTTCATTGAGTTTCATGAGCGTTTCCTCCGTCTCACTTCTCGTCGACGACGCGAACGAGATGCTGGACAGCACGGATCATGCCACGAACGGAAGGAGTATCCTCCAGCGTGCGGCGACGGTGCATCTTGTTCAGTCCGAGACCGATCAGCGTGCGCTGCTGGACATCCGGACGGCGAATCGGGCTGCCGATCTGTTCGATCGTGACAGTCTTCGCTTCAGCCTTCTTAGTAGCCTTGGCCATCTGTCAAACTCCTCTTATTCTTCAGAGGCGTTGCCGGAGGCGCTACGACGAGCCTGCAGCGTTGCATACTTGATGCCGCGCTGAGCTGCGATGTCCTTCGGGTGAACCTGGTGCTTCAGAGCGTCGAAGGTGGCGCGAACCATGTTGTAGGGGTTCGACGAACCGGTCGACTTGGCGACGACGTCATGCATGCCGAGCGTTTCGAATACGGCGCGCATCGGACCGCCGGCGATGATGCCGGTACCGACCTTGGCCGAGCGCAGCAGAACCTTGCCGGCGCCGTGGCGGCCATGAACGTCGTGATGCAGCGTACGGCCGTCACGCAGCGGTACGAAGATCAGTTCGCGCTTGGCGGCTTCGGTTGCCTTGCGGATGGCTTCCGGCACTTCACGTGCCTTGCCATGGCCGAAGCCGACGCGGCCCTTCTGGTCGCCGACGACGACGAGTGCTGCAAAACCAAAACGACGGCCGCCCTTGACGACCTTGGCAACGCGGTTGATCGCGACCAGCTTGTCGACGAATTCGCTGTCGCGCTCGTCACGGCTCTGGCGGTCTTCCCGCTGCGGCCTTCTTTCCTGTGCCATTGTCCTCTTCCTTTTTCTTTTCCGGGTGCAATCGGCAAATAAATGTGGACCGCGTCAGCCTCCCCTATCGGAGAGTGCTTGCGGTCCGGCGAAAATCCGGCCGGCGCTATAAGCGTCCGGCCGGAAACTGATCAGAAGGTGAGACCGCCTTCGCGGGCTGCATCGGCGAGAGCCTTGATGCGGCCGTGGAAGATGAAGGCGCCACGGTCGAACACGACTTCCGTAACACCGGCCTTGGAGGCGCGCTCGGCAACGAGCTTGCCGACAACGGCAGCGGCGGCGGTATCGGCACCGGTCTTCAGAGAACCGCGCAGATCCTTTTCGAGGGTGGAGGCAGACGCAAGCGTCTTGCCGGCCACATCATCGATGACCTGGGCGTAGATGTTCTTCGAGGAGCGATGAACCGACAGGCGCGGACGGCCATTGGCCACCGACTTGATATGACGGCGCACGCGGTTGGCACGACGTGCAAGTGCTTCTTTCCTGCTAGCCATTTCGCGTGATCCTTACTTCTTCTTGCCTTCTTTGCGGACGATCCGCTCGTCAGCGTACTTGACGCCCTTGCCCTTGTAGGGCTCAGGACCGCGATATTCGCGGATTTCAGCGGCGACCTGACCGACCTGCTGCTTATTGATGCCAGAGACAACAATTTCAGTCGGCTTCGGAACGACGATCGTGATGCCGACCGGCGGCTCATAGATCACGTCATGGCTGAAACCGAGAGCCAGCTGCAGGTTCTTGCCCTGCAGGGAGGCGCGGTAACCGACGCCGTTGATTTCGAGCTTGCGCTCAAAGCCGTCCGTGACACCCTTGAAGATGCCTTCGATCATCGTGCGGGACATGCCCCACTTTGAACGTGCATCCTTGCTCTGGTTCACCGGCGTCACGACGACCGCGTTGTTTTCGAGCTTGAGGCTGATTTCGTCATTAGCAACGAAAAACAGCTCGCCCTTCGGGCCCTTTGCAGTGACCTTCTGGCCATCGACCGTAGCCGTGATCCCAGCAGGTACCTGAACGGGCTTCTTACCGATACGAGACATGTTTCAATCCTGTCTGTTCGCTATGGAGATCCCTGCCCGATCTTAGAAGACCGAGCAAAGAACCTCGCCGCCAACGTTCTGTTCGCGAGCCTGGTGATCGGCCATCACACCCTTCGGAGTCGAAAGGATGGTGATGCCGAGGCCGTTCGCGACCTGCGGAATGGACTTGACCGAGACATAAACCCGGCGGCCCGGCTTGGACACACGGCCGATCTCACGGATCACCGACGCGCCTTCATAATATTTCAGCTCGATGCTGAGTTCCGACTTGCCATTGCCGAAATCGACAACGGAATAGCCACGGATGTAGCCTTCGGACTGCAAGACATCGAGAACACGTGCACGGAGCCTGGACGCAGGCGTCGAAACCGACGACTTGCGGCGGGAAGCGCCGTTACGGATACGGGTGAGCATATCGCCCAACGGATCAGTCATTGTCATGTAACCTGCTCCTTACCAGCTCGACTTGACGATACCCGGCACCTTGCCGAAATTGCCCAGTTCACGCAGCGCAATACGCGACATGCGCAGTTTGCGGTAATATGCGCGCGGACGCCCCGAAACTTCGCAACGGTTGCGAACACGGGTCTTCGATCCATCACGCGGCAGGGATGCCAGCTTGATCGAGGCCTTGAACCGCTCTTCGATCGGAAGAGCCTGGTTCATGATGATCGCCTTCAACGCAGCCCGCTTAGCGGACTGGTTGGCGACCGTAGTACGGCGGCGCTTGTTCTTTTCAACTGCGCTTGTCTTCGCCATGTCAGGTTCCTTTTCTACGCTCGTCGTTACGGTTATTGACGGAACGGGAAGCTGAACTCTTTCAGAAGAGCCCGTGCTTCGTCGTCGGTCGTCGCCGTCGTGCAAACGATGATGTCCATGCCCCACATCTGATCAACCTTGTCGTAGTTGATCTCAGGGAACACAATGTGCTCCTTGATGCCCATGGCGAAGTTGCCACGGCCGTCAAAGCTTTTCGGGTTCAGGCCGCGGAAGTCGCGAACGCGCGGGAGCGCGATGTTCACGAGACGGTCCATGAACTCGTACATGCGGGCGCCGCGCAGGGTGACCTTGGCGCCGATCGGCATCTGTTCGCGGACCTTGAAGCCAGCGATAGAGTTGCGTGCGCGGGTGATGACCGGCTTCTGGCCAGCGATCGCTGCGAGGTCGGCGGCAGCTACCGTCGGCTTCTTCGAGTCGGCGGTCGCTTCGCCAACACCCATGTTGATCACGATCTTGTCGAGCTTCGGGATCATCATCTCGTTGGCGTAGGAGAACTGCTCCTGCAACGCCTTGCGGATGCGCTCGACATATTCCTTCTTGAGCCGTGGCTCGTATTTTGCCTCAGCCATCGATCACTTCTCCAGAACGCTTGGCCACACGGACCTTCTTGCCGTCAACAACCTTGAAACCGACGCGGGTCGGCTTGCCGTCCTTGTCGATGATTGCAACGTTAGACAGGTGGACCGGGGCTTCCTTGTTGATGATGCCGGCTTCCTGGGTCTGCGTCTGGCGCTGATGGCGCTTGACGACGTTGACGCCACGAACAACGGCACGATCTTCCTTCGGCATGACCTGGACAACTTCGCCGGTGCGGCCCTTGTCCTTGCCAGCGAGCATGACGACCTTGTCGCCCTTACGAATCTTCTGCATCGCTTCGCTCCTTACAGTACTTCGGGAGCCAGCGAGATGATCTTCATGTGGTTCTTGGCGCGAAGTTCGCGCGGAACCGGTCCGAAGATACGGGTGCCGATCGGCTCTTTTTTGTTGTCGATGAGGACTGCTGCGTTGGTGTCGAAGCGGATGACGGAGCCATCCGGACGACGGATGTCCTTGGCGGTACGAACGACAACCGCCTTCATCACGTCACCCTTCTTCACACGGCCGCGCGGGATCGCTTCCTTGATCGAAACGACGATGACGTCGCCGATCGAGGCATACTTGCGCTTCGAGCCGCCCAGCACCTTGATGCACATGACACGACGTGCGCCGGAATTATCCGCGACGTCGAGGTTTGTTTGCATCTGAATCATATCAGGTCGCCTTCTTGGTTTACCGGAATGGTTGGGCTAGCCCCCTACTCCGGCTTATGAAAATTTTCGCCGGCCGAGATGCCTTGACGGCAGCACAGACGCGGCAATAGCTGAATAGCGCGGGATCGATCGTGCCAGGGTGGTTTCCCGAAGGACCTTCCGTGCGCTCAAAGCAAAAGAACGCCCGGCTTTCGAGCGTTCTGACGCTGCTTCATACAGATATTTCGGCAAGACGCAAGGCCTCGCACAAAATTCTGTTACTGGCCCTGGGCGGAAATCACCGTCCAACGCTTGTCCTTGGAGATCGGCGCGCATTCCTCGATGGATACGGTATCGCCAATCTTGTACTGATTGTTCTCGTCGTGGGCCTTGTACTTCTTGGAACGACGAACGGTCTTCTGGAGCAGCGGGTGAGCGAAACGACGCTCGACGCGAACCACTACCGTCTTCTCGTTCTTGTCGCCAACGACGACGCCCTGCAGGATGCGCTTCGGCATATTTTTCTTCCTTTAGGCCTTAACTTCTGCCGCCTTCTGGCGGGCAATGGTTTTCACGCGGGCGATGTCCTTGCGGACTTCGTTGATGCGCGAGGACTTTTCGAGCTGGCCGGTCGCCTTCTGGAAGCGCAGGTTGAACTGCTCCTTCTTCAGCTTGGCAAGCTCGTCCTTGAGTTGGTCGGCGGTAAACCCGCGAACATCTGAGGCTTTCATGAGCTCAATTCCTTACTCTGCAATGCGCTGAACGAAGCGCGTCTTGACCGAGAGCTTGGCGGAGCCGAGGCGAAGAGCCTCACGGGCGATTTCTTCGCTGACACCGTCGATCTCGAACATCATACGGCCGGGCTTGACCTTGCATGCCCAGTATTCAACGGAGCCCTTACCCTTACCCATGCGGACTTCGGTCGGCTTTTTGGTCACCGGAACGTCCGGGAACACGCGGATCCATACACGGCCGGCGCGCTTCATATAACGCGTGATCGCGCGGCGGGCCGCCTCGATCTCGCGCGCGTTGACGCGGTTGGGTTCCTGAGCCTTCAGGCCGAATTCGCCGAATGCCAGGTCAGAACCGCCCTTAGCGACGCCCTTGATGCGGCCCTTGAACTGCTTGCGGTACTTGGTACGCTTTGGCTGCAACATTTTCTTATTCTCCGAACTTCTCTGCCACGCGCGCTATCAAGCGTTGTCGCGGCGACGGTCTCTGTCGCGGTCACGATCACGGCTTGCCGGACCCTGGGCGTCACCTTCCATCGCACGGCGCTCGGAAGCCATCGGATCGTGCTCAAGGATTTCGCCCTTGAAGATCCAGACCTTGATGCCGCAGATGCCGAATGCGGTTTCTGCTTCAGCCGTGCCGTAGTCGATGTCGGCGCGTAGCGTGTGCAGCGGCACACGACCTTCGCGGTACCATTCCGTACGGGCGATTTCAGCGCCGCCGAGACGACCGGCGCAGGTGATCTTGATGCCTTCGGCCCCAAGACGCATCGCGGACTGAACGGCGCGCTTCATGGCGCGACGGAAAGCCACGCGGCGCTCGAGCTGCTGGGCGATCGACTGAGCGACCAGCGTCGCATCGACTTCGGGCTTGCGCACTTCGACGATGTTGAGGTGCGTTTCCGAATTCGTCATCTCCGACAGCTTCTTGCGGAGCTTGTCGATGTCTGCGCCCTTGCGGCCGATGATCAGGCCCGGACGTGCCGAGTGGATCGTGACGCGGCACTTCTTGTGTGGACGCTCGATGACCACCTTGGAAATCCCGGCCTGCTTCAGTTCGCTCATGACGAACTTGCGCATCTTCAGGTCTTCGTGCAGCAACTGGCCGTACTCGGCATTGTCCGCAAACCAGCGGCTATCCCAGGTACGGTTGATGCCAAGACGGAAACCGATTGGATTGATTTTCTGACCCATTATGCGGCCTCCTCTACTGCCTGCACTTCACGAACGACGATCGTCAGGTGCGCGAAAGGCTTTTCGATGCGCGACGCGCGACCGCGGCCACGAGCGTGGAAACGCTTCATGACGATCGACTTGCCGACATAGGCCTCGGCGACGACAAGCGAGTCGACGTCGAGATCGTGGTTGTTCTCGGCATTGGCGATCGCAGATTCGAGCGTCTTCTTGACGGCACCTGCGATGCGCTTGCGGGAGAACTCCAGCTCAGCGAGTGCGCGCTCGACCTTCTTGCCGCGGATAGCCGCAGCAACCAGGTTGAGCTTCTGGGGGCTGACGCGGAGCGTGCGGGCGACTGCTTGCGCCTCGTTGTCCTTCAGCCGGCGTTCGGCTTTTGCCTTGCCCATTGTTACTTCCTCTTCGCCTTCTTGTCCGCGCCGTGACCGTAATAGGTGCGGGTCGGAGAGAATTCACCGAACTTGTGGCCGACCATGTCTTCATTGACACTGACCGGGATATGCTTGCTGCCGTTGTAGACGCCGAAGGTAAGACCGACGAACTGCGGCAGGATCGTGGAGCGACGGCTCCAGATCTTGATCACTTCTGCACGTCCGCCTTCACGAACCTTCTCAGCCTTCTTGAGAAGATAGCCGTCAACGAACGGACCTTTCCATACTGAACGAGCCATTGGAGACTTCCTCTCTTACTTCTTACGCTGATGACGCGAGCGCATGATCATTTTGTCGGTCGACTTGTTCGACCGGGTGCGCTTGCCCTTGGTCGGCTTGCCCCACGGAGTAACCGGGTGACGGCCACCAGAGGTGCGACCTTCACCACCGCCGTGCGGGTGGTCGACCGGGTTCATGACAACACCGCGGTTGTGCGGACGCTTGCCGCGCCAAACGGTACGACCGGCCTTGCCGTCGTTGATGTTGGCGTGGTCAGGGTTGGAGACGGCGCCGATCGAAGCAAGGCAGGAGCCATGAACGAGACGCTGTTCACCGGAGTTCAGGCGAAGGATCGCCATGCCCTGGTCACGGCCGACGAGCTGTGCGTAACCACCGGCGGAGCGAGCGATCTGACCACCCTTGCCCGGCTTCATTTCCACATTGTGGATGATGGAGCCGACCGGGATGAACTGCAGCGGCATGGTGTTACCGGGCTTGACGTCGACAGCCTTCTCGGAAGCGATGACCTTGTCGCCGGGAGCGAGGCGCTGAGGAGCGAGGATATAAGCCTTCTCGCCATCAGCATAGTTCACCAGCGCGATGAAAGCGGTGCGGTTCGGATCGTATTCGATACGCTCGACCGTGCCTTCGACCTCAAACTTGCGACGCTTGAAGTCGATCAGACGATACGTGCGCTTGTGACCGCCGCCGATGAAGCGGGCGGTGATGCGACCGAGGTTGTTACGACCGCCGCTCTTGGTCAGGCCTTCCGTCAGCGCCTTGACCGGCTTGCCCTTGTAGAGGGCCGAACGGTCGACGATGACCAGCTGGCGCTGGCTCGGGGTGATCGGATTGAATGTTTTCAATGCCATTTTCTTATACCTCAGAGACCGGTGGAGACGTCGATCGTCTGGCCTTCAGCCAGGGTCACAACAGCCTTCTTCACGTCCTTCTGCTTGCCGACGAAACCGCGGAACCGCTTGGTCTTGCCCTTGCGCAGCAGAGTGTTGACGGCCGTAACCTTGACGCCAAACAGCGCCTCGACAGCAGCCTTGATTTCCGGCTTCGTCGCCTGCTTGGCGACATTGAAAACAACCTGGTTGTTTTCGGATACCAGCGTGGACTTTTCGGTGATCGCCGGAGAGACGATCACATCGTAGTGGCGAAGATCGGTCACTTGAATCGCTCCTCTAGCGCTTCAACCGCAGCCTTGGAAAGCACGAGCTTGCCGCGGCGCAGGATGTCATAAACGTTGATGCCCTGGATCGGAAGAACATCGATGTTCGGGATGTTCTGAGCTGCGAGCTTGAAGTTGCCATCAAGTTCTGCGCCACCGATGAAGAGGGCGTTGGTCAGGCCGAGCGTCTCGAATACAGACGCGAGAGCCTTGGTCTTGGCTTCGGTGGCAACCAGGTTGTCGATGACGATGACGTCATCGGCCTTGATCTTGGCCGAAAGAGCGAGACGCAGGCCGAGTGCACGAACCTTCTTCGGAAGGTCATGCTCATGGCTGCGGACGACTGGGCCGTGAGCCTTGCCGCCGCCGCGGAACTGCGGAGCGCGAGCCGAATGGTGGCGGGCGCGGCCCGTACCCTTCTGCTTGTACATCTTGGCGCCGGTGCGCGAAATTTCAGCGCGGCCCTTTGCCTTGTGCGTGCCCTGCTGCTTCTTGGCAAGCTGCCAGCGGATGACGCGGGCGATAATGTCTTCGCGGGGCTCGAGGCCGAAAATCGCGTCCGAAAGGGAAACCTTCCCGGCGTCTTTTCCCTCGAGGGTTTTGACGTTAAATTCCATTGATCTGGCTCCCTTACTTCGCGGCCGACTTGACGGCGTCGCGCACGATGATCCAAGCACCCTTGGAACCAGGAACAGCACCCTTGATCAGGATCAGACCACGATCTTCGTCGGTCGAAACCACTTCCAGGTTCTGCGTCGTGACGCGCGTCTGGCCCATGTGACCAGCCATCTTCTTGTTCTTGAAAACCTTGCCCGGATCCTGGCGCGAGCCGGTCGAACCGTGCGAACGGTGCGAAACCGACACACCGTGCGTGGCGCGGAGACCACCGAAACCATGGCGCTTCATGGCGCCGGCAAAACCCTTACCGATCGTCGTGCCCGTCACGTCGACGAGCTGACCGGCTGCAAAGTGACCCGCCTTGATCTCAGTGCCGATCTCAAGCAGTTGGTCTTCCGACACACGGAATTCTGTGACCTTGGCCTTCGGCTCGACGTTGGCAATGGCAAAATTGCCGCGCATCGCCTTCGACGTGTTCTTCACCTTCGCCTGGCCGGCACCGAGCTGAACTGCGGTATAGCCATTCTTTTCGACAGTACGCGTAGCGACGACCTGGACGGCCTCCATGCGCAGTACCGTTACCGGGACATGCTCGCCGGCGTCGTTATAGACGCGGGTCATTCCCACCTTCTGTGCAATCACACCTGAACGCATCGGTTCAATCCTTCTCACTCAGCCCGAAGACCCGAGGTCTCAGAGCTTGATCTCAACATCGACACCGGCGGCGAGATCGAGCTTCATCAGCGCGTCTACCGTCTGCGGGGTCGGATCAACGATATCGAGAAGGCGCTTGTGCGTGCGCATCTCGAACTGTTCGCGGCTCTTCTTGTCGATGTGCGGGGACCGGTTGACCGTGAACTTCTCGATGCGGGTCGGAAGCGGAACGGGGCCCCGGACGCTTGCACCGGTGCGCTTAGCCGTCGATACGATCTCGCGCGTGGAGGCATCGAGAATCCGGTGATCGAACGCCTTCAGGCGGATGCGGATATTCTGGCCGTTCATTCGACTTTATCCTTGTGTCTGTTATCCGCGTGTCACCATTGAGGGACACGACTTACCTTCAGTTACGTTAGCGGGTCACCGGTTTCAAAGATCGAGAGGGACACCGAGGTCGGCGTCCCTATCCTTTCCTTGGGCCTGGTGGCCCAGCCGCTAGTTACTCGACGATCGAAGCAACGATACCGGCGCCGACGGTGCGGCCACCTTCGCGGATCGCGAAGCGCAGCTTTTCTTCCATCGCGATCGGAACGATCAGCTCGACCGATACCGTGACGTTGTCGCCCGGCATGACCATCTCCGTGCCTTCCGGCAGCGATACGATGCCCGTCACGTCGGTCGTGCGGAAGTAGAACTGCGGACGATAGTTGGTGAAGAACGGCGTANGTTACTCGACGATCGAAGCAACGATACCGGCGCCGACGGTGCGGCCACCTTCGCGGATCGCGAAGCGCAGCTTTTCTTCCATCGCGATCGGAACGATCAGCTCGACCGATACCGTGACGTTGTCGCCCGGCATGACCATCTCCGTGCCTTCCGGCAGCGATACGATGCCCGTCACGTCGGTCGTGCGGAAGTAGAACTGCGGACGATAGTTGGTGAAGAACGGCGTATGACGGCCACCCTCTTCCTTCGTCAGGATGTAGGCTTCAGCCATGAACTTCTTGTGCGGCTTGACAGAGCCCGGCTTGCACAGAATCTGGCCACGCTCAACGCCGTCACGGGTGACGCCGCGGATCAGCGCGCCGATGTTGTCGCCAGCCTGGCCCTGGTCGAGCAGCTTGCGGAACATTTCAACGCCGGTCACCGTCGTCTTCGTCGTCGGGCGGATGCCGACGATCTCGACTTCTTCGCCAACCTTGACGATGCCACGCTCGACGCGGCCGGTCACAACCGTACCGCGGCCCGAGATCGAGAACACGTCTTCGATCGGCAGCAGGAACGGCAGGTTGATCGGACGCTCAGGCGTCGGGATGTAGGCGTCGACAGCGGCCATCAGTTCGCGGATCGAATCCTCGCCGATCTTCTTGTCCGAATCTTCAAGGGCGGCCAGCGCCGAACCCTTGACGATCGGGATGTCATCGCCCGGGAAGTCGTAGGACGACAGCAGTTCGCGAACTTCGAGCTCGACCAGTTCGAGAAGCTCGGCGTCGTCAACCTGGTCGACCTTGTTCAGGAACACCACGATGGCCGGAACGCCGACCTGACGGGCCAGCAGGATGTGTTCGCGCGTCTGCGGCATCGGGCCGTCAGCGGCCGAGCACACCAGGATCGCGCCGTCCATCTGGGCAGCACCGGTGATCATGTTCTTGACGTAGTCGGCGTGGCCGGGGCAGTCGACGTGTGCATAGTGGCGGGCCGGCGTCTCATACTCGACGTGTGCCGTCGAAATGGTGATGCCGCGGGCCTTTTCTTCCGGAGCAGCGTCGATCTGGTCGTACGCCTTGTACTCGCCGAAGTACTTCGTGATCGCTGCCGTCAGAGACGTCTTGCCGTGGTCAACGTGGCCAATCGTGCCAATGTTGACGTGCGGCTTGTTGCGCTCAAACTTACTCTTTCCCATTTTCGGGTCTCCATTTTGCTAGTCCCCGAAGGGATCTAATTCTTGTTATCGGTCAATTGGTATTCCGGTCACTTCTGACCGGAATACTTTGCCTGGATTTCTGTTGCGACGTTCGACGGGACCGGCGAGTAGTGATCGAAGGTCATCGTGTACTGAGCGCGGCCCTGGGACATGGAGCGCAGGTTGTCGACGTACTTGAACATGTTCGCGAGCGGAACGTTCGCGTTGATGACGACGGCGATACCACGGCTTTCCTGGCCCTGGATCTGACCGCGACGGGAGTTCAGGTCGCCGATGACGTCGCCGACATAATCTTCCGGGGTCACGACTTCGACCTTCATCATTGGCTCGAGCAGCTGAGCGCCGGCCTTCTTGGCTGCTTCACGGAAGCAGGCACGCGATGCGATTTCGAAAGCGAGAACCGAAGAGTCGACGTCGTGGAAGGCACCATCGATGAGGGTCGCCTTGACGCCGAGCATCGGGAAGCCAGCGAGCGGACCCGAAGACAGAACACTTTCGATGCCCTTCTGGACGCCCGGGATGTATTCCTTCGGAACGGAGCCGCCGACGATCTTCGATTCGAACTTGAATTCCTCGCCGTCCGGGTTCGGTTCGAAGACGATTTTGACGCGCGCGAACTGGCCGGTACCACCGGACTGCTTCTTGTGCGTGTAGTCTTCTTCGTGCGTTCTGGTGATGGTTTCGCGGTAGGCAACCTGCGGCGCACCGACGGTTGCTTCGACCTTGAATTCACGACGCATGCGGTCGACGATGATGTCGAGATGCAGTTCGCCCATGCCGGCGATGATGGTCTGGCCGGATTCCTGGTCGGTCTTGACGCGGAAGGACGGATCCTCAGCAGCCAGGCGGTTGAGCGCGAGGCCCATCTTTTCCTGGTCGCCCTTGGTCTTCGGCTCGATGGCGATCTGGATGACCGGCTCGGGGAATTCCATGCGCTCGAGGATAACCGGCTTCAGCGGATCACAGAGCGTGTCGCCCGTCGTGGTTTCCTTGAGGCCGGCGAGAGCAACGATGTCACCTGCGAAGGCTTCTTCGATGTCTTCACGCGAGTTGGAGTGCATCTGCAACATACGGCCGACGCGCTCGCGCTTGTCCTTGACCGTGTTGATGACCGACGTGCCCTTTTCGAGCTTGCCGGAGTAGATGCGGGCGAAAGTCAGCGAACCGACGAAGGGGTCGTTCATGATCTTGAAGGCGAGCATGGAAAGCGGCTCGCTGTCGTCGGCGTGACGTTCGATTTCAGCTTCAGTCTTGAAGTCGATGCCCTTGATCGCCGGGATGTCCATCGGCGACGGCAGGTAGTCGACGACGGCGTCGAGCAGCGGCTGCACACCCTTGTTCTTGAAGGCGGTGCCGCAGAACATCGGGTGGAACTTGACGTCGATCGTGCCGCGGCGAACGAGTTCGCGGATCTTCTCGTTGTCGGGCAGAATGCCCTCAAGATAGGCTTCCGTCGCGGCTTCGTCGATGTCGACGACCGTCTCGATCAGCTTTTCGCGATACTCTTCAGCCTTGGCCTTCATGTCGTCGGGGATCTCGACGACATCCCACTGGGCGCCGAGCGACTCGTCGCGCCAGATGAGAGCGTTCATCTCGATCAGATCGATGACGCCCTTGAATTCGGTTTCCGCACCGATCGGCAACTGCATGACGACAGCCGTTGCGCCGAGACGGGTCTTGATCATCTCGACGGAGCGATAGAAGTCCGCGCCGGTCTTGTCCATCTTGTTGCAGAAGATCATCCGCGGGACGTTGTACTTCTCGGCCTGGCGCCAGACGGTTTCCGTCTGCGGTTCAACACCGGCATTGGCGTCGAGCAGCGCGATGGCGCCGTCGAGAACGCGCAGCGAACGCTCGACTTCGATGGTGAAGTCGACGTGGCCGGGGGTGTCGATGATGTTGAAGCGACGCGTCTTGCCGTCACGGCCCTTCCAGTAGGTCGTGGTGGCAGCGGAGGTGATCGTGATGCCACGCTCCTGCTCCTGCTCCATCCAGTCCATGGTGGCTGCGCCGTCGTGGACTTCGCCGATCTTGTGCGACTTGCCGGTGTAATAAAGGATACGCTCGGTGGTCGTGGTCTTGCCGGCGTCGATATGCGCCATGATACCGAAATTGCGGTAGTCTTCGATTTTATATTCGCGAGCCATTATGGACTGCCTTTCGATACCGTTCGGAATTACCAGCGATAGTGCGAGAACGCGCGGTTGGCGTCAGCCATCTTGTGCGTGTCTTCGCGCTTCTTGACGGCGGAGCCGCGGTTGTTGGACGCATCGAGCAGTTCGCCGGAAAGGCGGTCAACCATAGTCGTTTCATTGCGCTTGCGGGCAGCGGCGATCAGCCAGCGAATGGCGAGAGCCTGGCGGCGCTCCGGACGAACATCGACCGGGACCTGATAGGTCGCACCGCCGACGCGGCGCGAGCGGACTTCAACGTGCGGGGCAATGTTGTCGAGTGCAGAATGGAAAACCGTGAGCGGCTCCTGCTTGGACTTGCCCTGGACGACGTCGAACGCGCCGTAGACAATGTTTTCAGCAACGGACTTCTTGCCGTCGAGCATGATGGCATTCATGAACTTGGTGACGACGAGATCACCGAACTTCGGGTCCGGATTGATCTCGCGCTTTTCTGCTTTATGACGTCTGGACATAATTTTCGTCTCTTCAACCGTTAAGGCGCTTCATCACGCGGAGGACCTCGCGCAGCGCCGAATTACTCAAAACCGAATTACTTCGGACGCTTCGCGCCGTACTTGGAGCGGCGCTGCTTGCGGTTCTTGACACCTTGGGTATCGAGAACGCCGCGAATGATGTGATAACGGACACCCGGAAGGTCCTTGACGCGGCCGCCGCGGATCATGACGACGGAGTGTTCCTGAAGGTTGTGACCTTCGCCGGGGATGTAACCAATGACTTCGAAGCCGTTGGTCAGGCGGATCTTTGCGACCTTACGCAGAGCCGAGTTCG
Organism: Rhizobium sp. NZLR11; assembly: GCF_019685115.1. Lineage (NCBI taxonomy): Bacteria > Pseudomonadati > Pseudomonadota > Alphaproteobacteria > Hyphomicrobiales > Rhizobiaceae > Rhizobium > Rhizobium sp. NZLR11. The sequence goes on along the minus strand of NZ_JABDWD010000003.1, from coordinate 437,754 downwards.
GCTTCTTCGGCGTCGTCGTATAGACGCGCGTGCAAACGCCGCGCTTCTGCGGGTTCTCCTGGAGTGCGGGAACCTTGTTACGCTTTACGTTCGCCTGGCGAGGCTTGCGGATCAGCTGGTTTACGGTAGGCATTCAACCATCCCTTACGTTTTATCTCAGTACCCTTGCGGGCTTGAACTCGCGCCGTCTCCGGCAGTGACGCACGCTTTCCGTCAATGCGCAAAATATGGCCCGATCCGCTTCCGCAGATGGACCACAAGGAGCAGAGGACGCATATAATTTGCGTCGTGCGTGCAGCATCATGACTTCAACGTGCGTTTAGAACCTTGTTTGAGGTGAACTTCAGGGCGCGTCGCCCCGAACAGCCAAGCCTCACATGGGATCTGATGGCCGGGGTACTACTGGTTTCCACCGATCTCGTCAAGGCCGGTTAAGAAATAAACTCGCCGTATCGCCTTGATCTGCGGGCCTAAGGCCCTGTTTCCAGGCTTCTAGACGAAATCAGGCCCGAGCACCAAGATAAAAACTTGGGCATTGCAGCAAAAGCAGTTAAGGAATCAGCAATTGCGGCGTGCGGCCCTCACAGCAGGATTCGAGCGACCGAATCGTCAAAGAGCCGAAGGACAGGCGATGATTACGACACCTGACAACGACAATAATTTCGACGGGCCGATGATCTTCATCATCATCGGCAAAGGCTACGAGTCCGACGGCAGCGAAGGCATCGACCTGCACATCATGTTGAAGGCGCCCGACGACGACACTGCCGTACGCGAGGCCTTGAACGCCCTTGCCGAGGAAGGCTTCATAGAGGCCGATCTCGACCAGATCGGCATGCTGACCGAGGTGCCGGCCGAAGAGCCGCACGCCTCCGCCTATCAGGGTGCCGTCGATGGCGAGGTCGCGATCATCCGCTTCAACTGAAGGGAGCCGCCGCTTGCGCTGCGGGTCGCCAAAGGCAGCATAAGCGGAAGCAGCGCCTTCCCTCACCCCGACCAACCAAAGCCGACTAAAAACGAAAACCGCCCGGATCGCTCCGGGCGGTTTTTCAATTCGCGTGCCACCAAAGTGGCGGCTTCCGCTGCGGATTATTCCGCAGCCGGAGCCTTTTCGGCCATGTCCTGCAGCATCGGCGTGGCAACGGCTGCGCCGCTGCCCTTGCGGCGCTCTTCGAGGATCATCTCGTCGCGCGACGTGGCGATGCGACGGATCTGGGTCATGGTGCCGCCGGTGCCGGCCGGGATAAGGCGGCCGACAATGACGTTTTCCTTCAGACCCTGCAGGCCGTCGGTCTTGCCGGCGATTGCCGCTTCCGTCAGCACCTTGGTCGTTTCCTGGAAGGACGCGGCCGAGATGAAGGACGGGGTCTGCAGCGACGCCTTGGTGATGCCGAGAAGAACCGGATCGCCGTAGGCAGGCTTCTTGCCCTGCTCGATCAGATGATCGTTGACGTCTTCGAGCTCGATCCGGTCGACATTGTCGCCGACGATATAGGTCGAGTCGCCTGCATCGGTGATTTCCACCTTCTGCAGCATCTGACGGACAATCACCTCGATGTGCTTGTCGTTGATGACAACGCCCTGCAGGCGGTAGACTTCCTGGATCTCGTTGACGAGGTAGGAGGCCAGAGCCTCCACGCCCTTGATCGCCAGGATGTCGTGCGGAGCCGGGTTACCGTCGAGGATGTAGTCACCCTTTTCGATATAGTCGCCTTCCTGAAGGTGGAAGGGCTTGCCCTTCGGGATCAGGTATTCGACAGGCTCGACACCGTCTTCCGCCGGTTCGATGATAACGCGACGCTTGTTCTTGTAGTCGCGGCCGAGGCGGATCGTACCATCGATCTCTGCGATGATGGCGTGGTCCTTCGGACGGCGGGCTTCGAAGAGCTCGGCAACACGTGGCAGACCGCCGGTGATGTCCTTGGTCTTGGCGCTTTCAAGCGGCGAACGCGCGAGGACGTCACCCTGAGAGACCTTGGTGCCCGAATCGACCGACAAGATGGCGTCGACCGAGAGGAAGAAGCGGGCGTCACCACCACGCGACAGCTTCATGATGTTGCCGCTGGCGTCCTTGATGACGATCGCCGGCTTGAGGTCCGAACCGCGCGGGGTCGAACGCCAGTCGATGACCTGACGCTTGGTGATGCCGGTCGACTCGTCGGTGGCTTCCAGAACGGAGAGACCGTCGACCAGGTCTTCGAACTGAACGGTACCAGCCACTTCGGTCATCATCGGACGGGTGTAAGGGTCCCACTCTGCCAGACGCTGGCCGCGCTTGACCTTGTCACCTTCGTCGACATGCAGTTTCGAACCGTAAGCCACACGCTGCGAAGACCGCTCGACGCCACGCTCGTCCAGGATCTGGACGGTCATGTTGCGGCCCATGGCAACGAGGTTGCCATCGGAGTTGCGCAGGATGTTGCGGTTCTTGATCTGCACCGTACCTTCGTACGAAGCTTCGAGGAACGACTGGTCGACCACGGTTGCCGTACCACCAAGGTGGAAGGTACGCATGGTGAGCTGGGTGCCCGGTTCACCGATCGACTGAGCAGCGATGACGCCGACGGCTTCGCCCATGTTGACAGGCGTACCACGCGCGAGGTCGCGGCCGTAGCAGACTGCGCAGACGCCGGTCTGGATTTCGCAGGTCAGCGCCGAGCGGATGCGGATCGACTGGATACCGGCCTTCTCGATTTCGACGACATCGGGCTCGAGGATCATCCTGCCGGCATCGACGATGCGCTCACCCGTGATCGGATGATCGATGTCATCAAGCGCCGTGCGGCCGAGGATGCGGACGCCGATCGAAGCAACCACCTGGCCGGCATCGACGATGGCGGTCATGGTGAGGCCCGTCTGCGTTCCGCAATCGACGTGCGTGACGATGCAATCCTGCGCGACGTCGACGAGACGACGGGTCAGGTAGCCGGAGTTGGCGGTCTTCAGGGCGGTGTCTGCAAGACCCTTGCGGGCGCCGTGGGTCGAGTTGAAGTACTCGTTGACGGTCAGGCCTTCCTTGAAGTTCGAGATGATCGGCGTCTCGATGATTTCACCCGACGGCTTGGCCATGAGGCCGCGCATGCCGCCCAGCTGGCGCATCTGGTTCGGAGAACCGCGGGCACCGGAATGGCTCATCATGTAGATCGAATTCATCGGCTTCTGGCGACCGGTGCTCTCATCGAATTCGACCGCCTTAATGCGGGCCATCATCTCTTCGGCGACCTTTTCGGTGGCCTTGCCCCAGGCGTCGACAACCTTGTTGTACTTTTCGCCCTGCGTGATCAGGCCGTCATTGTACTGCTGCTCGTATTCCTTCACCAGGCTTTCGGTGTCGGCAACGATCTTGGCCTTGGCATCCGGAATGACCATGTCGTCCTTGCCGAACGAAATGCCGGCGCGGCAGGCATGGGAAAAGCCGAGCTGCATGATGCGGTCGCAGAAGATGACCGTGTCCTTCTGGCCGCAGTGGCGGTAGACCGTGTCGATCATCTTGGAGATGTTCTTCTTGGTCATTTCCTGGTTGCAGATGTCGAAGAGCACCTTGCCGTTTTTCGGCAGAAGTTCGCCGATGAGCAGTCGGCCAGGCGTCGTCTCATAGATCTTCGAGTAGGGCTTGCCATCCTCGTCGATCGACTTGAACCGGCCGCGGATCTTGGTGTGCAGCGTCACGACCTTGGTTTCGAGGGCGTGATGCAGTTCGCCGAGATCGGAGAAGGCCATGCCTTCGCCAGGCTCGTTCTGGTTCAGGATCGACAGGTAGTAGAGGCCGAGAACCATGTCCTGCGAGGGAACGATGATCGGCGCGCCGTTGGCCGGATGCAGGATGTTGTTGGTCGACATCATCAGCACGCGGGCTTCGAGCTGGGCTTCGAGCGACAGCGGCACGTGAACGGCCATCTGGTCACCGTCGAAGTCGGCGTTGAAGGCCGTGCAGACGAGCGGATGCAGCTGGATCGCCTTGCCTTCGACCAGGGTAGGTTCGAAAGCCTGGATGCCCAAGCGGTGCAGCGTCGGTGCGCGGTTCAGCAAAACCGGATGCTCGCGGATGACCTCGTCGAGGATATCCCAGACTTCCGGCTTTTCCTTTTCGACCAGCTTCTTGGCCTGCTTGACGGTCGAGGAGTAACCCTTGGCATCGAGGCGGGCATAGATGAACGGCTTGAAGAGTTCGAGCGCCATCTTCTTCGGCAGGCCGCACTGGTGCAGCTTCAGTTCCGGACCGGTGACGATGACCGAACGGCCGGAATAGTCGACGCGCTTGCCGAGCAGGTTCTGGCGGAAGCGGCCCTGCTTGCCCTTCAGCATGTCGGAGAGCGACTTCAGCGGACGCTTGTTGGCGCCGGTGATGACGCGGCCGCGACGGCCGTTGTCGAACAGCGCGTCAACCGATTCCTGCAGCATACGCTTTTCGTTGCGGATGATGATGCCAGGCGCACGAAGCTCGATCAGACGCTTCAGACGGTTGTTGCGGTTGATGACGCGGCGGTAGAGGTCGTTCAGATCCGAGGTGGCGAAACGGCCACCGTCGAGCGGAACCAGCGGACGCAGATCCGGCGGAATGACCGGAACGACCTTCATGATCATCCATTCCGGACGGTTGCCCGATTCCATGAAGTTCTCGACGATCTTCAGGCGCTTCATCAGCTTCTTCTGCTTGAGATCCGACGTGGTCTCGGCAAGCTCAGCGCGCAGATCGCCAGCGATCTTTTCGAGGTTCATCGAGGCCAGCATCTCGTAGATCGCCTCAGCGCCGATCATCGCGGTGAACTGGTCTTCGCCGTATTCGTCAACGGCAAGCATGTACTCTTCTTCCGAGAGGAGCTGGTGCTCCTTGAGGGCAGTCAGGCCCGGCTCGGTGACGATGTAGTTTTCGAAATAGAGGACACGCTCGACATCCTTCAGCGTCATGTCGAGCAGCGTCGAAATGCGTGATGGCAGCGACTTCAGGAACCAGATGTGGGCAACGGGAGCGGCGAGCTCGATATGGCCCATGCGCTCACGGCGAACGCGCGACAGCGTAACTTCGACGCCGCACTTTTCGCAGATGATGCCCTTGTACTTCATGCGCTTGTACTTGCCGCACAGGCATTCGTAGTCCTTGATCGGCCCGAAGATGCGCGCGCAGAAGAGACCGTCGCGTTCCGGCTTGAACGTACGGTAGTTGATGGTTTCCGGCTTCTTGATCTCACCGTAAGACCAGGAGAGGATCTTCTCCGGAGATGCGATCGAAATCCGAATCGAATCGAAATTCTGTGCAGGCACCTGCGGATTGAAAAGATTCATGACCTCTTGGTTCATGCCTGTCTCCTTCATGGGCTGAGAGCCCTCAAAATGCGATGGTCGGCGGCAATTTCCCGGGAGCCGCCTCCCTCGCTTAAACGAGAATAACCGCAAGATGCGGCGAAACTTCCCTTCCGGGCCGACACGGATACGGCGCCCGGTGGGACCGGCGTGCGCCGCGTTGGCAGCGCACGCCCTATCAGGTGCTTACTCGGCCGCATCGGGCAGCTGGGCTGCCTGCGCCTCATCAAGCTTGGTGTTTTCGAGCTCGACACTAAGGCCCAGCGAACGCATTTCCTTGACGAGAACGTTGAAGCTTTCCGGAATACCGGCTTCGAACGTGTCGTCTCCGCGGACGATGGCTTCGTAGACCTTGGTGCGGCCGGCGACGTCGTCCGACTTCACCGTCAGCATTTCCTGCAGCGTGTAGGCCGCGCCATAGGCTTCGAGTGCCCAGACTTCCATTTCGCCGAAGCGCTGACCGCCGAACTGCGCCTTGCCGCCCAGCGGCTGCTGGGTAACGAGCGAGTATGGACCGATCGAGCGGGCATGGATCTTGTCGTCGACCAAGTGGTTGAGCTTCAGCATGTAGATGTAGCCCACGGTCACCTGGCGGTCGAACTGCTCACCGGTACGGCCGTCATAAAGCGTCGACTGGCCGCTGTCCTTGAGACCTGCCAGACGCAGCATGTCGTTGACGTCGGCTTCGTTCGCACCGTCGAAAACAGGCGTCGCAATCGAAACGCCGCGCTTCCACTGATCGGCAAGACGCAGAACCGAGTCGTCGTCGAAATCCTGGACCTGTTCGGCCTTCGGACCGTCACCGACGACATCGCCGATGGTCTTGCGCAGCGGCTCGATGTTGCCATTGGCCTTGTATGCGTCGATCAGTTCGCCGATCTGGCGACCCATGCCGGCGCAAGCCCAACCCAGGTGGGTTTCGAGGATCTGGCCGACGTTCATGCGCGAGGGCACGCCGAGCGGGTTCAGAACGACGTCGACATGCGTGCCGTCCTCGAGAAACGGCATGTCTTCGACAGGCACGATGCGCGAGACGACGCCCTTGTTGCCGTGACGGCCAGCCATCTTGTCGCCCGGCTGGATCTTGCGCTTCACGGCGACAAAGACCTTGACCATCTTCATGACGCCAGGAGGCATTTCATCGCCGCGCTGGACCTTTTCGACCTTATCCATGAAGCGCTGTTCAAGGCGCGACTTGGATTCGTCGTACTGGCCACGGAGTGCTTCGAGCTCGCTCTGGACCTTTTCGTCCTCGACCGCGAACATCCACCACTGCGAGCGGGGATATTCGGAAACGACGGCGTTGGAAAGCTCGGCGCCCTTCTTGAAACCCTTCGGGCCGGCGATGGAAGCCTGGCCGCGCAGCATTTCGATCAGACGGCCGTAGACGTTACGGTCGAGGATCGCCTGCTCGTCGTCGCGGTCCTTTGCAAGACGCTCGATCTCTTCGCGCTCGATCGCCATCGCGCGCTCGTCCTTCTCGACGCCATGGCGGTTGAAGACGCGCACTTCGACGATCGTGCCGTAGGTGCCAGGCGGCATGCGCATGGAGGTATCGCGCACGTCGGAGGCCTTTTCGCCGAAGATGGCGCGCAGAAGCTTTTCTTCCGGCGTCATCGGGCTTTCGCCCTTCGGCGTGATCTTGCCGACCAGGATATCGCCCGGCTGAACTTCAGCGCCGATATAGACGATGCCGGCTTCGTCGAGGTTCTTCAGAGCTTCTTCCGAAACGTTCGGAATATCGCGGGTGATTTCCTCAGGACCAAGCTTGGTGTCGCGCGCCATCACCTCGAATTCCTCGATGTGAATGGAGGTGAACACGTCGTCGGCAACAATGCGCTCGGAGAGCAGGATCGAGTCTTCGTAGTTGTATCCGTTCCAGGGCATGAACGCGACGAGCGCGTTGCGGCCGAGCGCCAGGTCGCCGAGATCGGTCGACGGACCGTCGGCAAGAATGTCGCCGCGGTTGACCTCGTCACCAACGGTGACCAGCGGACGCTGGTTGACGCAGGTGTTCTGGTTCGAACGCTGGAACTTCTGCAGCCGGTAGATATCGACGCCGGACTTGCCGGCTTCGAGGTCTTCCGTGGCGCGGATAACGATACGCGTCGCGTCGACCTGGTCGACCACGCCGCCGCGGCGGGCGCCGATAGCAGCGCCTGAGTCACGGGCAACGACCGGCTCCATGCCGGTACCGACGAACGGAGCTTCGGCACGCAGCAGCGGCACTGCCTGACGCTGCATGTTCGAGCCCATGAGCGCGCGGTTGGCGTCGTCGTTTTCCAGGAACGGGATGAGCGCGGCTGCGACCGAAACCACCTGCTTCGGCGAAACGTCCATCAGGTTCATGCTGTCGCGGGGCGCGAGCATGACTTCGCCGGCATGACGGCAGACGACGAACTCGTCGACGAAGGAACCATCAGGGTTCATTTCAGCGTTGGCCTGGGCGACGTAGTACTTCGCCTCTTCCATGGCGGAGAGGTAGAGCACGTCGCTCGTCACCCTGCCTTCGACGATGCGGCGGTACGGGCTTTCGATGAAGCCGTATTTGTTGACGCGGGCAAAGGTCGCAAGCGAGTTGATCAGACCGATGTTCGGGCCTTCCGGCGTTTCGATCGGGCAAATGCGGCCGTAGTGGGTCGGATGCACGTCGCGGACTTCGAAGCCGGCGCGCTCGCGGGTTAGACCGCCCGGACCAAGGGCCGAAAGACGGCGCTTGTGGGTGATTTCCGAGAGCGGATTGACCTGGTCCATGAACTGCGAGAGCTGCGAGGAACCGAAGAATTCGCGGACGGCGGCAGCAGCCGGCTTGGCGTTGATCAGATCCTGCGGCATCACCGTGTCGATCTCGATCGAGGACATGCGTTCCTTGATCGCGCGCTCCATGCGCAGCAGGCCGAGACGGTACTGGTTTTCCATCAGCTCGCCGACCGAGCGGACGCGGCGGTTGCCAAGGTTGTCGATGTCGTCGATCTCGCCCCTGCCGTCGCGCAATTCGACCAGCATCCTGACCACGGCCAAGATGTCGTCCTTGCGCAGGATGCGGACGGTGTCTTCGACGGTCAGGTCGAGACGCATGTTCATCTTGACGCGGCCGACGGCGGAGAGGTCGTAACGCTCCGCATCGAAGAACAGCGAGTTGAACATGGCTTCGGCCGATTCCATGGTCGGCGGCTCACCCGGACGCATGACGCGGTAGATGTCGAACAGAGCGTCCTGACGGTTCTCGTTCTTGTCGGCGGTCAGCGTGTTGCGGATATAGGCGCCGACATTGATGTGGTCGATGCCGAGAACCGGGATCTCGTCGAAGCCGTTCGCCAGGATGATGCCGAGCGTCTTCTCGTCGATTTCATCGCCGGCTTCGAGGTAGATTTCACCGGTGGAGTAGTTGACGATGTCGCCGGCAAGGTAGTTGCCGTAAAGATCGTCGTCGCCGGCCTTCAGCGCCTTCAGACCCTTATCGGAAAGCTGGCGCAGCAGGCGCGGGGTCAGCTTCTTGCCGGCTTCCACGACGACTTCGCCGGTGTCGGCGTCGACCATCTCGGTGATCGCCTTGGCACCCTTCAGCGTTTCCGGCTTGAAGGGAATGCGCCAGCCTTTGCCGTCGCGTTTGTAGAGCGACTTCGTGTAGAAGGTGTCGAGGATTTCCTCGCCGTCCATGCCAAGCGCCATCAGCAGCGACGTGACCGGAATCTTGCGGCGACGGTCGATACGGGCGTAAACGATATCCTTGGCGTCGAATTCGATATCGAGCCAGGAACCGCGATAGGGGATAACGCGGGCAGCAAAGAGCAGCTTGCCAGAAGAATGGCTCTTGCCCTTGTCGTGGTCGAAGAAGACGCCCGGCGAACGGTGCATCTGGGAAACGATCACGCGCTCGGTGCCGTTGACGATGAACGTGCCGTTATTGGTCATGAGCGGCATGTCGCCCATGTAAACGGACTGTTCCTTGATGTCCTTGATCGACTTCGCGCCCGTATCCTCGTCGATATCGAACACGATGAGGCGCAGCGTCACCTTCAGCGGCGCAGCATAGGTCAGATCGCGCTGACGGCATTCGTCAACGTCGAACTTCGGCGGTTCGAATTCGTAGGACACGAATTCCAGCATGGAGGCGCCGGAGAAATCGGTGATCGGGAAAACCGACTTGAAAACGGCCTGAAGACCCTCGTCGGGCCGGCCGCCTTTCGGCTCTTCAACCATCAAAAACTGGTCGTAGGACGCCTTCTGAACCTCGATGAGGTTCGGCATTTCTGCGACTTCGGGGATCTTACCAAAAAACTTGCGTACGCGCCTACGACCGTTGAACGAAAGGGTCTGAGCCATCGTCGCTCCTTCAAAATCTTGCACCCGGGCCTGCAACGGACGGGAACCGATGGCCAGTCGATCCCGTCAATCAATGAGTAATCCAATCTCGTCCGACACCCGAAAACGCTCAGCTCGGATTGCTGTGCTGCCCTCTGTGCGAGACTATCCTTTTGAAGAACCCATTACCCAAAAGCCGGTTTGACGCGGCTTTTGGGTAATTCGTTCAGAAAAACGGCAAATGGGAGGCAGCAGAGACTGCCTCCCAAAAGCAATTCAAGATTACTTGACGTCGGCCTTGGCGCCAGCATCTTCAAGCTTCTTCTTGATGTCAGCGGCTTCAGCCTTGTTGACGCCTTCCTTGACAGCCTTCGGAGCGCCTTCGACGAGGTCCTTGGCTTCCTTGAGGCCGAGACCGGTGATGGCGCGGACTTCCTTGATGACGTTGATCTTGTTGGCGCCGACATCCGTGAGGATGACGTCGAACTCGGTCTTTTCTTCTTCAACGACAGCAGCAGCAGCACCGCCGCCAGCAGCAGCTACAGCTACCGGAGCAGCAGCGGAAACGCCCCACTTTTCTTCAAGAAGCTTCGACAGTTCTGCGGCTTCCAGAACGGTCAGCGCGGAGAGGTCGTCAACGATCTTTGCGAGATCAGTCATTTTACTAGTTCCTTTTGTTCGGTTCGAACCGGTTGATTATAAACAGCGAAAAACCGCCTTAAGCGGCTTCGTCCTTCTTGGCGTAGGCCGCGAACACGCGGGCAAGCTGGCTTGCCGGTGCTGCAACAACTCCAGCGATGCGGGTAGCCGGTGTCTGGATCATGCCCAGCAGCTTCGCACGCAGCTCATCGAGCGAAGGCAGGGTCGCAAGCGACTTGACTGCATCGGCGTTGAGCGTGGTTGTTCCCATGGAACCACCCAGAACAATGATTTTGTCATTGGTCTTGGCGAAATCCATGACGACCTTCGGAGCGGTGATCGGATCGGTGCTGTATGCAATCAGCGTCTGACCCTTGAAGAGATTGGTAATCCCTTCCGCTTCCGTACCCTGAAGGGCAATTTTGGCCAGGCGGTTCTTCGCGACTTTGACGGTACCGCCAGCTGCACGCATCTTCGAACGAAAATCGTTCATCTGCGCGACTGTGGCACCAGCATAGTGGGCCACGACAACTGAGCCCGAAGCCTTGAAGACTTCACTCAGTTCCGTGACGAATTCGCGTTTTTCCGCTCTTTCCACTGCCAATCTCCAGTTGGCGGGACCGAGAATGGGCCCGCCGGGTTGCCTTTGCCTCCTGGGATCATGCGAGATCCCAAGCGACGCTTGAGGATCCTGTCCCCCCGCGCTCTCGCGCCAATCAAGGCTAAAGAGGCACAAGGCATCCAAGGCTCGAACCGATTTCCTAGAAGCGAACTTCATGCAATTCGGGTCTTACCCGTCTCATGCAGGCAAAGTGATTAAGGGAAAACCACCTGCAATCTCGGACAGGATTCCGGATTTCTCCGGAATATTCCGGCCCCTTGCGAGGCCGGAAATTCAGTCGCCGGACATAAAGCCCGGCAATAATTTACGCAGTCGGGCTTGCGGTGACCGAGCCGACTTCGATCTTGACGCCGGGGCCCATGGTCGAAGAAATCGCCACGCGCTTGACGTAGTTGCCCTTGGCGCCAGCCGGCTTCGCCTTGATGACGGCGTCGGCAAAAGCGCGGATGTTTTCTTCCAGAGCCTTGGCGTCGAAAGAGGCCTTGCCGATGCCGGCATGGACGATGCCAGCCTTCTCGACGCGGAACTCGACAGCGCCGCCCTTGGAAGCCTTGACGGCTCCGGCGACATCCATGGTGACGGTGCCGACCTTCGGGTTCGGCATCATGCCCCGCGGGCCGAGAACCTTACCGAGACGACCGACGAGCGGCATCATGTCGGGGGTGGCGATGCAGCGATCGAATTCGATCTTGCCGCCCTGGACGATTTCGACGAGCTCTTCAGCGCCGACGATATCGGCACCGGCAGCCTTGGCTTCATCAGCCTTGACGCCACGAGCGAAGACGGCAACGCGAACCGTACGGCCGGTGCCGTTCGGCAGGTTGACGACGCCGCGAACCATCTGGTCCGCATGGCGCGGGTCGACGCCGAGGTTCATCGAGACTTCGATGGTTTCGTCGAACTTGGCGACAGCCCGTTCCTTGACCATGCCGATGGCCAGGGTCAGAGCGTAGAGCTTGGTGGGATCAACACCTTCGTTGATCTTCTGCGTGCGCTTACCAGCCATGATCTTAACCCACCACTTCCAGGCCCATGGCGCGGGCAGAGCCCTCGATCATCGCCATTGCACCTTCGATATCCGCTGCGTTCAGATCCTTCATCTTGGCTTCTGCGATCGACTTGATCTGAGCCTTTGTGAGGGAGCCGGCCTTGGCGCCCTTGCCGGGCGTCTTGGAACCGGAGGTGATCTTCGCTTCCTTCTTCAGCCAGTAGCTGACCGGAGGCTGCTTCATCGCGAAGGTGAAGGACTTATCCTGGTAATAGGTGATGACGACCGGGATCGGCATACCCTTTTCCATTTCCTGCGTGGCGGCATTGAACGCCTTGCAGAATTCCATAATGTTAATGCCACGCTGACCAAGCGCCGGACCAATCGGCGGGGACGGGTTTGCCGATCCTGCCTTGACCTGAAGCTTGAGCTGGCCTGCAACTTTCTTAGCCATATCTCTCTGCCTTTCATGAACGGCCGGTCGCCCGGCCCGTGATGCCGGATCTCTCCGGCGGCTGCGGTTGCGTGGTGCGGATCATCAGGGTCCGGCTAAGACCCCCTCACCTTCCACGCGGATGCGGACTAGTCCGCAGGAAACAGGCCGCAAGGCCAGCTTCCAATCTCTTGCAATCAGACCTTCTCGACCTGAGCGTATTCGAGTTCGACCGGCGTTGCGCGGCCGAAGATCGACACCTCAACCTTCAGGCGCGAACGCTCTTCGTCGACGTCCTGAACCGTGCCGTTGAACGAAGCGAACGGGCCGTCGGAAACACGAACCTGCTCGCCGATCTCGAAGGTAATCGAGGCCTTCGGCCGCTCGACACCTTCCTGGACCTGACCGAGAATGCGCTCGGCTTCATAATCCGGAATCGGAACTGGCTTATTGTCGGAGCCGAGGAAACCTGTAACCTTCGGCGTATTCTTGATCAGGTGATAGGCTTCATCGGTCAGATTGGCACGAACCATGACGTAGCCCGGGAAAAACTTGCGCTCGCTGTCGACCTTGCGGCCGCGACGCACTTCCACCACCTTCTCGGTCGGCACGAGGATCTTCTCGAACAGGTGCTCAAGCCCCTTCTGGCGAGCCTTGTTCTCGATGTCCTCAGCGACCTTCTTTTCAAAATTGGAATATGCGTGGACGATGTACCAACGTGCCGCCATTTTCATCTCCACCCGTATCAGTTGCCGGTATTCAGCACGAAGCTCAGAACCCAGCCGATCAGCTGGTCAGCGGCAAAGAAAAAAAGCGCGGCGAAAACTACCATCACAAGCACCATAACCGTCGAGATCATCGTCTCGCGGCGCGACGGCCATGTAACTTTGGACGTCTCGGAGCGAACCTGCTGCAGAAACGCAAACGGATTGGATTTGGATGCCATCGACTGCCCACGCAATTACGGCGCGTAAAGCTGAAACCATCAGCCCCACGCACCGCGTGTCTGTTGAACCCTAAATAAACACCGATTTCCGAATACACAAGAGGGAAACCGAAGTTTAACGAAATTAGTTACCGCCAATCAATCCCCGGCCGGAATGCCGCGAGCATGTCCGCGCTGTCCCGCTTCGAGGAAAATGGCAGGGGCAGTAAGGCTCGAACTTACGACCTGCGGTTTTGGAGACCGCCGCTCTACCAACTGAGCTATACCCCTTCATGCCGATCATTCAGCGCCTGGACCAAAGTCCGCAAATCGCTGATGAAAAGCATGGCGCTCCCTTTAGGACGACGACAGCAGATTGGCAAGCACGATTTTCGATTTTCAAAGCCATTCTGCGCATATGCGAGCGATCGGCTCTTTCATCGCACCACCAATATCCGTTCAGACCGTCACATATTTCCGCCAATCGTGCTCTTCGTTAAAACCCAGCACCTCGCGGATCTTGCGGTTGGAGAGCAGGCCTTCATATTCGCCGATTTCGCGGGTGAAGGGCACGTTCGGGTAGAATCGCTTCGCAAGCTCCTTCGACGGCGTGTTGGCCGAGACGGTGTCGTTGGCCGCGTTGAAGACCTGATAGCCGAGACCGTCCTTTTCGATGCAGAGATGGCAGATCTGCCCGAGATCGCGGGCGTCGATATAGCTCCAGGCAATGCGCTTGCGCATTTCGGGATTGGCGAAATAGGTGGGGAACCGCTCATATTCGTGCGGCTCGATGACGTTGCCGATACGCAGCGCATAGATGTCGAAGCCTGAACGTTCGGCAAAGGCGCGGGCCGTCTTCTCGTTGACCACCTTGGAGAGCCCGTAGGAATCCATCGGATTGACGTCGTAGTCTTCCTCCAGCGGGAACTGGTGGAAATCACGATGGCCTTCGGCGAAGCAGACGCCGTAGGTCGTCTCGCTCGATGCGACGATAACCTTCCTGATGCCGAGCTTCACCGCCGCCTCGATGACATTGTAAGTGCCCATCGTGTTGATGCGGAAAGTCTCATTGTCGGGCTTGATCAGGATGCGCGGGATGGCGGCGAAGTGCACGACGGCATCGAAAGGCTGCACGCCCCGGCCCGCGTCCAGATCAGGAAAATCGCGGTGCATCGACAGAGCGTTGAAGACCTGACCGCTATCGGTGATGTCGGCAATGAGGTTGGTGACGCCGGGACTGTCCAGCGGCACGAGATCGAGGTTGTGAACCTCGTAACCGGCATTGATGAGCCACGGCACGGTATGGCGACCTGCCTTGCCCGAACCGCCCGTGAACAGAATCCGCTTCTTCATGGAATATCCTCCGCATCATGAAATCGGAGGCATAGATAGACGCTTCCGCGCGAAGAGCAAGCGAGCGTCCTGCAAGGGTTCACCCCCGCGTCGCCAGGAGCGCCCTCTTAGGGGCACCTGGCCGATCATTTCCAATCACCGCAGCAGCCTGCGGTGAACTGCTAAATCATCACTTGACGACACTTACCTCGCCGAGCTGCACTCCGGCTGCCTGAACAACCTCTTGCGGAATTGCAGCGATGAAAAACATCGTGAAAACATACATCGCGAATATCGTCGCAACGAACGTGGCCTTTGGAATCATCCGGGCTCTCCTCTTTGCATGAAGGAGTCTGGACTAAAATGAACCAATCACAACTGGTTTCTGAATGTGAGATGAACAAAATACTGTGACGGACGAACTTAACGATATTTTTACAACACGTGTTAATCCCCCTAATAGCATCAAAACGAAAAACCCCGCCGTTTCCAGCGGGGTTTTTCCTGAATTTCGGGTAATCCCAGGATTACTCGACGATCGAAGCAACGATACCGGCGCCGACGGTGCGGCCACCTTCGCGGATCGCGAAGCGCAGCTTTTCTTCCATCGCGATCGGAACGATCAGCTCGACCGATACCGTGACGTTGTCGCCCGGCATGACCATCTCCGTGCCTTCCGGCAGCGATACGATGCCCGTCACGTCGGTCGTGCGGAAGTAGAACTGCGGACGATAGTTGGTGAAGAACGGCGTATGACGGCCACCCTCTTCCTTCGTCAGGATGTAGGCTTCAGCCATGAACTTCTTGTGCGGCTTGACAGAGCCCGGCTTGCACAGAATCTGGCCACGCTCAACGCCGTCACGGGTGACGCCGCGGATCAGCGCGCCGATGTTGTCGCCAGCCTGGCCCTGGTCGAGCAGCTTGCGGAACATTTCAACGCCGGTCACCGTCGTCTTCGTCGTCGGGCGGATGCCGACGATCTCGACTTCTTGGCCAACCTTGACGATGCCACGCTCGACGCGGCCGGTCACAACCGTACCGCGGCCCGAGATCGAGAACACGTCTTCGATCGGCAGCAGGAACGGCAGGTTGATCGGACGCTCAGGCGTCGGGATGTAGGCGTCGACAGCGGCCATCAGTTCGCGGATCGAATCCTCGCCGATCTTCTTGTCCGAATCTTCAAGGGCGGCCAGCGCCGAACCCTTGACGATCGGGATGTCATCGCCCGGGAAGTCGTAGGACGACAGCAGTTCGCGAACTTCGAGCTCGACCAGTTCGAGAAGCTCGGCGTCGTCAACCTGGTCGACCTTGTTCAGGAACACCACGATGGCCGGAACGCCGACCTGACGGGCCAGCAGGATGTGTTCGCGCGTCTGCGGCATCGGGCCGTCAGCGGCCGAGCACACCAGGATCGCGCCGTCCATCTGGGCAGCACCGGTGATCATGTTCTTGACGTAGTCGGCGTGGCCGGGGCAGTCGACGTGTGCATAGTGGCGGGCCGGCGTCTCATACTCGACGTGTGCCGTCGAAATGGTGATGCCGCGGGCCTTTTCTTCCGGAGCAGCGTCGATCTGGTCGTACGCCTTGTACTCGCCGAAGTACTTCGTGATCGCTGCCGTCAGAGACGTCTTGCCGTGGTCAACGTGGCCAATCGTGCCAATGTTGACGTGCGGCTTGTTGCGCTCAAACTTACTCTTTCCCATTTGAATGCTTCCTGTGAACGAGATGGTGGGCCCCGGCGAACCGGTTTAGTGCCGCCGTTTAAGGCTTTCGGCGAAATTGCGCAAGACTTAATTGCAGGCGCCATTCTTGGTGTGACAGCGCATATGGGGGACAATTTGCCGCCTGCAAGGCGATTCGCCGGAGCACCGTCGAAAATTACTGAAATCCTTGGAGAAAATCGCGTCGACTGCCGGAGATGAGCAACCGCGCCGGCGTCTTCTGAAACATCTGCGTGCCGAATTATCGCGGCGGCGTCGGTCACGTGAATTGGGCTTAGAAAAACTGGAGCGGGTAGCGGGAATCGAACCCGCGTATTCAGCTTGGAAGGCTGCTGCTCTACCATTGAGCTATACCCGCGGGGTGGTCCGATCCGATGACGAATGGTGGAGAGAGTTGGATTTGAACCAACGTAGGCTGAGCCAACGGATTTACAGTCCGTCCCCTTTAACCACTCGGGCATCTCTCCAGTTATTCGTCCGGATCTTGAAGACCAAGTTTGTCAGACTTCGAAGCGTTGCGGCCCGTCGTCTGCGCCGCGTATATGACCGGAGCATTTCCGTCTGTCAACACGATGACAACGGAAAAAACACGAAAAATTTCATTCCTTGCCGAAAGCCGGCCGATGAAAGAAAGCCTATGCGGCAGCCAGCGCCATGGCTATAAAGCCGCATGAGCAAAGATAAAAAATCCGGCGGCACGGCCGCGACAGACCCATCGGCCAAGGATACGCATTACGCCACGCTGCGGCGCGCGCACCGTGACGGCAAGCGCGAACGCGGAGAGATTCCCACGCCTCAGCCACAGAAGCGCAAGCGCGGCGGCGAAGACTGGAAGCCGCCGGCGCTAGCGCCCGACCAGGTGCATCTCTACGGCCTGCATACGGTGCGCGCCGCCCTCGACAATCCCGAGCGCAAGAAGATCAAGCTTTTCGTGACGCAGAACGCGCTGGCGCGGCTCGAAGTCGACGTCGAAACACTCGGCATTCCCTTCGAAATGGTCTCGCCGCAGGACATCGACAAGGTGCTCGGCCCAGAGGCGATTCATCAGGGCGTCATGCTGGAAACACGGCCGCTGCCGGTCCGCCGGCTCGAAGCGCTGAAAGACAGCCCTCTCCTGCTCGTTCTCGACCAGGTGACCGATCCGCACAATGTCGGCGCCATCATGCGCTCAGCCGTCGCCTTCAATGCCGGCGCCGTTATCACCACACAGAGACATAGCCCGACCGAATCCGGCGTGCTCGCCAAGTCCGCCTCCGGCGCGCTGGAACTGATACCTTATATACAGGTTACCAATCTCGCCGATGCACTCGGTGAATTGCACAAGCTCGGTTTCTCCACCATCGGCCTCGATTCGGAAGGGCCGGCGCCGCTCGAAGGCACGTTCTCGGGCGGGAAGGTTGCGCTGGTGCTCGGCTCCGAGGGCAAGGGGCTGCGACAGAAGACGCGCGAAACCGTCAACGCGCTTGCCCGCCTCGACATGCCCGGCGCGATCAAATCGCTGAACGTCTCGAATGCCGCGGCAATCGCGCTTTATGCGGCGCGGCTTTACCTGAAGGCATAGGCTGGTCCGCAAGCGGGCCGAGGCGAAGAGAAATTACCATGATCCGTATCATCCCCCGCCTTGCGGCTGCAGCAGCGGCGCTGCTTGTCTGCGGTCTCGCATATGGGCAGGAGATCGATCCCGATATTCTCAAAGCGCAGGCCGGAACCTATCTCGTTGCCCCGGAAGACGGTGGAGCCGGATGCCGGATGACGCTCGAAACCGGCACAGCCATCGGCGGTTATGGGCTGTCCGGACAGGATTCCTGCGCCAAGCCGCTGCCTTCGCTTGCCGAGTCCTATGCCTGGAATTTCGACGGCAATGGCGGCATCATCCTGATCGATCCGCTGCGTAAGGTGCTGGCCCGTTTCGTCGAGAACGAAGGGTCGCCGATGAAGACGGAAGGTCGGGTGCCGCTTTTGCTGATCGCCGCACCCGACGGCGTCGATCGACTACCGACCTTCAACAGCCTTGCCGGGATTTGGACGATGCAAAGGCCGGACGGCGAAAAGCTCTGCGGCGTGACACTCGACGGCCATGTCAATGCTGACGGCAACGCGCCGCTGTCACTATCCGGAGACTGCGCCGCTAATGTCGCCAGGCTGAAACTGACAGTCTGGCATATCGAGGGTTTCGGGCTGACGCTGATGGGCGATGACGGCTCATCGCTTGACTTCGACATGCGCGCCGACGGCAATTTCGACAAATCGAAGGACGAAGGCGGCAAGCCGCTATCGCTCGTCCGTCATTGATTTGAAAGTTGACGGTGTATCCCGTCAACCCACTCGCCTGGGTCAGCTCGGTATCCGGCAGGCAGTCGGTCCGTCCATAGGGCTGCGGACCGCTTCGCCCGCCGCGTAAGTCAGTTCCACGGGATAGACGATCACGCTCGGCAGTTTCTCGATTTCCCTCGCATGCTCGGGGGTGCGTTTGATTTCCGCCTTGTAGGCAGCTGTGCAATCCGGCAGTTGCTGCGGCGACAGACCCGTGTCGGCGGCGATCGTCTTGGCGCAGGCAGTGCCCTCCAGATAGAGCGAACAGGAGGCCATGTAGACGCGACGGAAATCGAGGGCCAGCTCCCCCTTCCCGCTCCTTATCGCAGAAAAATCGTCGCCCTCGAGGGAATCGTCGAGCAGCCGCTCGCCCGCCGCCGCATCGTAGACGACAAAGGGCAACCCGCCGTTCCATCCGTCCGCCGCACGGAAAAACACGAAACCGCCGCTGACGCCGATGAGATAGCCGGCGGTATCATCCTCGATCACCCGCTCGCGCTCGCCGATGCGTTCACAGGGGGCATCGGAGGCAAGCAGCGCCAGCTTTTCGGCTCCGACCTCACCGAGATCGACCTCCTTGACCATGAATGCGGGATAGCGGCTGCAGGTGATCTTCGGTTTCGCATCAGGATTGAGCTCATCCTTCGGCAACACGACAACATCCAGCTTTATCGGCTTGTCGAAAAGGCCCGCATTTTCGGACGCTCCGGCCCATGAGACGAATGCCGCGACAATGACCGATGCTGTAACCATCCGCTTCATGATGCCCGTCCCCAACTGTTTCAGGCATCCGTGGCACAGTTTAACCCGGTGCGACAGCTGGAAAAACCGATGCCGGCGATACCGCGCAAGGCTCGACCGAAGCCGGAGAAATTCAATTTTGCCTTGGAAAGACCTCCTGGGGCACTATGATCGGCCGATGACCGATCGTAACGACCGGTCAGAAGCAAGAAGGAACGATCCCCATCATGGCCATTCGACCGCTGATTTTCGGTATCCTCTTCATCGCGGTCTTCGTCGTGATTATCCTCAGCATCATGTGGGTGGACACGTCGCACCCGATCCACCAGCCCGATCCGTTGTCGCCAACGGCGCCCGGCCCCGCGACGCCCGGACAGGTGCAATAATGCATATCGCCCGGAAGTGTGCAGCGGTTCCGGGGTAACGACATGCATAAAAACAAAAGGCTAAAGCGCGTCGCATGAATCAAATTCGATGCGGCGCGCTTTAGCCCAGCAGGAACGCGGACGGCGATCAGGCGTTAATCCCGTAATTGAACGAGGATTGAACGCTCATGCGCATAATGATCGCCGTCGTCGCCTTCATGATCGTCTCAGTGCTCAGCATCGCGATGCTGTCACCTTCCGGCGCCGGCCAGACCGGCAACGGCAACAGGATTGAGGCAAGCGTCAACGAACCCGCCACGCATTGAAAACGGCCCGGATGATCCGGGCCGTTCTGTAACCGCGCGTCTCAGGCGCGCAACGGACGCGTCAGCCGCGGTAGAGCCAGAGAGGCATATCACGATCGCGATGGCGCCACTCGCGGCGTTCCTGCCAACGCTCGGCACGCCACCGGCGCCAGCGCCAGTCATCATCGCGCCAGTCGGACCGACGCCAATCACGCTGATCGCGCCAGCCACGGTCGTCACGCTCATCGCGCCAACCGCGGTCGTCACTTTCGTCACGGTTGCGATCATGTCGCCAGCCATCACGAATTTGAACGATATCGCCCTGGACCGACACGGCCGGCCGATCGACGGGCATGGCGGCGGCCGGGGCGACGGACGCCAAAGCCGCACCAACGGACATGGTTGCGGCGAAAAAGAGATGTGCGAGCTTCATGGCTGCTTCTTCCTCATTGATGATGAGGCGAAGATAAGCTGGCGCGGCTGAATTGGCGCTGAAGCAGCCCTTCAGGCAAGGTTCATCAAGGAGTACGTGATACCTGGCAAATCCGCCGGCGCGATCGAGCGAAGCAACGTCGAACCGAGACTATGGTCTGGACGGGCGGTATCGCGTGGAAAAATGGTGCCCCCACCAGGGTTCGAACCCGGGACCCCCTGATTACAAATCAGGTGCTCTACCAACTGAGCTACAAGGGCAATAGGTGCCCAACTAGCAGATTCTATGATTCTGTAAAGGAAAAATCGTGTCAGTGCGGACAGCTCGACTGCCGCTCAAAACGCTTCGCGATAGAAAACGTCCTTGTCGCGCCAGCCCTTTATCCTTTAGCTAGGACAGCATCATAAAGGGCATTGCATGGGCCGTTCATTTCAGACTCTTTCCTTTCTCGCCTCACCGACGACAGAGGCGCTTGAAGCGCGCGAGGAGTTGATTCGCATTTATGGTGACGTGCCGGCCGACGATGCCGACGTTATCGTCGCGCTCGGCGGCGACGGTTTCATGCTGCAGACGCTGCACAGCACGATGAACTCCGGCAAGCTGGTCTACGGCATGAATCGCGGCTCGGTCGGCTTCCTGATGAACGACTATCGCAGCGAACAACTTCAGGAGCGCATCTGCGTCGCCGTCGAAAACGTCTTCCGGCCATTGCAGATGACGACGGCCAACGCCGACGGCACCAATTCGACGGCACTCGCCATCAACGAGGTCTATCTATTCCGCCAGTCCTATCAGGCCGCCAATCTACGGGTCGCGGTGGATGGGCGCGTCCGCCTGGAGGAGCTGATCTGCGACGGGCTGATGGTGGCGACCCCCGCCGGGTCGACAGCCTATAATCTTTCCGCCCATGGCCCGATCCTGCCGCTCGAGGCCCCACTGCTCGCCATGACGCCGGTCAGCGCTTTCAGGCCACGGCGTTGGAGGGGCGCACTGCTTCCCAACAGGGTGACCGTCGATATCGACGTCCTCGAGCCGGTCAAGCGGCCGGTGAACGCCGTGGCCGACAATACCGAGGTCAAATCGGTGCTGCATGTCCGCATCGCCCAGTCGGAACATATGACGGCACGCATCCTTTCCGATCCCGACCGCTCCTGGTCCGACCGTATTCTCGCCGAGCAGTTCAAGGATTGAGACGATGGCAATGCGACGCCTATTGATGACCACCGTGTTCCTCATCGGGTGGTCGGCCGCAGCCTTGCCGGGGCAGGATGCCATCCTGCCGGCATCGGTGATTTTCGCGACCAGCACCGGCTACTGGCAGGATGACGGCAACGCACCGGATGTCGAGCGGGCGCCGACAGGCGCCGAGCGCGTTGCCAACCCCGAGGGAAAGACCACGCAGCGCCACGGCTACTACAAGCTATTTGCCGTTCGCCAGGCAGACAGGACCTCGAAGGTCTATCTGCAGCAGATTGCCCAGACCGAGACCGGCCCGGCGATCACTTCTACCGTCGAGTTGCAGGAGATCAGCGACCTGAAGCCTTATATTACCGATATACGCCCCGAGAATTCAAACGGCATCATCAAGGAGCCGGGGCTGTTCGCCACGATCTATCTGAAGACCGATCCCTCTGCGGAGCCGGATGGCTGGACCGTACTGATCGATGAATTCGGCGACATCACCGTGGAGAAGGCGACGAATTGAACAGCCGGGAACTGTTCAGAGGGGCATCCGAGAGATGAAATTGGGCTTCCGCGACGGCGTCCTTTACGACGAGAACAGGTCGAACTGGGACGCAGACGGCCCCAGACCCATCAGCTGGTCGCTGTGGTATCCCGCTGCCGATGAAACGCGGGAAAGCGACACAACGGAAAGAGGCTGGTTCCAAAAGGCGAAAGTCGCCCGCGACGCACCCGTCCGGCCGGGTGCCCAACCTTATCCCCTCGTCCTGTTGTCGCATGGCACCGGCGGATCCGCGGCCGGACTGGAATGGCTGGCGCGACGGCTGGTCGATCGCGGATTTGCAGCGCTTGGCGTCAACCATCACGGCAATACCGGCAACGAGCCCTATCGCACTGAAGGCTTTGCCTGTCTTTGGGAGCGGGCGCCGGATCTCAGCTACATGCTCGATCACCGCGATGACTGGCTCAGCGATCTCTCCGGTCATATCGATACGACCCACGTCTTCGCGGCCGGATTTTCGGCCGGAGCATATAGCGTGATGCTGCTTCTTGGCGCCGTCACCCAGTTCTCGCAGTTCGAACCGTCCAGGATGAAGCCGGGTGGCGCGCGCGGACCGAGGGAATTTCCCGACCTTGCCGATCATATCCCGACATTGCTTTCCACCAGCGAGGTGTTTCGCCAATCCTGGTCCCGCATGACAAAGTCCTACCGGGATGAGAGAATCAAGGCCGCACTGCTGTGCGCGCCGGGCCGGTCCGTTCTCGGTTTCAGCGCGGAAACCCTGAAAGCTGTCGATGCGCCCGCCCTTATCCTGGTCGGCGACGCCGACAGGGCTGCGCCGGCCGAGGAATGTTCGGCATGGCTGCATGCGCGGCTCTCACGCAGCGCTCTTAAGATCTTCGTTGGCGGCCTTGGGCATTACGTCTTCGTGCCGGAGGGCACCGCACTCGGCCTTGCCTTTGCGGCAGAGCTCTTTACCGATCCGCCGGGCATCGAGCGCGCGGCCATTCATGACGAGATTGCCGATCTATCGGCAGCACTGTTTCGAGATACCGCCATCGACGCCAGGGGCTGAGTACGAAAAAAGCCCCGGAGCGGGGCTTTCCACGTGCATATGCCGGCTCAAAGCGGAGCGCGGCTCTATCAATCCACATCGTCGACGACCGCGTCGGCGGCGCCGCTGATGCGGTGGGCAAGGGCCGCTTCCATGAACTCGTTCAGATCGCCGTCGAGCACGTCGTCCGGCGCGCTGCTGGCAACGCCGGTGCGCATATCCTTGACCAGCTGGTAAGGCTGCAGCACGTAGGAGCGGATCTGGTGGCCCCAGCCGATATCCGTCTTGGAGGCGGCTTCGGCGCTGGCGGCGTCCTCGCGCTTCTTCAGTTCCGCTTCGTACATGCGGGCGCGCAGCATGTCCCAGGCCTTGGCGCGGTTCTTGTGCTGCGAACGCTCCTGCTGGCACTGCACGACGATGCCGGTCGGGATATGCGTGATGCGCACGGCCGAGTCGGTGGTGTTGACGTGCTGGCCGCCGGCGCCCGACGAACGATAGGTATCGATGCGGCAGTCGCCTTCGTTGATCTCGATCTGGATCGAGTCGTCGACAACCGGATAGACCCAGATCGACGAAAAGGAAGTGTGGCGACGCGCATTGCTGTCGTAGGGCGAGATGCGCACCAGCCGGTGCACGCCCGATTCCGTCTTCAGCCAGCCATAGGCATTGTGTCCCTTGACCAGCAGGGTCGCGGATTTGATGCCCGCCTCTTCGCCGTCGTGGACTTCGAGAAGCTCGACCTTGAAACGCTGGCGTTCGGCCCAACGGGTGTACATGCGCAGCAGCATGTTCGCCCAGTCCTGGCTTTCGGTGCCGCCGGCGCCGGAATGGACTTCGAGATAGGTGTCGTTGCTATCGGCTTCGCCGGAGAGCATGGCCTCCACCTGGCGGCGGGCAGCCTCGGCCTTCAGGGCTTTCAGCGTGTCTTCGGCTTCCTTGACGACACTCTGGTCGCCCTCTTCCTCGCCAAGCTCGATCAGCTCGATATTGTCGTTCAGCTGCTGTTCCAGCTGCTTGACGCCATTGATGCCGTCATCCAGCTGCTGGCGCTCGCGCATCAGCTTCTGCGCTTCGGAAGCGTCGTTCCAGAGGTTGGGATCCTCTGCCTTGTTGTTCAACCAGTCCAGCCGTCTTGTCGCCTGGTCCCAGTCAAAGATGCCTCCTCAGCAGGGTGATAGCCTGCTTGGTTTCATCGACCACGTTTTCGATTTCGGCTCGCATTTTCCTGCTTCTCTGTCTGGGTTCTTCCGGTGCTGGTGGACATAGAGACGCCCGCCGCGGATGTAAAGGCCGCGCGGGCGTTCAAAAATCGGGACGGTGGTCAGAACAGGCCGGGCGTGCCGGTCTGGACGGCCTGGTTTGCCTGCGGCGAGGTCTTCAGGATCTCTTCCGGCGCCATGGTGCTGTCCATGCCGATGACGGAGAAGCTGTCGGCCGGGCCGGTGCCGGGCTTGAAGGCCTCGATGATGGTGTTCGGATCGCCGTCGACGGCGGCCATGCCGGTCTTGCGGTCGATCGAAATCAGATTCATGCCCGGCGGGATGACGAATTTCGATTCCGGCGCATCCTTGACGGCAGCCTGCATGAATTCGTTGAAGATCGGGGCGGAGAGAACGCCGCCGGTGCCGCCGCGGCCGAGCGGGGCCGGTGTATCGAAGCCCATATAGAGACCGGCGACCAGATCCGGCGTGAAGCCAACGAACCAGGCATCCTTCTCGTCATTGGTGGTGCCGGTCTTGCCTGCGACGTCGCGACCGCCGAGATCGACCTTGCCGGCGGCCGTGCCGCGCTGGATGACGCCCTGCATCATCGAGGTGATCTGGTAGGCGGTCATCGGGTCGAGAACTGTTTCGCGATTGTCGACGACATTCGGCTCTTCCTGGTTCTGCCAGGCGCCGGCATTGCAGCCCTCGCACAAACGCTCCTCATGCTTGAAGATCGTCTTGCCGTAGCGGTCCTGGATGCGGTCGATCAAGGTCGGCTTGATCTGCTTGCCACCATTGGCGATGACCGAATAGGCAGAGACCATGCGTAGCACCGTCGTGTCGCCGGCGCCGAGCGACATGGAGAGAACCGGCAGCATGTGATCGTAGATGCCGAAGCGCTCGGCATATTCGGCGACGATGTTCATGCCGAGATCGTTGGCGAGGCGCACCGTCATCAGGTTGCGCGAATGCTCGATGCCCGAGCGCAGCGTCGACGGGCCACTGACTTCGCCGCCGTAGTTTTCCGGCTTCCAGACCTGGCCGCCGGAGACGATTTCGATCGGCGCATCCATGATGACGGAAGCCGGCGTATAGCCGTTGTCCATCGCCGCCGCGTAGACGAAGGGCTTGAACGAGGAACCCGGCTGGCGCATCGCCTGAGTGGCGCGGTTGAATTCGGACTGGCCGTAGGAGAAGCCGCCGACCATGGCGAGCACGCGGCCGGTCTTCGGATCCATGGCGACCAGGCCACCCTGCACCTTCGGCGGCTGTTGCAGGCGATAGGAGCTCGACGCGTCGTCGCCGAGTTTTGCAACATAGACGACGTCACCGGGGGCTACGGCGCCGACCGGCGATTTCGCGGTCTTGCGGGCGCCGTCGGCCGAACGGAAGGCCCACTGCATGTTCTTGGCTTCAATGGTGCCGCGTTGACGGTCGGCTGAAACCTTGCCGCTTCCATCCTTGGCCGGCTGCAGGCCGATATCGACGTTGCTGTCCGAGACGGCGAGCACGACGGCGAGCCGCCATTCCGGCACGTCGGAGAGGGAGGGAATATCGGCAAGCGCCTTGCCCCAATCACCGCTTGCATCGATCTGCTTGATCGGGCCGTGGAAACCACGACGCTCGTCATAGGTCACCAGACCATCCTGCAGCGCCTTGCGGGCCGCAAGCTGCAGCTGCGGATCGAGCGAGGTGCGCACCGAAAGGCCGCCCTCATAGAGAACCTTCTCGCCATATTGGTCGATCAGCTGGCGGCGCACGGCTTCGGCAAAATAGTCCGAAGCAAAGAGCGAGGGGCCGGTCGTGCGGGCGGTGACGCCGAGCGGCTGCTTCTTGGCTTCCTCGCCATCGCTCTGGCTGACATAGCCGTTCTCGACCATGCGGTCGATCACCCAGTTGCGGCGTTCGAGCGCTGCCTCGGGATGGCGGAAAGGATGATAATTGGCCGGACCCTTCGGCAACGATGCCAGATAGGCGGCTTCGGCGACGGTCAGTTCAGTGACGGATTTGTTGAAATAGGTGAGCGCGGCGCCGGCGATGCCGTAGGAATTCAGACCGAAGAAGATCTCGTTCAGGTAGAGCTCGAGGATCTTGTCCTTGCTGTAGGCCTGCTCGATACGGAAGGACAGGATTGCTTCCTTGATCTTGCGGTCGATCGTCTGGTCAGAGCTCAAAAGAAAGTTCTTGGCCACCTGCTGGGTGATGGTGGAAGCACCGACCGGCCGGCGGCCGGAACCGAAATTCTGCAGGTTGACGAGGATTGCGCGGCCGAGACCGGTGAGATCGACGCCCGGATGATTGTAGAAATTCTTGTCTTCGGCCGACAGGAAAGCGGCCTTCACGCGGTCGGGGACGGCCTGGATCGGCAGGAAGAGACGCTTTTCCTTGGCGTATTCAGCCATCAGAGCGCCGTTGCCGGCGTGGACGCGGGTAGTCACCGGCGGCGCATAGCTGTTCAGGACGGCATAGTCCGGGAGATCCTTCGCGACGTTGGCGAGATAGATAGCAACACCCGCCGCCGCGACCAGAAACAGGACGCAGGCCATTCCGAAGAAATATCCAAAAAGTCTAACCATATTTTCAGCTACCGGTCTCTTCGATCGTCAATCGGCGCAGACACAACGATTGTATGGATCAAGGCAATTTGCACGTTGCGCGGCTTACTCCATGAGCGCTACCGCCACAAGCCGATTCCGCGCCTCAGGCTGCGAAACATAAGCCGGAGTAACGGCGCGATTGTGAGGAAAATAGGGCTCTCGCCGCCGCATTCGCCGCTGCGGGCGCGTTTCACTAGGACTGTCACATCCAAGCAACGCCCGTTCCCGCCGCCAAGCTGAGCCATCCTGCTCAGAATTCGATTCATGCAACGCAGTTTAAGTCTTTGTTTTCATGGATACGGCCGTCCCGCAACCGCAACTGAATTTCGGGCAAAAAGCGTTAGCCGCCATTCGCCATCACGCCGGCGCGGTATCGCTTCACCGCCTCGGTCAAAAGCCCGACGATCTTGCCGCGCCAGGTGTCGTCGAGCAGCAGTTTCTCGTCCTCGGCATTCGAGAGAAAGCCGAGTTCGAGAAGGATCGACGGCACGTCAGGGGCCTGTAGCACGCGGAAACCGGCATGACGGTGGGGATTGTTGATGGTGCCGACCTGATCCTTGAAAGAATTCAGCACGCTTTCGGCCAGCGAGATCGAGAAGGCCTGGGTTTCGCGCCGTGTCAGATCGAGCAGGATATCGGCGACCTCGGGCGGCTCGGCGACCGTTTCCTTGCCGGCGATCTGGTCGGAGAGGTTTTCACGTTCGGCAAGGTCGGCGGCGAGTTTGTCGGATGCCTTGTCGGAGATCGTGTAGACGGTGGCGCCACGGATATCCTTCTGCTTCAGCGTGTCGGCATGCAGCGAAATGAACAGCCCGGCATGGTTCTGGCGGGCGATCAGTACACGCTGCGACAGCGACAGGAACTCGTCGTCCTCGCGCGTCAGGAAAGCCTTGATGCCCGGCTCCTTGTTCAGGAGGTCGGTCAAGGCCTTGGCGAAGGCAAGCGTCACCTGCTTTTCCTCGGTCTTGGTGTCGACGCCGATCGCGCCGGTGTCGATGCCGCCATGGCCGGCGTCGACGGCGATGACGAAATCGCCGGGCGCGGCTTTCTCAGGCGCCGGAATGGCGCTGGTCGTCTGCGCCGCTTCGCTCCCATCGTTCGAGGCCCGATCGCTCCAGGCCCGATCGCTCCACGATTGCGTCTTCACCAGTTCGGCGAAGGCCTGCTTATCGATCATCTCGGCATCGAGCACGAGACGATGACCCTTGCCGGCCTCGTCGGCCTGCACCTTGGCGAGCGCCAGCTTCACCGGCCCTGCCGTCGTCAGAACGATGCGGGCGCTCTCCTCGTCCATCTTGCCGTAACGGATATCCTTGAACAGGCCGCGGGCAGCGAGATCCTTGGCCGGAAAACCGAAGGCGGTCGCCGGCAGGTCGATGACGATGCGCTCCGGATTGGCGATATAGTGGACGGAGAAGCGCGGTTCGCGATCGAAATCGATGACGATGCGGGTTCTTGCGTCGTCGCCGACGATACGCGCGCCATAGGCAAGCAGCGGATCCCTGGCCTCGACGGAACCAACAACGGCCGGCAGGAAACCAACCGCCAGAAGCGCCGTCAGAACCAACCTTGCGAATATCGATCGCCGCACTGGGGATTTCGCCGCGATCCGAGCCCTCTTAAACAATGAACCGCCACACCCTATCTGTACTGCGATGGAGCCGACGCGGCCGCGTCGAACGTCGCTAGACGAAACACCCGTTGCGGCCCGCCGAATCGCGATCACTTTATCCCCAACTTCTATGCGTTACGAAATCCATCAATATTATGGCACATTTGGCTTTTCCCTTGCTATTGTGACACGGAAAACCTACAACGAATTTTAGGGTAAAGTGTTGACGGGATAGAGTCGCCGCAGAGGCTGCCAGCCAGATCAGGACCTGGCGCCACACCGGTCATCGTCCGCCGTCTCATGCGCTTCATCCTTAGAACTGGATCCTGATTTTCCGGCTCATTGTCGGAATTCATTGGTGGATCAGCCACCACGCTCTCAGGGAGCAAACTCATCGGACCCGAATGGGTCTTCGTATTTGTCGATCACGCTTGGTTGTTGATGGTTTCGCAGCAGGTTTTATCTGAAGTGTACAGGCCCCGGACCGAAATGGTTCCGGCTGCGGTCTGGCTGCTGCCCTCCCCCTCGCATCAGGCGCGACTTTCATTATCCGGCGCGGCCACTGCGGACCGCATTCTTTCTGTTTCAACAGCAGTCGGGAATGCGCTCTCGCGGCCACGCCGAGGAGCACAGCTTACATGGCAGACAAAATGCTTATCGATGCGTCTCACGAGGAAGAGACGCGCGTCGTTGTCGTTCGCGGGAACCGCATAGAAGAATTTGACTTCGAGTCTCAGCACAAGAAGCAGATCCGCGGCAACATCTATCTTGCAAAGGTAACGAGGGTCGAGCCCTCGCTGCAAGCAGCCTTCGTCGATTACGGCGGCAACCGGCACGGCTTCCTGGCCTTCGCCGAAATCCATCCCGACTATTATCAGATACCGCTCGCCGACCGTCAGGCGCTGCTTCGGGCCGAAGCCGAGGAGCATCGCCGCGACGAAGATGTCGAGCATGTCGAAACCGCGCCGATGGTCGATCTTTCGACCCAGGACCAGCCGGATGTCGGCATCGTGCCGGAGGCGCCGGAAACGGCTGCCGTAACCGACGAGCCGGCAGCGGTGGAGGCCGCGGCATCGCCCGAGGCCACCGAGGAAGCTCCGGCCAAGAAGGCCAGGCCGCGCCGCAGCCGCAAGAAGGTGACCGAACCGGCTGCTGAGACAACCGCCACCGAGGACGCCGTTCCCACGGACGTCGAAGCCGAAGGCGCTTCGGGCGTCGATAACGAGGATGACGGTTCGACCGGCGGCGCGATGGCGGCCATGGTGGAAACCGACTCGATCTCCGAGGACGTCGATAGCGGCAAGCGTCGCCACGATGATGACGACGACGATGACGATCATGGCGAAGAGGAAATCATCGAATCCGTCGGCGCCGAAGACGCGATGGAAGAAGTGCCGGAACGGGTGCAGCGCAAGCCGCGCAAGCAGTACCGCATCCAGGAAGTCATCAAGCGCCGCCAGATCCTGCTCGTGCAGGTCGCCAAGGAAGAGCGCGGCAACAAGGGTGCAGCCCTTACTACCTATCTCTCGCTCGCCGGCCGCTATTCCGTGCTGATGCCGAACACGGCGCGCGGCGGCGGCATTTCCCGCAAGATCACCAACCCTGCCGACCGCAAGCGCCTGAAGGAAATCGCGCGCATGCTCGAAGTGCCGCAGGGTATGGGCGTCATCCTTCGCACCGCCGGCGCCAACCGCACCAAGGTCGAGGTCAAGCGCGACTTCGAATATCTGATGCGCCTCTGGGAGAACGTCCGCACACTGACGCTGGCGTCCACGGCTCCCTGCCTCGTCTACGAGGAAGGTTCGCTGATCAAGCGCTCGATCCGCGACCTTTACAACAAGGATATCAGTGAAGTCATCGTCTCCGGCGAAGAAGGCTATCGTGAAGCGAAAGACTTCATGAAGATGCTCATGCCGAGCCATGCCAAGGTGGTTCAGCCCTACCGCGACATCCATCCGATCTTCTCGCGTTCCGGTATCGAAGCGCAGCTCGATCGCATGCTGCAGCCGCAGGTGACCCTGAAGTCCGGCGGCTACCTGATCATGAACCAGACCGAAGCGCTGGTCTCGATCGACGTCAACTCCGGCCGCTCGACCCGCGAACACTCGATCGAAGATACCGCGCTGCAGACGAACCTCGAGGCTGCCGACGAAGTCGCTCGCCAGCTTCGCCTGCGCGACCTTGCCGGTCTGATCGTCATCGACTTCATCGACATGGAAGAGAAGCGCAACAACCGCGCTGTCGAGAAGAAGCTGAAGGAATGCCTGAAGAATGACCGCGCCCGCATCCAGGTCGGACGGATCTCGCATTTCGGCCTGCTCGAAATGTCGCGCCAGCGCATCCGCGCGTCGGTTCTCGAATCGACCACGCAGGTCTGCTCGCATTGCGGCGGCAGCGGCCATGTGCGTTCGCAGTCCTCCGTCGCCCTGCATGTCCTGCGCGGTATCGAGGAATATCTGCTGAAGAATACCACGCACAATATCAGCGTGCGCACCACGCCTGACATTGCGCTCTACCTGCTCAACCACAAGCGCCAAACGATCATCGATTACGAAAACCGTTTCGGCGTCGCTATCGTCATCGATGCGGACGGTTCGGTCGGCGCCCAGCATTTCGCGATCGATCGCGGCGATCCGGTGGAAAACCCGGTCAAAATCGAAACGCTCTTCAACTTCGCAGCCATTCCTGAAGATGACGACGACGACATCGTCATCGAAGTGGATGAGGACGAAGACGAAGAGCTCGAGGAAAAGCCGGCCGCCGCCGAGCGACCCGTCGCAGCACGCTCGGAAGGCGAAGCTGACGGCAATCGCAAGCGCAAGCGCCGCCGGCGTCGGCGTGGCCGCAACGGCAATGCCGAGCATCCGACGTCTGCCGCTGGCGAAGCCGGCGACGAAGATGAGGACGGTGACGACGAGGGCGTTGAAGGCGGCGAAGGCGATGAAACCGCCGAATCCACGTCCGAGACACTGGCTGAAAGCGAGGAATCGCAGCGCCGCAAGCGGCGCCGTCGCGGCAAGCGTGGCGGTCGCCGCAATCGGGCCGAGGATGGCTCCGAACTGACGGCCGGCGAAGCTGGTGAGGACAATGGCGAGGACGAAGGCGACGACGTTTCGAACGACAGCGCTCCGAGCGAAGTCGTCGCCGAAACTATCGAAGCAGTTGCCGATGCCGGCGAAGGCCAGGCCGCGATGGCAGCCGTCGAAAGCGCGCCTGTGATAGCCGAGGATGTAAAGCCCGCCCGCAGCCGCGGCCGCCGCAAACCGGCCGCAGTGCCGGTCGAGGAACCGGTGGCAGAGACGGCACCTGCGGCCGAGGCCGAACCGGAGTTGGTTGAAGCCACCGCCGATCTCGGAACACCCGTTCAGGAAGAGGTCAAGGAAGAGGCAAAGCCGGTTCGCGCCAACCGCGAATCCAATATCACCTCCTCCGAACCGACTGTGAAATCCACCCGCGTCGAGAATGGCGAAGCTGACGACGGCAAGCCGAAGAAGGCCGGCTGGTGGCAGCGCCGTGGCTTCTTTTGAACGCTGATTTTCGGACGTAAATGATCAATCCGGCCGCGGCGACGCGGCCGGATTTTTGTTTGTGGCGATGCTTCTTCAGCAAGTCGAACCCTGAGGGCTGGGCGTGTACCTTCACCCATTGGCACACTCGAGGTGGTCATGCGGACGACGATCGATATCGATGATGGCTTGCTCGACGCAGCAATGATCGTCACGGGATTGGCGACAAAAGAGGCCGCCGTCGAACAGGCTTTACGAAGCCTGATCGAGAGGCGCCGCCGGAAAAATGCGAACACAGACCTCGCAGGGATAGGCTGGGAAGGCGACATGGAAGAGATACGTTGCGACCAGCCGAACGGCAGACAGTGATTGTCGTCCACAGTTCGGTCTTGGATCGTGCGTCTGCGCGGGATAAGTGCGGCCAGCCCGGTCTGGGAGATCGCCGATGCCGGCCCCTCATCTGGCTGCCGGCACCGACCGGGGTCGAGCCACGGGTCTCGACCCGTCCTGCGGACCCCCGTAAACGGGGAGAGGGTTAGGGTGAGGGGCAGCCGTCGGCGCGAATCGCTTCGATATCGCTGCTCGATGCCGGCGAAGAGCGATCATCGTCCGCTACGGTCAGGCCGCCGGCGGATAGAGCAGATCGACGATGTAGCTGGCGTCGAAGCGAGAATCGAGCATGCCGTAGGTGGAGCGCCAGCCGCCGGCAAGGCGCGTCTCGATGAAGGCATCGGCAATGCGCCCTGCCCCGAGCCGATAGAGTTCGGCGGCACCGGCGGCGAGCGCCAGCTGCTCGACGAGCAAGCGCGCGGCGCCCTCATCCTGTTCACAGAGCGCGACAGCGGCGCGCAGCACGTCGATCGTCTTCTTGCCGGCCGGGCCGAGATCGCGGGCAAGGCCGGCGAACACCGTTTCGAACAGATCCTTGCCACGGTTGAGCACACGCAGCACGTCGAGCGCCATGACGTTGCCGGAACCTTCCCAGATGGCGTTGACCGGAGCCTCGCGGTAATGGCGGGCGATCGGGCGTTCTTCGATATAGCCGTTGCCGCCGATGCATTCCATCGCCTCATAGATCAGCGCCGGCGCAATCTTGCAGCACCAGTATTTGGCGACCGGCGTCATGACGCGGGCATAGGCCGCTTGCTCGGCATTGCCGCGCGCCTTGTCGAAGGCATCGGCAAGACGGAAGGACAGTGCCGTCGCGGCGGCGACATCGAGCGCCATGTCGGCCAGTACGCGCGTCATGATCGGCTGGTTGACGAGCATCTTGCCGAAGACGCTGCGGCCGCGGGTGTGGTGTACTGCTTCGGCCAGTGAGGCGCGCATCATGCCGGATGAGGCCAGCGCGCAGTCGAGCCGCGTCAGTGTCACCATGTCGAGAATGGTGCGGATGCCGGCATCCGGGCCGCCGAGCAGGAAACCGAACGTGTCGGTGAACTCCACTTCGGCAGAGGCGTTTGAGCGGTTGCCGACCTTGTCCTTCAGCCGCTGGAACTGCAGGCCGTTGGCAGAACCGTCCTCCAGCAGGCGCGGCACGAGGAAGCAGCCCATGCCCTCCTTCGTCTGCGCCAGCATGATGAAGGCATCGCTCATCGGAGCCGACATGAACCATTTATGGCCGGACAGCCGGTAGATGCCCTCGCTGACCTTTTCGGCAGCGCTGCGGTTGGCGCGCACATCCGTGCCGCCCTGCTTTTCCGTCATGCCCATGCCGATGGTCACGGCAGACTTCTGCATGGCGGGCTTGTTCGACGAATCATATTTGCGCGAGAGGATTTTGGGGGCCCAATCCTTCTGTATTGCCGGCGAGGCCGAGAGCGCGGCAACCGAGGCGCTGGTCATCGTCAGCGGGCAGAGATGGCCGGATTCCAGCTGCGACGACAGATAGAAGCGGGCGGCGCGAACCTTGTGGGCCTCATCCTTGGCTTCGCTATCGGCCTGCGGATCCCAGACCGAGGAATGCAGGCCGACCGACATGGAGCGGCGCATCAACGCGTGCCAGGCAGGATGGAACTCGACGACGTCGAGGCGCTCGCCGCGCGGACCGTGGGTACGCAGCTGCGGCGGACCCTGGTTCGCCATGCGCGCCAGCTCCTGCGCCTCCGGCGAGGTGACGTAGCGGCCCATGTTTTCCAGGTCTTCGCGGATGCCGCGCGGCAGGGCTGCCGTCAGATCGACGATCAGCGGATCGGACCGATAGGCGTTGATGCCGGACCACAGGCTCGGCTGATTGAGTTCTGCGAGTTTTTCTTCAGTCCGGTTGGCGGAGGTCATAATTCGCTTCTAGTGTAAGAGCCCGGCAAAGGGAAACCGGAAGTTATGATTCGGTTCATTCTGCTCTATCGGAATTTTGGCGAAAATGCATGGGGACATAAGCCTTTGCCCACAGCGCATGCTTGCCCCGGCGGGCAGCACTCTTTATAGACCCGCCAGAGACAGCAAGAGGCAGGGTCATGGTCTTTTTTCCCCACCGCCACCTCATCGGCATCAAGGGCCTCACCGAGCAGGATATCACCTATCTGCTCGACAAGGCCGACGAGGCCGTCAAGATCAGCCGCCAGCGAGAGAAGAAGACGTCGACGTTGCGCGGGCTGACACAGATCAACCTGTTCTTCGAAGCATCGACCCGCACGCAGGCCTCCTTCGAGCTGGCCGGCAAGCGGCTCGGCGCCGACGTCATGAACATGTCGGTCGGCAACTCCTCGGTGAAGAAGGGCGAAACGCTGATCGACACGGCGATGACGCTGAATGCGATGCGCCCCGACGTGCTTGTTATTCGCCATTCGAGCGCCGGTGCTGCCGCCCTTCTCGCCCAGAAGGTCTCCTGCTCCGTCGTCAATGCCGGCGACGGGCAGCACGAACATCCGACCCAGGCGCTGCTCGACGCGCTGACGATCCGCCGCGCCAAGGGCAAGCTCTCGCGCATCATCGTGGCGATCTGCGGCGACGTGCTGCATTCGCGGGTGGCGCGCTCCAATATCCTGCTGCTCAATGCGATGGGCGCCCGCGTGCGCGTCGTCGCGCCCGCGACCCTGCTGCCCGCCGGCATCGCCGAGATGGGCGTCGAGGTCTTCCATTCGATGAAGGAAGGGCTGAAGGACGCCGACGTGGTAATGATGCTGCGGCTGCAGCGCGAACGCATGTCCGGCGCCTTTGTGCCTTCGGTGCGCGAATACTATCATTTCTACGGGCTCGACGCCGAAACGCTGAAGTCGGCGAAGGAGGATGCGCTGGTCATGCATCCCGGTCCGATGAACCGCGGCGTCGAGATCGCCTCCGAGGTGGCGGACGGGCCGCAGAGCGTGATCGCCGAACAGGTGGAAATGGGGGTCGCGGTGCGCATGGCGGTGATGGAGACGCTGCTCGTCTCGCAGAACCAGGGTCCCCGAAGCGATGGAATGATGGCATGAGCAACCCGATCGTCCTCAAAAACGTCCGCATCATCGATCCGTCGCGCAATCTTGACGACGTTGGCACGATCATCGTCGAAAACGGTGTGATCATTGCTGCCGGTTCCGCGGCACAGAACCAGGGCGCGCCGGAAGGTGCGACCATCCGCGACTGCGCCGGCCTTGTCGCGGCCCCCGGTCTCGTCGATGCGCGCGTCCATATCGGCGAACCCGGCGGCGAACATCGCGAGACCATCGCCTCGGCAAGTCGGGCGGCAGCAGCCGGCGGCGTCACCTCGATCATCATGATGCCGGACACCGATCCTGTCATCGACGACATTGCGCTCGTCGAATTCGTCAAGAAGACGGCCCGCGATACCGCCGCCGTCAACGTCTATCCGGCAGCCGCTATCACCAAGGGCCTTGCCGGCGCGGAGATGACGGAGATCGGCCTGTTGATGCAGGCGGGCGCCGTCGCCTTCACCGATGCCCATTCGAGCGTGCACGACACGCAGGTGCTGCGCCGGATCATGACCTATGCGCGTGAATTCGGCGCCGTCATCTCCTGCGAAACCCGCGACAAATATCTCGGCGCCAACGGCGTCATGCATGAAGGGCTTTTCGCCAGCTGGCTCGGGCTCTCCGGCATTCCAAGGGAAGCCGAACTGATCCCGCTCGAACGCGATCTCAGGATCGCAGAACTGACGCGCGGCCACTATCACGCCGCGATGATCTCAGTGCCGGCCTCGGTCGAGGCTATCGAACGCGCCCGCAGCCGCGGCGCCAAGGTGACCTCAGGCATCTCGATCAACAATCTGGCGCTCAACGAAAACGACATCGGCGAATACCGCAGCTTCTTCAAGCTCTATCCGCCGCTGCGCCCGGAAGACGACCGGATCGCCATGGTCGAGGCGCTTGCGAACGGCGCGATCGACATCATCGTCTCCTCGCACGACCCGCAGGACGTCGATACGAAGCGCCTGCCCTTCGGCGAGGCGGCGGACGGCGCGATCGGCCTTGAAACCATGCTGGCGGCGGCTCTCAGGCTCCACCATGGCGGTCAGGTGAGCCTGATGCGCCTGATCGACGCCATGTCTACCCGCCCCGCACAAATCTTCGGCCTCGCCGCCGGCACGCTGAAACCGGGTGCTGCGGCCGATATCGCGCTGATCGATCTCGATGAGCCTTGGCTTGTCGCCAAAGACATGCTTCTCTCCCGCTCGAAGAATACGCCGTTCGAAGATGCGCGCTTCAGCGGGCGGGCCGTCGCGACTTATGTCTCGGGAAAGCTTGTCCACGCACTTTAAGAACCGGCTGGACTTAAGAAACGGCATACCGGGGATAGGCCACGGAGGGGCTGAGGCGGCATATGTTATCCAATCTCATGTCATGGCAGATTACGCTGCCGATCGCGCTTGCCGCCGCCGTCATCGGCTACCTCTTCGGCTCGATTCCCTTCGGCCTGATCCTCACGCGTGCCGCCGGCCTCGGCGACGTGCGCAGCATTGGCTCCGGCAATATCGGCGCGACCAACGTTCTGAGAACAGGAAACCGCAAGCTCGCGGCTGCGACACTGCTGCTCGATGCGCTGAAGGCGGCGGCAGCGGCCTGGGTTGTCGGTTATTTCCTCGGTGAGGAGGCGGCGATCATCGCCGGCTTTTTCGCCTTCATCGGCCATCTCTTCCCGGTCTGGATCGGCTTCAAGGGCGGCAAGGGTGTTGCCACCTATATCGGCACCCTGCTCGGCGTCGCGCCGATCATGGTCGTGCTCTTCGCCGCCGTCTGGCTGGCGGTCGCCTTCACCAGCCGCTACTCGTCGCTATCGGCGCTGGTTGCCATGTTTGTCATTCCGGTTGCGCTATGGATACTGGGTAACGATAAGGTTGCTGCTGTCATGGCGATCATGACGCTGATCTCCTACTGGAAGCACAGGGCCAATATTTCCCGCCTGATGGACGGCACGGAAAGCAAGATCGGAGCAAAGGGATAATGGATGCGCCGGGCGCGGGATCAAAAGGCGTCGCGCTGAGCGAACGGCAACGCATCGCCTGGCTGCGCCTCATCCGTTCCGACAATATCGGCCCGGCCACCTTTCGCGACCTGATCAATCATTTCGGATCGGCCGAGGCAGCGCTCGCAGCACTGCCGGAGCTTTCGGCGCGCGGCGGCTCGACGCGGGCAATCCGCATCGCCAGCGAGGCTGAGGCACATCGGGAACTGGAGGCGGCTCGCCGTTTCGGCGCCCGCTTCGTCGGCATCGGCGAGCCGGACTATCCGCAGGCCCTGAAGCAGATCGACGGCGCGCCACCGCTGCTTGCCGTCAAGGGCGCTCTTACCGCCGCCAAACGACCGGCCGTCGGCATTGTCGGCTCGCGCAACGCCTCGATCGCCGGCGCGAAATTCGCGGCGATGGTGGCGCGCGACTGCGGCCGGGCCGGTTATACCGTGGTCTCCGGCCTAGCCCGCGGCATCGACACGGCAGCGCATCGGGCAAGCCTCGACACGGGCACGATCGCAGCGCTTGCCGGCGGTCTCGATCAGCCTTACCCACCGGAGAATATCGGCCTGCTCGAGGAAATAACCGGTGGCAACGGCCTGGCGGTGAGCGAGATGCCCTTCGGCTGGGAACCGCGCGCCCGCGATTTCCCGCGCCGAAACCGGCTGATCGCCGGCATCGCGCTCGGCCTTGTGGTCGTCGAAGCGGCAACGCGCTCAGGCTCGCTGATCACCGCACGGCTTGCCGGCGAGTTCGGCCGCCTGGTGTTTGCCGTGCCCGGCTCACCGCTCGATCCGCGCTGCCACGGCAGCAACGGCCTGCTGAAGGACGGCGCTTCGATCGTCACCACACCTGCCGATGTCGTCGAGGCTTTGGCGCCGCTTACGCAATTCGAGCTGTTCCCGTCATCGATGGCCGAGCAACCGGCACGTGACGGCAAGGCGATGACGATGCCGCCCGGCGATTCAGACCGGGCTCGCATCATCGATGCGCTCGGACCAACCCCGGTCGAGATCGACGACGTCATCCGCCATACCGGTCTGTCAGCATCCGCGGTCTATCTCATCCTTCTGGAGCTCGACATCTCAAGCAGGCTGCATCGGCATCAGGGCGGTCTCGTCTCGCTTGCCGATTGAATTTCGCGCGATATCTCGGCGCGGCGCTGAGAATGGCGAACCATGCCGAAAATGATCGGCAACCTATCTCAAGGTGTATTTTTCCGACGATCCTCTTTCGGCTGCAACAGACGCAAGACGTAAAATTGTACCAAACCCCTTGACCGCGGCGATTTCCCTGTCCATGTCGGAGGGCCGGGCATCCATGTTGCGGTATGTGTTGCGCTGGCTTAAATGCTGGCGTCGTTTCCTTTTTAGAGAATCATCATGAATGTTGTAGTGGTGGAATCGCCTGCCAAGGCCAAGACGATCAACAAGTATCTGGGTCCGGGATACAAAGTGCTCGCCTCCTTCGGCCATGTGCGCGATCTGCCTGCCAAGGATGGCTCGGTCCTCCCCGATCAGGATTTCGAAATGCTTTGGGAGGTCGATAGCGCCTCGGCCAAGCGGATGAAGGACATTGCCGACGCGGTGAAATCCTCCGACGGCCTTTTTCTCGCGACCGACCCGGATCGCGAAGGCGAAGCGATTTCCTGGCACGTTCTCGACATGCTGAACAAGAAGCGCGTGCTGAACGGCAAGCCGGTCAAGCGCGTCGTCTTCAACGCCATCACCAAGAAGGCGGTGCTCGACGCGATGGCCGATCCGCGCGACATCGACGTGCCGCTGGTCGACGCCTATCTCGCGCGCCGCGCACTCGACTATCTCGTCGGCTTCAATCTTTCGCCGGTCCTGTGGCGCAAGCTGCCCGGCGCACGTTCGGCCGGCCGTGTCCAGTCTGTGTCACTTCGCTTGGTCTGCGACCGCGAATCCGAGATCGAGCGCTTCATTTCGGAAGAATACTGGAACATCTCGGCGCTTCTGAAGACACCGCGCGGCGACGAGTTCGAGGCAAGGCTGGTTTCGGCGAACGGCAAACGGCTGCAGCCGCGCGCGATCGGCAACGGCGAGGATGCAGGCCGGCTGAAGGCGTTGCTCGACGGTGCGAGCTATGTCGTCGACACGGTCGAGGCCAAGCCGGTCAAGCGCAACCCGGGACCGCCGTTTACGACCTCGACGCTGCAGCAGGCCGCTTCCTCCAATCTCGGCTTCTCCGCCTCGCGCACCATGCAGATCGCTCAGAAGCTTTATGAGGGCGTCGATATCGGCGGCGAGACGGTCGGTCTGATCACCTATATGCGAACCGACGGCGTGCAGATGGCACCGGAAGCGATCGATGCGGCGCGCAGCGCCATCGTCGACCAGTTCGGCGAGCGCTACATGCCTGAGAAGCCGCGCTTCTATTCCACCAAGGCCAAGAACGCCCAGGAAGCGCATGAGGCGATCCGTCCGACCGATTTCTACCGGTCACCCGACCGCGTGCGCCAATTCCTCGATGCCGACCAGATCCGGCTCTACGACCTGATCTGGAAGCGCGGCATCGCCAGCCAGATGGCCTCGGCCGAGATCGAACGCACGACGGCTGAAATCACCGCCGACAACAAGGGCGAGAAGGCCGGCCTGCGCGCCGTCGGTTCGGTCATCCGCTTCGATGGTTTCATCGCCGCCTATACCGACCAGAAGGAAGACGGCGAACAGAGCGACGACGGCGATGAGGATGGCCGCCTGCCGGAGATCAATGCGCGCGAGACGCTCGCCAAGCAGAAGATCAATTCGACCCAGCATTTCACCGAGCCGCCGCCGCGCTACTCGGAAGCTTCGCTGATCAAGAAGATGGAAGAGCTCGGCATCGGCCGCCCGTCCACCTATGCGGCGACGCTGGCGACATTGCGCGATCGCGACTATGTGACGATCGACAAGCGCAAGCTGATCCCGCAGGCCAAGGGCCGGCTGGTGACGGCTTTCCTCGAAAGCTTCTTTACCAAATATGTCGAATACGACTTCACCGCCGATCTCGAGGAAAAGCTCGACCGGATTTCCGCCGGCGAGCTGAACTGGAAGCAGGTGCTGCGCGATTTCTGGAAGGATTTCTTCGCGCAGATCGAAGACACCAAGGAATTGCGCGTCACCAATGTGCTGGATTCGCTGAACGAGTCGCTGGCACCCCTGGTCTTCCCGAAAAGGGAGGACGGCAGCGATCCCAGGATCTGTCAGGTCTGCGGCACCGGCAACCTGTCGCTGAAGCTCGGCAAATATGGCGCCTTCGTCGGCTGCTCGAACTATCCGGAATGCAACTACACCCGCCAGCTCTCTTCTGAAAACGGCGGGGAAGCGGATGGTGCCGGATTGAACGAGCCGAAGAACCTCGGCACCGATCCGACGACCGGCGAGGAGCTGACGCTGCGTTCCGGCCGCTTCGGCCCCTATATTCAGCGCGGCGACGGCAAGGAAGCAAAGCGCGCTTCGCTGCCGAAGGGTTGGAAGCCCGAAGACATCGACTATGAAAAGGCGATGGCTCTGATTTCGCTGCCGCGCGATATCGGCAAACATCCGGAATCCGGCAAGATGATCTCGTCGGGCATCGGCCGCTATGGGCCGTTCCTGCTGCATGACGGCTCCTATGCCAACCTGGAAACCATCGAGGACGTGTTCTCAGTCGGCCTCAACCGCGCCGTGACTGTCATTGCCGAAAAGGCGAACCAGCCGCCAGGCCGGGGTTCGCGCGGTACGCCGGCGGCGTTGAAGACACTCGGCGACCATCCCGACGGCGGCGCGATCACCGTTCGCGACGGCAAGTACGGCCCTTACGTCAACTGGGGCAAGGTCAATGCCACCCTGCCGAAGGGCAAGGATCCGCAGGCGATCACCGTCGAGGAGGCGCTCGTGCTGATCGCCGAGAAGGCCGGCAAGGCGCCTGCTGGCAAAACCATCAAGGCGAAAGCCAAGCCGAAGGCGGCGGCCGCCGAAGCCAAGACCACCAAGACGGCGGCCAAGCCGAAGACAACAAAGGCGAAGGCGCCCGCGAAATCGAAAAAGAGCTGACGTGAGCAGAATACCGCGCGACAGAACGAACCCTGCGGGAACGCGCCCTGGCAAGATCGGTCGTGCCGGCAAGGATGCTTCCGCGGTCGAGCCGCTGAACATCGTCCACGGCGCGCTGCCCTCGCGCGAGGTGATCCTGCGCTTCATCGCCGATCATCCGCAGAAGGCCTCCAAACGGGAACTCGCCAGGGCCTTCGGCCTGAAGGGCGACAACCGCGTCGAGCTCAAGCACCTTCTGCAGGAGCTTGAGCAGGAAGGCATGCTGCAGAAGAACCGCAAGTCGCTGATCCGTCCCGGCGCGCTGC
Organism: Rhizobium sp. NZLR11; assembly: GCF_019685115.1. Classification (NCBI taxonomy): domain Bacteria; kingdom Pseudomonadati; phylum Pseudomonadota; class Alphaproteobacteria; order Hyphomicrobiales; family Rhizobiaceae; genus Rhizobium; species Rhizobium sp. NZLR11. The sequence continues at coordinate 395,943 of NZ_JABDWD010000003.1, read as the reverse complement.
CGCCGGTCACTGTCCTCGATATCACCACGCGCGACAAGGATGGCGATCTGATCGGCCGGCCGGCGGAATGGCCGGAAGACCAGGGTGTCGCACCTGCCGTCGCCATCCGCCAACAATCGCCTGCTGGCCGCCAGGGCAAGGGCAAGGCGCCCGTCGCCGGTCTCGGCGACCGCATCCTGGCGAAGATCTTCCCGGCCGTCGATCGCGGCGGGCCGGCCTATACGGCGCGGATCATCAAAGTGATCGACAAGCGCCGCGGCGCCTCGATGGGCGTTTTCCGCACGGCGCCTGGCGGCGGCGGCCGGCTGCTGCCGATCGAGCGGCGTGGCGAGGAGATGGTCATCGATCCAGACTTCACCGGCGGCGCCACGGACGGCGACCTGGTCGAAGTCGAAATCGCCCGCCTCGGCCGTCTCGGCCTGCCGCGCGCCAAGGTGCTTTCCGTCGTCGGCTCCGTCGGCTCGGAAAAGGCGATCTCGATGATCGCCATTCATGCGCATGGCATCCCGCATGTGTTCCCGCCAGCCGTCGTTGACGAGGCGGACGCAGCAAAACCCGCCACGATGTCGCATCGCGAGGATTGGCGCGACGTGCCGCTGATCACCATCGACCCGGCCGACGCCAAGGACCATGACGACGCCGTCTATGCCGAACTCGACCCCTCGCCCGACAATCCCGGCGGCGTCGTCGTCACCGTGGCGATTGCCGATGTCTCCTGGTATGTCCGCTCCAAGTCGGCGCTCGACCGCGAGGCGCTGAAACGCGGCAACTCTGTCTATTTCCCGGATCGGGTGGTGCCGATGCTGCCGGAGCGCATCTCCAACGATCTGTGTTCGCTGAAGGAAGGTGTCGACCGCCCGGCGCTTGCCGTGCGCATGAGCTTTTCCGGAGAAGGCCGCAAGATCGGCCACACCTTCTATCGCATCATGATGAAGAGCGCGGCCAAGCTGTCCTACCAGCAGGCGCAGGCGGCGATCGACGGCAAGCCGGACGATCAGACCGGACCGATGCTCGAGCCGATCCTGAAGCCCCTCTGGCACGCCTATGAGGTTATGAAGCGCGGACGCGACCGGCGCCAGCCGCTGGAACTCGACATGCCGGAGCGCAAGATCCAGCTGAAGCCCGACGGCACCGTCGACCGGGTCGTCGTGCCGCCGCGCCTTGAGGCGCACAAGCTGATCGAAGAGATGATGATCCAGGCGAACGTCTGCGCCGCCGAGACGCTGGAAAAGGCACGTCAGCCGCTGATCTACCGCATCCATGACGGCCCGACGCTTGCCAAGCAGGAAATCCTGCGCGAGTTCCTGGCGACGCTCGGCATCCCGCTTGCCAAGGGCGGCAACATGCGCGCCAACAACTTCAACGGCATCCTGGCGAAAGCGGACGGCACGCCGCACCAGACCATGGTCAGCGAGATGGTGCTGCGTTCGCAGAGCCAGGCGATCTACGGCCCGGAGAATATCGGCCACTTCGGCCTCAACCTGATGAAATACGCGCATTTCACCTCACCGATCCGCCGTTACGCCGATCTCATCGTGCATCGCGCCCTCGTCGGCTCGCTGGGCTTCGGTGAAGGGGGCATCACGCCCGAGGAAGAGGCGGCTCTCGACGATATCGCCGCCGAAATCTCGACCTTCGAGCGCCGCGCCATGGCGGCCGAGCGTGAGACGGTCGACCGGCTGATCGCCCACCATCTCAGCGGCCGCGTCGGCGAGGAGTTTGCCGGCCGCGTCTCGGGTGTGACGAAATCGGGGCTTTTTGTCGTTCTGCCGGACTATGGCGCCGACGGTTTCGTCCCCATATCGACGCTTGGAACCGATTATTTCATCTATGATGAGGCGCATCAGGCGCTCTCCGGTGAACGGACAGGGCTTGGCTATCGCCTTGGCGACAGCGTCACGGTGAAGCTTGCCGAAGCGATTCCGCTCGCCGGCGCGCTGCGTTTCGAAATGGTCAGCGAAGGGCGCGAAATGCCGACGGCGGTGCGCTCCTTCCACAAAGCGGGCCGCCGCGACAGGGGCCAGGTCCGCAAGAAGCCCGGAACGAGGCCGCCGCGCGGGCGGCATTAGTACCATTCCGCAAGAGATCCGCCGAGAAACATGAATCCCCATATACCCCGTTGAGACGACCACGGGCTTCAGGTTGGAGTAGCATGGGCGGAATGGTCAGAAGCCCCGTCAGCCGTCTACAATCAGTTCGGATCACGGCGAGGACTGCTTGAAACCGTTTTCGATGAGATTGCGCTTCAGGGTGGCCTTACGCGGATCGCCCAGGCGATGGCGATGCCGAATGCCCAAGCGGGACTCGATCATTTGATCGAAATCTTCTGCAATTTCTGGAACGGCCGTCGGTCGGTTGCATGATGCAATGGTGCTCGACGCCGAATTCGCGCAGGCATTGATCGAGCGAAACGAGCGCCGGCGGCAAACCATCGAAGTGCTGGTTGGGCGAATAACAAAGGGCAAGGCGTTTTCAATCAGCCAACGCGATGCTGTCGCATCTAATCTTTGCTTTTACGAGCTTCGCAATAGTTCGAATGCTGGGGGTGGGACGATCCCAAGAGGCGGTTGTCCTCCTGATCAAGGCTGCATGCAAGGATGCGATCGACCGAATCACATCGGAGGATTGAAATCCGCCAAACCTGTTGCAGTTGGGGGATGATCGATTGGCCCGTGCTGCTAGGGTGCGAATATTCCGCGACCGCGATCGCGCTACCGGCCGCGTCAGCTCTCAGTACCCACGACCACTAGGTGTTTAGTCCCGGCATTTGATGGTGCATTATTTTCCTTGGCATGGAGGGAAGCACGAAGAAGAGGCCGTCATCGTCGCCTTCCGCCGGCATACGTTGCTGCCGCTCGATGATTGCCTCTACGCTCTTCAGCCGACCATCTCACATCTGACGCGTTCGTCGTTGCACAGGTGTTTGCAGCGCCACGGCATTTCACGTCTGCCGGAGGTTGGAGGCGACAAGGAGCCGAAGAAGAAGTTCAAAAGTTATCCGATCGGCTATTTCCACATCGATATTGCCGAGGTGCAGACGGCCGAGGGCAAGCTCTATCTCTTTGTAGCAATTGACCGAACATCCAAGTTCGCGTTCGCAGAACTCTATACCAAAGCCGGCAAGATGAATGCTGCCCAGTTCTTGCGCAATCTGATCGCGGCAGTGCCTTACACCATTCACATCGTTTTGACCGACAATGGCATTCAGTTCACCAACCGAGCTTGTGATCGAAATGCCTTAGAGCACATCTTCGACTGGGTCTGCGACGATCACAGCATCGAGCATCGCCTGACCAAGGTGAAACACCCCTGGACCAACGGACAGGTCGAGCGGATGAACCGAACGATCAAGGAAGGTGAAGCGGAACAGGAATCGATCCAAGTGGATCGATTTCCCGCTGAACGTCAAGCGCTTCCACTACGACGATCATGCGCAATTGAAAAATCATCTGGCCGATTTTATCGACGCCTACAATTTCGGGCGCAGACTCAAGACGCTTAACGGCCTCACGCCTTACGAGTTCATCTGCAAACAATGGACTTTGGAGCCGGATCGATTCATCATCGATCCGATCCATCAAATGCCGGGACTAAACACCTAGAGACTATCAAGCTGTAGATTCTGGCTCAGTACGTCCAAAAAGCTCCGGATCTTGGCCGGAGGCAATCTGTTCTCCTGCCAAAGAGCATGAATCGGGACCGGTGCAGGCTCGTATTCCTTCAGAAGGACCTCGAGTTTGCCCTCATCAACAAGATGTTTGACCTGCCATAAGGGCGAGTAACCCACACCGAGACCCGCGACTGCGGCTGCATAAAGCGCGGTCATGGAGTTTGATTTGAATGATCCGCCTACCTTTATCGTCCTTCGCTTGCCGTCATCCTGAAAGACCCATTCACCGGGACTCCGATCAACAGTACGCACAAGGCAATCGTGGGCCGCGAGATCTTTCGGCGAAGCTGGCCGGCCCCGTGCCAAGAGATAGCCAGGTGATGCGAATACGACACGTCGCAAAGCACCCAGTCGTTTGGCCTGAAGACTTGAATCTGGCAGATCGCCAATTCGGACAGCGAGATCGAGGCGTTCATCACTAAGATCGACGAAACGGTCGGAGAGCTGAAGATCTACATCCACATCCCGAAACCGCCGCATATAGTCCGCAATCATTGGAACAATAAAGTCCGGCCCGAACAGGACGGGCGCACCTATCCGCAACAGTCCCTTCGGCTCAAGCCGGCGGTCGGTTGCTTCGAGCACGCCCTCCCTTATTGCCTCAACGGCTGGCTTGATCCTGCGATAGAACGCATCGCCCGCTTCGCTCGGTACCAAACGCCTCGTGGACCGATGAATTAGCACCACCCCCACCTCCTGCTCCAATGCAGCCAATGAACGGCTGATAGATTGAAGAGGTTTTCCAAGCTCGCGGGCTGCTGCAGTCAGGCTATGGTATTCGACGATCGCGACGTACGCCTCGAGATCATGGAGTTGTTTCATTTATTATCTCATTTATTATGATAGTCTATCTCTGATTCAGACTATTATCACAGTTTTGGTAATTCGCTACCTTCGCACAAACGCAAAAACCGGAGGAGTAGTCGAATGCCCGAAAGCAATCCCAAAGTGCTGGTGATAGGAGCCACCGGAAAATTCGCACGGCTGGTAATGCCCGCTCTAGCACGCCGAAACGTCACGGTTCGGGCGCTAGTACGATATCTCGCAAAAGATGTGCAGACCCAGGTGGGCGCCACGGTTGATGTTATTGAGGGTGACTTGCGCAATGCAGAAAGTCTTGACCGGGCATGTGATGGCGTCGATGGCGTTTTTTATATCGGACCAGCATTTGCGCCGGACGAAGCCGCGATGGGTGTCTCAATGATCGAGGCCGCTGAGCGCAGCGGAGTGCGCAAATTTGTTTTCTCATCGGTTATTCAGCCAACAAATACGCGGCTCAAGAACCACGCGAGCAAAATACCTGTGGAAGAAGCGCTCTATTCATCGCGTCTACAGTACACGATCCTTCACCCCGCGAACTTCATGCAGAACATCGCCCTCGCGTGGCCGAACGTGCTGGAGACGAGTACATTTTCCGAGCCATTCCCCAAGACCGCGCGCATTGCGCGTGTTGATTATCGAGACGTTGCCGACGTCGCTGCCGAGGCTCTGACTAGCGATCGACTGGCTTTCGCCACTCTCGAGCTTTGCTCTGAAGGACTTTACCACAGAGGCGATATTGCCGAAATGATGTCGGAAGCGCTTGGACGTCACGTCGAGGCTCTGGAACCTTCCTTTGCCGAGTGGGCATCGAGCGGGAATTTGCCGTACAACGACCATCAGCTGCATCTCCTTTCAAAGGTTCACGAGCATTATGCAAGGTTTGGGCTCGGCGGTAACAGTCTTACGCTAAGGGCGGCTTTGGGCCGCGAGCCGCGTTCCTTGCACCAGTTCATTGGCGACCTCAAGGCGGGACAATATTGATATGGCCAATTGGAACAAACGTGGTATCGCGATGACCGATCGGCGCAATAAAAATCCCAGATGGAAGAAGCTGCCAGCAGGCTACTCCAAACTTCTAATCCCGTTCGTTCTATCCCTAATGATGTCTGCAATAGTCTCGGCTGTGGCAACTGGCATGAGTGCTGGAAGTGCTTTTTTCGCGCACTGGCCCGGCGCATGGGCGGTGTCGTGGCTCGTAGCCTTCCCGAGCCTCCTCATGCTGATGCCGCTTGCACGTTGGATCGTTGGTGTCTTAGTCGAGCCCTTGCGCTGAATCGTCCTCTTTAATAGGTCAAGAGCGGCAGCGCGCTTCTGAGGATCTTCGCTCTTCCGGATACCGCGCCTGGAGCATTGTGGACCCCGCAACGATGGCCAAGGCCCAGTCCTCGAACGTGGCTACTGCCAACTTCTTCTCGAGTAGGGGATCACGAGCGGCTGGTGTCATGCCGAAAGATTGCACCGCCGGTCGCCGAAGGGTTAACTTTACGGTGCCCATTGCTGTCGCCCCGGCGAAGCTTGCGTGTCAGCAGCGAGCACGGCATAGCGAAGCGCTGTGACAAGCCGTTAAGCTTCTGCCGTTAAGCTTCTGTCGTTAAGCTTCTGAAGCGAACAGAGCTTTTCGAACCCACCTGGCATAAATGAGCTCTTCAACAATCGCCTCGGCACCGGCCTCGTAGCTGATCGTCTCGGCCGGCACCGGCGGATCGACCCGAAGAGTGGCTGGCCGGACGGGATCGGATGTCATCCGAGGTAATCGTATGACCGTCCAATTGAGGGTAGATTGCCGCAGCAGCCGCAGATGCCCCTCGCCGTCAAGAACCAGTCCGGGTATGTGCTGCATAAGAGCGGCACGCCGTTCAGCCATGTGGGGATGCTCCCTGCCAACCTCAATGTCGTCGCGCACAGCCGATCCCGTGACGGAAACGATGCGCGTGATCTCGAGCGAATTCATCTCCGGGATCAGGTTCCTGACGGCGGCAGAGGTGACGTCCGCGATCTGTGCACCGGCACTTCCGAGCGTGGAAATCACCGCGTCGGCACCTGTGAGTAAGGCTCGAATCGCAGAAGGGTCATGGGCATCGCCGTATACCGCCGTATAGTCGCTTTCAGCCGCGGCGAGTCCGTGGCTATGGACGAGGGCCCGAACCTGCATCTTCTGCCGGATAAGGTTTGCGACGATGCGGCTGCCCAAGCGGCCGCTGCCACCTAGTATCGCTACACAGGTCATGACGGTGATCGATCCGAAAGAAAGCTCGCAATCGGGCCGATAAGGTGCCGCCCAGCTTCCTCAGCAACGTTGTGACCGACATCGTCGAGCGTAATGAGACGGTGGTCCGTGAACACCTCCGTCCAGCGTGGAAGCAGCGGCGTGCAACCAGGGTCCTTCATTCCCCAGATCAGGAGTGTTGGCCGGTCCTTTAGGGTGTGACGCCGCGCCCAGATCTCAGCCAGCCAAGAGCTTTCCCCGACGATGGCGCGCGGGAAAACCCATGTGCCCTTGCGCTCGGCCGCCGTTGGAAACGGCGCCAGATATTGCGCGTGGACCTCTGGACCCAGCCTCGAGGAATCTCCGAACGAGGCTTTAAGAAGCACGCGAGGAAACAAATTGAGGTGCTTGCACAGCATCCGTCCGAACGCACTTCCGATAATATGGCTGAAGCGTCGAACGGCCGGATACTCCCGCACATCGAAGAACCAGCTATTCGATGCGATGATCCGACTCACTCTCGATGGATTGGCGACCGCGTAGCTGAGCGCGATCGGACCGCCCCAATCCTGAAAGACGAGGGTAATGTTCTTGAGATCGAGCCCTTCGATGAATCGACCAAGATTGGCCGAGTGGAATTGAGGGAGATAGGACAGGTGAGGCGGCTTGTCGGAAAGGCCGAACCCGAGATAATCGAGCGCAATGCAGCGATGAGTCGAAGAAAAATGACGGATGAGGTGGCGGTATTCAAACGACCAGCTGGGATTGCCGTGCGCGAATAGGAGAATATCACCCTCGCCCTCATCAATATAGTGCATCCTTCCATCGGGAAGATCGAACCACTTTGAGGTGAATGGATAGGCTTCACGGTCAACCCATGCCGGCATCGAAAGTGCTGGCATCGAAAGGGCGGGACCGCTAAACTCGGCGGGTACTGTTGGTTCTTCGGAGATCATCATTGGAGGATATTAGCGAGCTGCACCCAGGTGCCTCAACGCACCGCGAGGTTCCCTTATTGGTCTCAGAGCCAGAGTCCTCCGAGCACGACCCCGCATCCTGCCCGCTTGATGTCGCGATCAACACCATCGGCGGACGGTGGAAGCTCCATATTTTGCGCGTACTAGTGCTTTCCGGACCGCGTCGATACAATGCGCTGCTCGTGGCGATCGAAGGCATCAGTGCCAAGGAGTTGACCCGGAATCTGAGAGAGCTCGAAACGGCAGCACTCGTGGCGCAAATCGATGTTGAAAGCCGGAAGGCATATACCTTGACGCCGTTAGGCATTGAGATCGAAGCGCCGTTTCGGGCCCTTGGGATATTCGGAGCAGCACTGGCGAAACAGCGGGATAGCCGCCGTCGCAACAAGTTGAATGAGACCGGCTTTTTCCAGCGTTAGCACCATCTGGTGGACAGACGGTGCGGTCACCTCAAAGTGGCCATGCATATCGGCTTCTGCGAGAGGGCGTTTGAAGATCCTGGTGTAGGCATAAATGGAGGCCAGATATTGGCCCTGCAGCTGCGTGAACTGTGGCACGCTGGGGCGAGGCTCGTTGCAAACGTTTGATTCATTTGCGTTTAACCTGTATTTCATCGCATCAGAAGGCTCAAATGACATTCTTTAGCTCCGAAGAGGAACATGCGATGCGCACACCGACCGATCCGGCTGTCCGCTACGGGGATATGCCTGAGGTCGAGCGTCCGGTTGGGCGCTCCATCATGCGGGGGCTGATGAACCGCTGCCCGGCTTGCGGCAGCGGCAAGCTCTTTCGCGCCTTTCTGAAGCCGGTCGATCATTGCGCAGCCTGCGGCGAGGCGATGTATCACCAACGCGCGGACGACCTGCCGCCCTATATCGTCATCCTCGTTCTCGGCCACGTCGTGGTCGGTGGCTATATGCTGACCGACATGACCTTCGTGCTGCCGGTATGGGCGCATCTTGCCATCTGGGCGCCGATCACCGTCATCACCGCGCTTGCCTCGATCCAGCCGATCAAGGGCGGCGTCATCGGCCTGCAATGGGCGTTGCGCATGCACGGTTTCGGTGGAGAGAGTGACGGTTCCGACGATTATGACATCCCCGGCCGGCCGGATTAGCGCCTTCACCTTCCAGACATATTTGACGTGTAGTGCCAGCGCTCCACCGATCACCACCCGAACGCGGCGGCCGACGATCCTCAACGATTTGACATGGTAAGCTTTTCTTGTCTGAACAGGCTTTACATTCCGCAGGTGGTCACTCACATCGGACATATTGCGAAACGCTGCCCGTCACCCGGATTTGGCACGTCTGTGTCTATCTGTGTGAGGTGACCGGCCGATTCGCGCGCGTAGCTTTCTAAGGATGGATAAATGTCTCAGCCGAGAAACGGCACACCGGGCGATGTCGAAGAAATCCATTGGCCTTCTCTGGTGGCAGCCATCTCGTCCATTTCTGCCGTTGGCATAGCAATCGGCCTCGGACTTCCGCTTCTCAGCATCATCCTCGAAAAACGCGGCATCTCGTCCACCCTGATCGGGCTCAACACGGCAATGGCCGGGGTCGCGGCGATGGCCGCCGCGCCGATCACCACTAGGCTCGCCCATAAATACGGCGTTGCGCCGACAATGCTCTGGGCCGTGCTGATTTCGGCGCTGAGCGCGCTCGGTTTTTATTATGCCCAGGATTTCTGGATGTGGTTTCCACTGCGTTTCGCTTTCCATGGCGCGACGACGACGCTGTTCATCCTCTCCGAATTCTGGATCAATGCCGCTTCGCCGCCTTCCAAACGCGGCTTCGTGCTCGGCATCTACGCGACCGTGCTTTCCCTCGGCTTCGCGGCCGGGCCGCTGCTGTTCTCGATTCTCGGCAGCGACGGCATCTTCCCCTTCCTGATCGGCGCCTGCGCCATCCTGCTGGCCGCCATTCCGATCTTCATAGCCCGCGACGAAAGCCCGGTGCTCGAGGAAAAACCGGAGTTGCATTTCATGCGCTACGTTTTCCTGGTGCCGACGGCGACGGCGGCGGTCTTCATCTTCGGCGCGGTCGAAGCGGGCGGCCTGTCGCTTTTCCCGATCTTTGCTGTGCGGGCCCATTTTACCGAATCGCAGGCAGCACTTCTGCTCACCATGATGGGCGTCGGCAACGTCATCTTTCAGATCCCGCTCGGCCTGCTCTCCGACCGCATCGCCGATAAGCGGCCGCTTCTGGCCGGCATGGCGCTGATGGGGTTCATCGGCGCGATGGTGTTGCCGGTGCTGCTCGACAACTGGCTGCTGATGGCCGGGCTGCTGCTTTTCTGGGGCGGCTGCGTCTCCGGTCTCTATACCGTCGGGCTTAGCCACCTCGGCTCGCGGCTGACGGGCTCCGACCTTGCGGCGGCCAATGCCGCCTTCATCTTCTGTTACGCTATGGGAACCGTCGCCGGGCCGCAGGCGATCGGCGCAGCGATCGATGTCGCCGGAAATAACGGTTTTGCCTGGGCGATTGCCGCGTTCTTCGGTCTCTACGCCCTACTTTCCGGCATCAGACTGATGTTCATTCGAAAACGGACTTGACTTTTCGGGCGAGATTCGTAGTTTCGCGCCAGAATTTGCCGTGGAGCCCATCCGGTTTCCACGGCTTTCATTTTCCTTAAAGGCAGGACGACCATGGCCAAGGCTACAACAATCAAGATCAAGCTGCTGTCGACAGCCGACACCGGTTTCTTCTATGTCACGACGAAGAACAGCCGTACGATGACGGACAAGATGACGAAGACGAAGTACGACCCGGTTGCACGGAAGCACGTCGAGTTCAAGGAAACCAAGATCAAGTAGTCACTTGATCTCAGGATTTCAAAAAAGCGCGCGCCCTCGGGTTGCGCGTTTTTTGTTGTCCAGGTGATCGCCTTTAAAGATGATAGCGCAAACAGAAAAACGCCGCCCTTCCATCTTCGGGAAGTGGCGGCGTTTTCTTGAAAGGGGGTCGGCCAGCATGCAAAACGGCACGAGGAACCGCTATAACTTGCCTACTAGCCGACCGACCCCACGACCCAGGAGATGCGGCGGACCTGAGCATCATGGGGTATCGACAACTCCTCAACGGGAGCGCTTCTCTTATGAGCCGATAATTTGCGCAAAAATGAAAGAAAATCAACAAATTCTTAATGATGATTTTTGCGGACTTGATTCCATGGTTAAAAGTCCAGTTTTGGTGCATACAAAGATTGGTCGGCTCTGCTTGGGCTCGAAGCGTAGGCATCCACGCTTCGAAGAAATTCTACACTATAACGTAATAACTTACCCATCCCCTCCCCTTAGGTGAGGTGGCTCCATCGCACTGTATTTCGCCCTATCGGCATGGGGAATTTTTTATAGTCGCTATTTCATTTTTAGCTATGGCCGCACACTTTCAAGACTATCGGGCAGCGGCGCATCGGCAGCAAAGCCGGAAATCCATTTTTGGGCTATTTGGCGGCAAAATTTTCACCCCGCGCCATGCGGGCGGGCATTAAAAATCGGCAATAATTCGCTTACCACTGTGGAAAACCCGTAGACGGCACAGAAGGCGACAGATGATTCGTCAGGCGGCTGCGGCGACAACGCGGTTGCGGCCGGTATTCTTGGCCTCGTAAAGAGCCAGATCGGCCTGCTTCATCAGCTGGTCCGGAGTCAGCACCGCTGCAATACGCGAGGCGATGCCGAAGGACGCGGTGACGTTCAGCGCCTCACCGGCGTGTTTCAGCATGAAGGGAGCGCTTTCGATCGCCGTGCGCAGGCGCTCGGCGACAGCGGCGGCTATCTCAGGCGAGGTGTCGGGCATTACAACGACGAATTCCTCCCCGCCGTAGCGGCAGGCAAGGTCGGCACCGCGAATGGTCGAACGGACGCGATTTGCAAATTCCCGCAGCACTTCGTCGCCGCCGTCATGGCCATAGGTATCGTTGACCTGCTTGAAGCGGTCGATATCGGTGATCAGCACCGAAAGCGGCCGGCCGCGCGCCATTGAACGGTTGAAGAGCACGTTCAGATGATTGTCGAGATAGCGCCGGTTATAGAGGCCGGTCAGCGGATCGGTTACCGCAAGCTCGATCGTCTGCTTGACGCTGGCGCGCAGACGGTCGTTGTAGCGCTTGCGGCGGATCTGCGTCAGGCTGCGGGCAACCAGCTCGTTGGGATCGACCGGGCGGATGATGTAGTCGTTGACGCCGAGATCGAGCGCGCGCACGACCATCTCGTCAGCGCCCTGCTCGGTGATGATCAGGATCGGCAGGAAGCGCGTGCGCTCCAGCGAGCGCAGCTGCGAGCAGAGGCGAAGCGGATCGTAATCGTCGAAATTGGCGTTGACGATGACGAGATCGAACGCGCTTTCGGCCGCCTCGAAGAGGGCGGCCTGCGGATCGGAGAGGGCAAGCACGTCGGCAACGGGCTTCAGCGCTCTGATAAGGCGCTCCTGCGAATTGGCGCGGCCGTCGACGAGCAGGACCTGAGCGGTCTCGTCGGCGCGGCCCTCGACTGCCCGCGTGAGGTCGTCGATGCCCATCGTATGGGCGGTGTCGGCGCGAATGCGCAGCTCGTCGCTCAACGTCTTCAACCGCAGCAGGCTCTTCACCCGTGAGATCAGCTGCAGATCGTTGACCGGCTTGGTGAGGAAATCGTCGGCGCCAGCCTTCAGACCGCGGACGCGATCGGCCGGCTGGTCGAGCGCGGTGACCATGACGACGGGAATATGCGCGGTCTTCTGGCTGGCTTTCAGCCGCTCGCAGACCTCGAAACCATCTATGCCGGGCATCATGATATCGAGCAGGATGAGATCGACCTGGTTGCGCTCGCAGATCGCCAACGCCGTGTAGCCGTCGGCCGCGGTCATGACGTCGAAATACTCCGCGAGCAGCCGCGCTTCGAGCAGCTTCACATTGGCCGGAATATCGTCCACCACCAGTATTCGCGCAGTCATAGGTGTCTTTCCGATGCGTCAGGCATCGCCCAGATAGGTCTTGATCGTCTCGATGAATTTCGGAACCGAGATCGGCTTGGAAACATAGGCCTCACAGCCGCCCTGGCGGATCCGCTCCTCGTCGCCCTTCATCGCGAAAGCCGTGACGGCAATGACGGGAATGACGTGCAGCTCGTCGTCTTCCTTCAGCCATTTCGTGACTTCGAGGCCGGAAACCTCGGGAAGCTGAATATCCATCAGGATGAGGTCGGGGCGATGCTTGCGCGCCAGATCGAGCGCCTCCATGCCATTTCTCGTCTGGATCGTGGTGTACCCGGACGCCTCGATGAGGTCGCGAAAGAGCTTCATGTTGAGCTCGTTATCTTCTACAATCATCACCTGTTTGGGCATGACAAGCTGTCCCTACGTCCGTTCAAGCAGCCGTTGGTCCCATGAGATAAGCACATGCGGACAATAGCTCCGTGAAACCGATAGCGCACGCTAGCGGTATTTGGTTGAAGAAAAGGTAACTTACCCCTCGAAATGCAAAGCAACTTCAAGACTTCGAAACAACAGGCCGCCGACCCGCACGCAACCGCGATCGCCGTGCTCGGTTGGCTCGCCGGCGATTCCGACATGTTCGGCCGATTCCTCGCCCTGACGGGTGTCGCGCCCGGCCAGGTGCGCAACGCCGTCGACGACCCGGGATTCCTTGCCGGCATGATGGATTTCCTGATGAACCACGAACCGACGGCGATGGCTTTCTGCGCTGCGAGCGGCATCAGCCCGGAGACGGTGACCGCCGCCTGGCGGCATTTCTCTTCGCCGGGTCTCGATTCCGGAGAATACTGACCGTGGCCCGCACTCCGGACCTCGATGTCTCGCATATCCGCCTCGGCGAACGCCCGTTGATCGTCTGCGACGTCGACGACGTCGTGCTGCAGTTCATCGGTCCTTTCCAGCTTTTCCTTCAAAGCCAGGGACACGCGTTTCTGCCGCGATCGTTTAAGCTTCACGGCAACATCGTCTCGCAGGCGGATGGCGCGGAGATCGAGGATCCGCAGGTCAGCCGGCTGATCGAGGAATTCTTCGAGGCGCAGGAGCTGTGGCAGACGCCGCTCGACCGCGTCGTCGAAACGCTCGACCGGCTTTCGCAGGAGGCCGACGTGCTGTTCCTGACGGCGATGCAGCCGCGGTTCCAGGACCAGCGCCGCCGCCTGCTCGACAGGCTGGGCCTGCTTTTTCCGCTGCTTGCCACCGAGCAGCCGAAGGGGCCGATCGTTCACGCCTTGCATGCCAGCCGCTCCCTTCCCGTCGTCTTCATCGATGATATGGCGCGCAATCTGCATTCCGTCAGGGATCACGTCGCCGATTGCCTGCTGATTCATCTGATGCCGAACTCGCCCGTCCATCGTTTCGCACCGGCTGCCGCTGACGACATCAGCCGCGCCAGCGACTGGACGCATGCGGCCGAATTGATCGAGGCGCATTTTCTTTCCGGCGCTCTCATGCGCGCAGTTCCAGCCGCATGAGCGGACGGCCATCCTTGCGCCGTGCCACCATCTCGAAACCGGCCGCATCGAAGATCGCCGTCGAGCCGACGCAGAGGGTCACGGATTTCGACTGCTTCACATGATCGATCGGACAGGCTTCGAGCAGCCGCGCTCCCTGGCGCCGCGCATGGTCGATCGCAAGGGAAAGCAGGCGATGGCTCATTCCCTTGCCACGCAGTCCGGGCAGCAGGAAGAAGCAGCTGACGGCCCAGATGGATGGATCATGCGCATCACCCTCCTCCAGCGGCCGCGAGACGGTGCGCGGCGAATTGAACTGCGGCACGTCATGGCGCGGCCCGACCTGCACCCAGGCAACCGGTGCGCCATCCGCATAACAGAGAATGCCCGGCGGCGGCCCCGCCTTGATCCGGTCCTGCATATGCGCCTTGCGCTCCTCGGTCGCCATCTTCGTTCTTATCGCATGCGGCAGGCGCAGCGCGACGCACCAGCAATTATAGAAGGCACCTTGCGGCCCGAACAGGATTTCGAAGTCGCCCCAGCGTTCTGGCGTTACCGGCTCGAAACGAAGATCGTTATCCAAAGGCAAAGCTCCCGCCTCTCTTGAGACTCGGAAGCTTAGGGCGTAATGTTGCGGCGTTCAATCTTTGTTCTCATGATGACGCCCACGCCCGACAAGACACCCGGCTTCTGTCGCGACTGCCTTGCCGAGCAGAAGGGCGAGGCGCGCCGTTGTGTGTCCTGCGGCAGCCCCCGCCTGGTGCGCCATCGCGAGCTCTACGCATTGACGCTTGCGCATATTGATTGCGACGCCTTTTACGCGGCCGTCGAGAAACGCGACAATCCGGAACTTGCCGACAAGCCGGTGATCATCGGCGGCGGCAAACGCGGCGTCGTCTCCACCGCCTGTTATATCGCCCGCATCCACGGCGTGCGTTCGGCGATGCCGATGTTCAAAGCGCTGGAAGCATGCCCCGAGGCGATCGTCATCAGGCCCGACATGGAGAAATATGTCCGGGTCGGGCGCCAGGTGCGCGCCATGATGCAGGATCTGACGCCGCTGGTGCAACCGCTGTCGATCGACGAAGCCTTCCTCGAGCTTGGTGGCACCGAGAGGCTGCATCACGATCCGCCGGCGCGCACCCTCGCCAAATTCGCCCGCCGGGTCGAAAAGGAAATCGGCATCAGCGTTTCGGTCGGGCTTTCCTATTGCAAATTCCTCGCCAAGGTTGCCTCCGACCTGCACAAGCCGCGCGGCTTTTCCGTCATCGGCCGTGAAGAAGCGGTCGAGTTCCTGGCGCCGCGCCCCGTCACCACCATCTGGGGCGTCGGCAAGGCCTTTGCGGCGACGCTGGAGGCAGATGGCATCCGTACCATCGGCCAGTTGCAGCAGATGGAGGAAAACGACCTGATGCGCCGCTACGGCAGCATCGGCCAGCGGCTCGCCCGGCTGTCGCGTGGCATCGACGACCGTGAAGTGCATCTCAACGATGCGGCCAAGAGCGTTTCGTCCGAGACGACCTTCTTCGACGACATCTGGCGTTATGACGATCTGGTGCCGATCCTGCGCAACCTCTCCGAAAAGGTCTCCTGGCGGCTGAAGAAAAGCGGCATTGCCGGCCAGACCGTCGTCCTGAAGATGAAGAGCGCCGATTTCAAATCGCGCACCCGCAACCGCAAGCTCGAAGACCCGACCCAGCTTGCCGACAGGATCTTCCGCACCGGGCTCGAGCTTCTCGAAAAAGAAACTGATGGCACGAAGTTCCGACTGATCGGCATCGGCGTCAGCGATCTCGGCGATGCCGCGCGCGCCGATCCGCCCGATCTCATCGACCGGCACTCCGGCCGGCGAGCGGCCGCCGAAGCGGCGATGGACAAGCTGCGCGACAAGTTCGGCAAGAACACGGTCGAGACCGGCTACACCTTCGGCAGCGGCAAGCGCGATCACTAAGGCGTGAGCCCGGGCTGCCGCGCAGCCTATAAAATCTTCCTTAAACTTCGTCCCATAGTGTGCCCTGCAAGTATTGCGTATGGTTGGGTATCATGTTCTCGCGTCTCGTCTTCGGCCTCGGCTTGCTGTCGGCCACCGCACTCGTGCACCCTGCCCTTGCCGCAGATGCGCGCACGCTGCAGATCATCGTCTCGAAGGACAGGCAGTCGCTTGCGGTCTATGACGGTACCGAGGTCGTCGCGACCTCGAAGGTCTCGACCGGCAAGGACGGGCACACGACGCCGAGCGGCATCTTCTCGGTGCTCGAAAAGCAGAAATACCATGAATCCAATCTCTATTCGGCGGCGCCGATGCCGTTCATGCAAAGGCTGACCTGGTCCGGCATTGCGCTGCACGAATCGAATTCCGTGCCGCGTTATCCGGCCTCACATGGCTGCGTGCGCATGCCGGGCGCCTTTGCAAAGATGCTCTACGGGATGACCGAGCCCGGCATTCCCGTCATCATCAGCGACGGCCAAGTGGCGCCGCAGCCGATCGACCATCCGACCCTTTTCCATCGGCAAGCGCCGGCGCCGATGCTGCTGCTTTCAGATGTCGAACTGCGGCCCTCGATGCCCGACAGTCCGGGCACACCGGTGCAGGTGGCGATGAACGATACGGCGGCCATGCCGATGCCGGCAGCTTCGCCGATCACCGCGCACGAACCCGAGCCGCCGTCCGAGCCGATCAGCATGCTGATCACCCGCCGCACGCTGCGCGAGACGATCATCGACATCCAGGCCTTGCTCAACCAGCTCGGCTTTTCCGCCGGCGATCCGGACGGCTTGCTCGGGCCGTCGACCGTGCAGGCGATCAAGACTTTCAAGACGCTGCGGCCGGCCGAATTTGTCGGTGACAGAAGTCTGGTCTCCGACGCGCTCCTGAGGGAAGTCTATGCCGCGGCGGGCAAGGGTGAACCGCCGAACGGCGTCATCATGGTGCGCCGGGCGTTCAAGCCGATCTTCGAAGCGCCGGTGACCATCGCCGATCCGGGCTTGGCGCTTGGCACACATTTCTTCACGCTGCATGCGGTCGATGAAACGGCCGGCACGGCGGACTGGCTCGGCATCACGCTGGAAAACAATCTCTCCCGCGAGACGATGAAGCGGCTCGGCATCACCAACCAGGAAAGCTCGATCATCACCGGCAGGCCGATTGTCCGGTCGCTCAGCCGCATCACGATCCCGGAGGAGACCCGCCGCAGGATCGACGCGCTGATCGCGCCCGGCTCGACGCTGACGATCTCCGATACCGGCCTTGGCCGTGACACCGGCGACGGCACGGATTTCATCACCATTACGCGTGGCTGATCACGATCACCCAGATTTGATCACCATCAGCCGGGGTGATCAGACAAGCTCGACATCGACGACACCGGGGGCGGCGCGAAGAGCGGCGGCGATCTCCGGGGTGATGCGGTATTTCTCCGCCAGCGCCACTTCCACCTCGCGTTTGCCCTCCTCCTTGATGACGATGAAGGACACGAGGCCGTCGCCCTTGGCGTTGAGATGACCGGCGACCATCTTCAGCGGTCCGGAATCGCGGACATAGACGCGCAGCGCCTTCTGCATCTGCAGCGACTTTTCCTCCAGCGACTGGATCGTCTGGATGCGCAAGCCGATGCCTTCCGGCCGCTCCTCGCCGGTTGCGGTCAGCACGAAGGATTTTCCCGACTCCAGCACGTCGCGATACTGGTTGAGCATTTCCGAAAACAGCACCGCCTCGAACTGGCCGGAGGAGTCGGAAAAGACGATGATGCCCATCTTGTTGCCGGTGCGGGTCTTGCGCTCCTGCTTCGAAATGACGGTGCCGGCGAGGCGCGCATTGAAGGCGCCCTGTTTGATTGCTTGGGAAAATTCGGCAAAGGTCTGCACCCGCATCTTCTGCAGGAGGTTGCTGTAGGAATCGAGCGGGTGGGCTGTGAGATAGAAGCCCAGCACCTGGAATTCCTTGAGCAGCCGCTCGGAGGCAAGCCAGGGCGAGAACGGCGGCAGGGAGATTTTTTCCGGCCCCGAGGTCAGGGTGCTGCCGAAAATGTCCGACTGGCCGCTCAGCTTGTTCTCTTGGGCGCGCTGGGCATAACCGAGGATGCGGTCGAGGCCGGCCGAAAGCTGGGCGCGGTCGGTGCCGAAACAATCGAAGGCGCCGGCAAAAATCAGGCTTTCAAGCACGCGGCGATTGACCTGGCGCGGATCGATGCGCAGGCAGAAATCCTCGATGCCGGCAAAAGGCTTGTCGCCACGCACCTCGACGATATGGTCGACGGCGGATTCGCCGACGCCCTTGAGGGCGGCGAGCGCATAATAGATGCGGTTGGCGCCGGTCTGGAAATGGCGGAAGGAGGTCTGCACCGAGGGTGCGATCACTTCGATACCGAGGCGCTTGGCATCCTGGCGGAAATCGTTGACCTTTTCGGTGTTGGACATGTCGAGCGTCATCGAGGCGGCGAGGAATTCGACCGGATAATGCGCCTTCATATAGGCCGTCTGGTAGGAGACGATGGCGTAGGCAGCGGCATGCGACTTGTTGAAGCCGTAATTGGCGAACTTCGCCAGCAGTTCGAAGATATTGTCGGCCTGCGGCTTCGATACGCCGTTCTTGACGGCGCCGACGACGAAGCGTTCGCGCTGCTGGTCCATCTCGGCCTTGATCTTCTTGCCCATGGCGCGGCGCAGAAGATCGGCTTCTCCGAGCGAGTAACCGGACAGGACCTGGGCGATCTGCATCACCTGTTCCTGGTAGACGATGACGCCTTGGGTTTCCTTGAGCAGGTGGTCGATCATCGGATGGATCGATTCCAGCTCTTCTTCACCGTGCTTGCGGGCATTGTAGGTCGGGATGTTCTCCATCGGACCCGGACGGTAGAGCGCCACCAGGGCGATGATGTCCTCGATGCAGTCCGGCTTCATGCCGATCAGCGCCTTGCGCATGCCGGCACTTTCCACCTGGAACACGCCGACCGTCTCGCCGCGCGACAGCATCTCGTAGGTCTTCTTGTCGTCGAGAGGGATCGCCGCGAGATCGACCTTGACGCCGAGCTTGGCGACAAAATCGACCGCGACCTTCAGCACCGTCAGCGTCTTCAGGCCAAGAAAGTCGAATTTGACCAGGCCGGCCTGCTCTACCCATTTCATGTTGAACTGGGTGACCGGCATGTCGGAGCGCGGATCGCGATACATCGGCACCAGCTTGGAAAGCGGGCGGTCGCCGATGACGATGCCGGCGGCATGCGTCGAGGCATGGCGGTAAAGCCCCTCGATCTTCTGGGCAATGTCGAGCAGGCGCGCGACGACCGGCTCCTTCGCCGCCTCCTCCTGCAGCTTCGGCTCCTCCTCGATCGCTTTGGACAGCGGCGTCGGATTGGCCGGATTGTTCGGCACGAGTTTGCAGATCTTGTCTACCTGGCCGTAAGGCATTTCCAGCACGCGGCCGACATCGCGAAGGGCGGCGCGCGCCTGCAGCGAACCGAAGGTGATGATCTGCGCCACCTGCTCGCGGCCATACTTGGCCTGGACGTAGCGGATCACCTCTTCGCGGCGGTCCTGGCAGAAGTCGATGTCGAAGTCCGGCATCGAGACGCGTTCCGGATTGAGGAAGCGCTCGAAGAGCAGCGAAAACCGCAGCGGATCGACGTCGGTGATCGTCAACGCGTAGGCGACCAGGGAACCTGCGCCCGAACCGCGGCCCGGGCCGACCGGTATATCCTGCTGCTTGGCCCATTTGATGAAGTCGGCAACGATCAGGAAGTACCCGGGAAAACGCATGCGCTCGATGACGCTGAGTTCAAAATCCAGTCGCTCGCGATATTCCTTTTCCTCGTAACCCGGCGACATGCCGAGCGTCGAAAGCCGCATGTCCAGCCCTTCGACTGCCTGGCGGCGCAGTTCGCTCGCCTCGGCGCGTTCGGCCTCCTCGGGATCGTCGGTCGCACCGGTGAAGCGCGGCAGGATCGGCTTTCGCGTCTTCAGCACGAAGGAGCAACGCTTGGCGATCTCGATGGTGTTTTCCAGCGCTTCCGGCAGATCGGCGAAGAGCTTGGCCATCTCGGCCCGGCTCTTCAGATAATGGTCCGGGGTCAGGCGAAAGCGGCTATCGTCGGAGACGATGGCATTGTGGGCGACCGCCATCAGCGCATCATGGGCGTCGTAATCGTCGCGTGTCGGAAAGAAGGCCTCGTTGGTCGCAACCAGCGGCAGGTCGTTGAGATAGGCAAGCCCGACGATCCTCTGCTCATGGCGCTTGTCGTAGGTACCGTGCCGCTGCAGCTCGACATAGAGCCGGTCGCCAAAGAGACGCTTCAGCGCAAGCAGCCGGACTTCCGCCTGGGCTGCATGGCCCTCCTTGATCGCCACGTCGACAGGCCCGGTCAGGGCGCCGGTCAGGGCGATCAACCCTTCTGTGCCGGCCTCTTCCAGCCAGGAGGCCTTGATATGAATGGCCTGGTTGCTTTCGCCGCCGAGATAGGCGCGGCTGACGAGGTCGACGAGCCGTTCGTAACCGGCATCGGTGGCAGCGAGAAGAACGATCGACGGCAGCTTGATCAGGGCCTGCTGGCCGCCGCGCTTTTCCGTTTCCAGCCCGTCTTCCATGTCGATCGAGACCTGGCAGCCGATGATCGGCTGCAGGCCCTCCTCCATCGCTTTCTGGGAGAATTCCAGCGCGACGAACAGATTGTTGGTGTCGGTAATGGCGATCGCCGGCTGGCTGTCGCCGGTCGCCTTGTAAAGGATCTTCTTCAGCGGCAAGGCGCCTTCGAGAAGCGAATAGGCGGAGTGGACCCTCAGGTGGATGAAGCCCGGCGTGCCGCCGGTCACCTCAGCCGTTGAACCCTTTGCCGTATCCGCCATGCCATGCCTTCCCAATCACCCGAATGAATCGGACGCATTGTCGGCATAGAGGGCGAAGATGTCCAGAAGAAGTCCCGCGTCCGGACCGCATGACTGCCATGCGGTCCCCTGAAAACTTTAGATTGCCATGACGATGAGCGAGAAGCTGGCAACGAACATTGCGATGGAGGTGAATGCTGCGATATCACGGATCATGTCAGTCATTTGGCTCTCCCTTACTTGTTATGTTTTTAATTTGTTCGATGTTTGTTCCGTTGTCAACAGGAATCTTTTCCTTCTTTCTTGCGTTAGAAAATCCCGGGATGCGCATTGCGATTCGGTAAGGTCCGGGACGCGATCTGATGAGGAGCGATGTTGTTTCGCGATCTGCCGTAGATCGTGACATGGTCGCCAGACGGCCGACCTCCTCTCAAGACGACCCGCTTGTCTCGGCTGATGTTCTTTTTTTGTTCTTTACAGATCACTGCATATTTGCCAGCATCCGGCCGAGAGGAGAACGACGTGCTCGACATTGCGATGCTGAACGAATTCGTCGTAGAGGCCAAGGCTGCGACCTATGTCGGCGGCGGCGTGCCGCGCGCGCCCTGCCGGCCGGGTGCCCACGATATGGGCTATGAGCGCGGCGACTGGCGCTATCTCGACAGCTATTTCGGCGGCACCGATTTCGCTGGACAGGAGGTGGTGTGGTTTGCCGGCGAGCCCGTGTGGGTGATGAACTATTTCGGTTGGATCGTCGCACCAGATCTCATCGACGGCGCTGCCGCCGGGGCAGTGATCAAAGCGGCACTTTCAGCCATGTATCGGCAGGAGCGCTTTCTCGGCGGGATGGAATTCGATCATCCAACCGGCCGCTATCTCGACCGCAGCGAAGGCGGTTGCGAGCGGTTCAGCGGCCACGAATGCATCATGGTAAACGGCCAGAAGGCCTATATGCTCGATTATCGCGGCGGGCTGGTCATCCCGTAATCGCTGCCTTAGATTTTTGTTTCTGCAGCGTTATCCCGGAACCGCTGCACACGTCCGGGCGACATGCTCTAGAAATCGACGACCTTGCCATCCGCGATCGTCACGCGCCGATCCATGCGACGGGCGAGTTCATGATTGTGGGTGGCGATGAGGGCCGCGAGGCCGGACTGGCGCACCAGCGCCTCCAGCGCATCGAAGACGTAGCTTGCCGTTTCCGGGTCGAGGTTGCCGGTCGGCTCGTCGGCAAGAAGCAAGCTCGGCGCATTGGCGACGGCGCGGGCGATCGCGACGCGCTGTTGCTCGCCGCCGGAAAGCTCGCCAGGGCGATGGGCGCCACGATGGCCGATGCGCATATAATCGAGAAGCTGGCCCGCCCGCTCACCGGCCTCCTTCCAGGACAGCCCGGCGATCAGCTGCGGCATCATGATGTTCTCGAGTGCGGAAAATTCCGGCAACAGGTGGTGGAATTGATAGACGAAGCCGATCTCGCTGCGGCGGATCGCGGTACGTTTCTCATCGCTCAGGCCGTCGCAGGCATGGCCGTTGATGCTGACTTCACCGCCATCGGGATGTTCCAAGAGGCCGGCGACATGCAGCAGGGTCGACTTGCCCGTGCCGGAGGGGGCAACGAGAGCGACGATCTCGCCTTTCGACAGCGAGAAATCCGCGCTCTTCAGGATCGGGAGCAGCATATCGCCCTGCCCGTAATGGCGCTCGACGCCGGTAAGCTTGAGAACGACGTTGCGTTTCATGAAGGCGGCATTCCTTATTCGTAGCGTAGGGCCTGCACCGGATCGAGCCTGGAGGCGCGCCAGGCCGGGAAGATGGTCGCGATGAAGGAGAGCGTCAGCGCCATGACGACGATCGAGATGGTTTCGCTGAGATCCATCTCGGCCGGCAGCTGACTGAGGAAATAGACCTGCGGATTGAAGATCACCGTGCCTGAAATCCAGGAGAAGAACTGGCGGATGGATTCGATGTTGACGCAGACGAGGACGCCGAGCAGCACGCCGGCAACGGTGCCGACGATACCGATCGCCGCCCCGGTCATGAAGAAGATGCGCATGATCGCGCCGGCGCTGGCGCCCATGGTGCGCAGAATGGCGATATCGCTGCCCTTGTCCTTCACCAGCATGATGAGACCGGAGATGATGTTCAACGCCGCGACAAGCACGATCAGCGTCAGGATCATGAACATGACGTTGCGCTCGACCTGCAGCGCCGAAAAGAAGGTCTGATTGCGCTGGCGCCAGTCGGTGAGGTTGATCTGGCGGCCTGCCGCTTCCTCCACCTTGGGCTTCAGAGCGTCGATGTCGTCGGGGTGATCGACGAAAAGCTCGATCGACTGCACCAGTCCCTCGGCATTGAAATACAGCTGCGCTTCCTCGAGCGGCATGAAGATGATCGAGGAATCATATTCCGACATGCCGATCTCGAAGAGGCCGGAGATCTTGTAGGACTTGACGCGCGGGCTGACGCCCATCGGCGTAATGTCACCATCCGGCGAGGTCAGGGTGATGAGGTCGCCGACGCTCAGGCCGAGTTGGTTGGCCATGCCGGTGCCGATCAGCACGCCTTGGCCGGAGGCATAACCCACCATGTCGCCTGATTTGATGTTGTCGGAGATGGTCTTCAGCTTGGTCAAGTCCTCGGCGCGGGCGCCGCGCACCAAAGCACCGGTGCTGCCGCCAGCTTGGGCGGAGGCAAGCACCTGGCCTTCTACCAAGGGCAGCGCCATTTTGACGCCGGGCACGGCGGCCAGCCTGCTGGAGAGGTCGGGATAATCGGTGAAGGGACCATCGGACGGCTGGACAATCATGTGGCCGTTAATGCCGAGGATGCGCGAGACGAGCTCGGTGCGGAAGCCGTTCATCACCGCCATGACGATGATCAGCGTCGCAACGCCGAGCGTGATGCCGACGAAGGAAAAGCCGGCGATGACCGAGATGAAGGCTTCCTTGCGGCGGGCGCGCAGATAGCGCCACGCCACGAGGCGTTCGAAGGTGGAAAATGGCTTGCCAGCCGGACCCAAGCCGGATTTTGAACTCCGGTCCACTGCTGCCTCTGCCATTTCGCCTCCGTTTCCTTAAGCCACGAACCTGTTGATCGCCGCTTCGATGGTCATCGTTTCGCGGGCGCCGGTCTTGCGGTCCTTCACCTCGACTTCGCCGTTTGCGACCGCGCGCGGGCCGGCGATGATCTGGACGGGCACACCGATCAGGTCGGCGGTCGCGAATTTCGTGCCGGCCCGGTCGTCGGTATCGTCGTAGAGCACATCCTTGCCGGCCTTGGTCAGCGCGGCATAGATCAGCTCGCAGGTATCGTCGCAGGCCTGATCGCCTGCCTTCATGTTGATCACCACGACATCGAAGGGCGCCACCGATGCCGGCCAGATGATTCCATTGTCGTCATGCGAGGCTTCGATGATGGCGGGAACAAGGCGTGTCGGGCCGATACCGTAGGAACCCATGTGAACGAAATGTTCCTTGCCGTCGGGTCCCTGCACTTTCGCGCCCATCGGCTCCGAATATTTCGTGCCGAAATAGAAGATGTGGCCGACCTCGATGCCGCGTGCCGATAGGCGGTCGCCTTCGGGAACGGCGTTGAAGGCCGCCTCGTCATGCATTTCCGAGGTCGCCGCATAGAGCGAGGTCCACTTGTCGAAGATCGCCTGCAGGCCTTCGACACTGTCGAAATCAGTGCGTTCGTCGGGTATATTGAAGTCGACGAAATCCTTGTGGCAGAAAACCTCGGATTCGCCGGTGTCGGCGAGAATGATGAATTCATGGCTGAGCTTGCCGCCGATCGGGCCGGTATCGGCGCGCATCGGAATGGCGCGCAGGCCGAGCCGGTCGAAGGTTCTGAGGTAGGCGGCGAACATCTTGTTGTAGGAATGCTCCGCCGCTTCACGCGTCAGATCGAAGGAATAGGCATCCTTCATCATGAATTCGCGCGAGCGCATGGTGCCGAAGCGCGGGCGAATCTCGTCGCGGAACTTCAGCTGGATGTGATAGAGATTGAGCGGCAGGTCCTTGTACGACTTGACGGAGGAGCGGAAAATATCCGTCACCATCTCCTCGTTGGTGGGGCCATAGAGCATCGGCCGATCCTGGCGGTCCTTGATGCGCAGCATCTCCTTGCCGTAGGCGTCGTAGCGGCCGCTCTCCTGCCAGAGTTCGGCCGACTGCAGGGTCGGCATCGAAAGCTCGATGGCGCCGGCGCGGTTCTGCTCGTCGCGGATAATGGCGTTGACCTTGTCGAGCACGCGTTTGCCGAGCGGCAGCCAGGAATAGATGCCCTGCGACTGCTGGCGGATCATGCCGGCGCGCAACATCAGCCGGTGGGAGACGATTTCCGCCTCCTTGGGGTTTTCCTTGAGGATGGGCATGAAATAGCGGGACAGACGCATGGCGGATTCCGAAGCAGTTGAGATCCCGCCGTAAGCGGAATCGAAAGACAGTGGTGGATGTCGGGAGCGTTCATAGCCGCTTCGCGGCAGGAAGGAAACCCGCAACGAACGTTGGCAACCTCCCCGGAGCGCATGTTCGCAGCCCCAAAATGGAAGGGCGTCGAAAAGCGCGTGTTTATAAGGACTTGAACGAAAATCTTGTCAACAGAAAAATTTTACTAGAGTGTAGCAAAAATGCAAAAAAAGCTAATGACAAAGCCCAATGTTTGAGCTAGCTTTAGCTCACAAAACAGGCAAGAGAGATAAATTCTTGCCAAATTCGCGGTCAAGTCTTGGGAGGATCAGATCTTAGGCGCGCTCGTCGCTGCCCCGGCAACGGTTACAGATCACGCGATACTTAAAACAAGGCTTTTAGCCTTGTTTTTTTTTGGCTTTTCGACTTCACCCTACCCTAAAAATCCAAACAACTTCCGTAAGGGAATGATCCTCATTCCCTTACGCCAGCTCTTTGCCGCAATCGCATGACGCTGGTGTGACGAAGTTCGCTTTTTAGTGATATACATCTGCCCAAAGTTTGGGCAAAAGCTAGCTCTTAATAGAAGCTCGGCCCGAGTTGTGGAAGAGCATCGAAGCCCCAGCCGAAATAGGTGTCGCAGACATACCAGAGGCCGTAGATCAGAGCGGAAATCACCGTCGTCAGTGAAAAGACGAAGGCGGCACGAAACCGGCTGGGCGCGCTCGGAACGGTGCCGAAAACGACGTCATTGTCCTCAGCCTGGGTGCGCAGGCCGATCGGCAGGACGGCAAACAGCGTCATCCACCAGACGATGAAGTAGACGGCAAATCCCTGAAGAAATGTCTGGAGCATTGTGGTTCCCGGTGGTGTCGCGCTAAAGCGCGTCGCGATCTTTCAGATTCGCTCCTTGCGCTTTAGCTCTTTGTTTTACGCATGTCGTTGCCGCAAAACCGCTGCACACTTTTGCGCGACATGCTTTAGAGGACGGCAACAGACGTTCTGTCACTTTGAGTTAGGCGCCCTTATACGGCGGAATGGCAGCCAACTCAAAGCGGATGACGCGCATAGCCGCCTCGGAGGCATTCTGCCGCAGGGGTCACGCCTGTTCAAGTTCGATCAGCGTGCCGAAGAAATCCTTGGGATGCAGAAACAGCACCGGTTTGCCATGCGCGCCGGTTTTCGGCTGGCCGTCGCCGAGTACCCTTGCCCCGGCCTCGACCAACCGGTCACGGGCGAGAATGATATCATCCACCTCGTAGCAGATATGGTGCATCCCGCCAGACGGGTTCTTTTCGAGGAAGGCTCCGATCGGCGAGGTATCGCCGAGCGGTTGCAGCAATTCGACCTTGGTGTTCGGCAATTCGACGAAGACGACGGTGACGCCGTGTTCCGGCAGAGCCTGCGGCTGCGATACGGCAGCGCCTAGCGTGTCACGATAGGCGGCCGTTGCCGCGGCCAGATCGGCGACGGCAATGGCGACATGGTTCACGCGGCCAAGCATGGTCAGACCTTGGTGACGAAGGCGGTGACGACCGGCTTCTTGCCCCAGACCTGGTTCGCGGCCGAGCGGATGGCCCGGCGCACGGCCTCCTGCAGCATGTCGATATCCTTGCGACGGGCGCGCGGAATGCTTTCGATGGCGCTGATCGCCGCTTCGAAGAGCGTATCTTCCATCTCCTCGCCCTCGACGTCGTAGACCGGCAGGCCGATCGAAACGAGATCGGGATCACCGACGATGTCATAGCGGGCGTCGAGCACGACGCTGACCGCGACATGACCGACATAGGAAAGCTTCTTGCGCTCGCCGATCCCCATCTCGTCGAAATCGCCGATCAGCGTACCGTCCTTGTAGATGCGGCCATGTGGCGCCTGGCCGATCACCTCGGCGGGACCGGGCGCCAGCCGCAGAATATCGCCGTTGCGCACGCGCGGCACCAGGGCGATGCCGGATTGCTCGGCAAGCTCCTTGTGCGCCGTCAGATGCGTCGCCTCGCCATGCACCGGCACGACGATCTTCGGCCGCGTCCACTCGTACATCCGTTGCAACTCGTTGCGGCGGGGATGGCCGGAGACGTGAACCAGCGCCTCGGTATCGGTGATGATGTGCACACCCTGCTCGACGAGGCCGTTCTTGATGTCCTGGATCGCCTTCTCGTTGCCGGGAATGGAGCGCGAGGAAAACACGACGATATCGCCGGCCGCAAATGCCACATTGCGCATCTCGTCGCGGGAAAGCTTGGCAAGCGCTGCCCGCGCCTCGCCCTGGCTGCCGGTCAGAATGACGACGACCTTGTCGCGCGGGATGTAGCCGTATTCGTCCTCGGAGATGAAAGGCTTCACGCCCTCCATCAGGCCGATATCCTGGGCAACGTCGACGACCCGCTTCAGCGAGCTGCCGAGCAGCAGCACTTCGCGACCTGCCGCCTCGGCAGCCTCGGCAACAGTGCGGATGCGCCCGACATTCGACGAGAAGGTGGTGATCGCCACCCGCCCTTCGGCATTCTCGATGATCTTGCGCAGGCTTTCCGACACATCCTTTTCGGAGGGCGAAACGCCGTCGCGTAGCGCGTTGGTGGAATCGCACATCAGCGCCAGAACGCCCTCGTCGCCGAGCTGACGGAACCGCGTCTCATCGGTCAGAGGGCCGAGCGAAGGCTCGTGGTCGATCTTCCAGTCGCCGGTATGGATGACATTGCCGACTGGCGTGCGGATCATCAGCGACATCGGCTCGGGGATCGAATGGTTGACGGCCACACCTTCGATGCTGAAGGGGCCGACATTGATGGTGTCGCCTGCCTTGAACGGCGTCACCGGCACTTCGCCGATCCTGACCTTTTCGAAATTGCGCTTGGCTTCGAGCAGACCAGCGGTAAAGCCCGAGGCATAGACAGGCACGTTGAGCCCGGGCCAGAGATCGGCGAGCGCGCCATAATGATCTTCATGGGCATGGGTGATGATGATCGCCTTGAGGTTTTTGCGTTCACTGGCGAGGAAACGGATATCGGGCAGGACGAGGTCGACGCCCGGCAGGTCGGGGCCGGGAAAGGTAACGCCGCAATCGACCATGATCCATTGGCGATGCTCGGGCGGGCCGTAGCCATAAAGAGCGAGATTCATGCCGATCTCGCCAACGCCGCCCAGAGGCAGGAATACCAACTCGTCCTGTTTCGCCATAATTTTCGTTTTTTCCGCTATCTAAAAAACACATCACCGGCAGCAATGGGCATCATCCTGCCAGTGCCGGTATCGAGCATCAACAAGCCATTATCATCAATTCCGGCGAATTGTCCGGAAATCGATCGGTCCGGCAAATTCACCGTGATCTTTTCGCCGATGCCGCAGGCGATGGTGCGCCAACGCGCCGTGATCTCGCCGACGCCGCGGCCCTGGTCCCATTGATCAAGCACCTCCGCCATCGCCGCGAAGAGATGGGCGAAAAGCTCCTCCGGCGAGGCCGCACTTGCGTGCTGACGCAGGCAGGTGACGGGGTAGAGCGGATTGTCCGGCATTACCGAGACGTTGACGCCGATGCCGACGATCAGCGCGTAGCGACCATCCGGGAGCCCCTCGCCTTCGACGAGAATGCCGCAAGTCTTCTTTCGGCCGATGAGGATGTCGTTCGGCCATTTGATCTCGAGCGGCTCGGCGCCCGGCGGCAGCACCTGACGGATCGCCTGGTGCACGGCAACGGCAACGGCAAGCGGCAAAGAGCTCAGGCGCTCCATTGGCGCCGGGTCGATCAGCAGAAGAGAGGCGTAGAGATTGCCGCTTTCGGAAACCCAAAGCCTGCCGCGGCGGCCGCGGCCGCCGGTCTGCCGTTCGGCCGTCACCCAGAGATTGCCGCCATCACCCGCCCGAGCCCGGGCGAGGCATTCGCTGTTGGTGGACGATGTTTCCGACAGAGCCTCGTGCCTGAAATCGCCGAGCGATATCCGGCGCCGTCCGTCGGAAGTCATCAAAAGAGCGTCGCGGCGGCAAGCTCGGCCGCACCGCCGATCGGGCCGCCGATCAAGACATAGGCGGTGACGAATAGACCGGAGAGACCGAAGACCAGACGCAACGAACCGGAGACACGGGCGAATTCGCCGGTCGCCTCATCGAACCACATCAGCTTGATGACGCGCAGATAATAATAGGCGCCGACCACCGAGGCGAGAACGCCGATGATCGCGAGCGCATAAAGTTTGGCTTCGATGGCGGCGACGAAGACGAAGTACTTGGCGAAGAAGCCGGCGAGCGGCGGGATGCCGGCGAGCGAGAACATCAGCGCCGTCAGCACCACGGCCATAAACGGGTTGGTGGTGGAAAGGCCGGCGAGATCGTCGACGTTTTCGACGACGGTGCCATCCTTGCGGCGCATCGACATGATGATCGCAAAGGTGCCGAGCGTCATCACCATATAGATGACCATATACAGCATGACGCCGGTCACGCCGGTCTGGTTTCCGGCGGCAAGACCGACCAGCGCATAGCCCATGTGGCCGATCGACGAATAGGCCATCAGCCGCTTGATGTTCTTTTGGCCGATCGCGGCAAACGCGCCTAGCACCATCGAGGCGATCGAGATGAAGACGACGACCTGCTGCCAGTCTGCCAGAACCGGCTGGAAGGCCGTGATCACGATACGGGTCATCATCGCCATGGCGGCAACCTTGGGGGCTGCTGCGAGGAAGGCGGTGACCGGCGTCGGCGCGCCTTCATAAACATCGGGCGTCCACATATGGAAGGGAACGGCGGAGATCTTGAAGGCGATGCCGGCAAGGATGAAGACCAGGCCGAAGATCAGACCGAGCGAACGCGCACCCTCGACGGAAAGCGCTTGGGCGATCTCGGAGAAGTGGGTGTGGCCGGTGAAGCCGTAGACCAGCGACATGCCGTAGAGCAGCATGCCGGAGGAAAGCGCGCCGAGAACGAAATATTTCAGGCCGGCTTCGGTCGACTTCAGGCTGTCACGGTTGATCGCGGCGACGACATAGAGCGCCAGCGACTGCAGTTCCAGCGCGAGATAGAGCGAGATCAGGTCGTTGGCCGAGATCATCAGCAGGATGCCAAGGGTCGCAAGCACCAGCAGAACCGGGAACTCGAACTTGTCGAGCTGGTTTTCGCGTGCGTGGCCGATCGACATGAACATCGCGACCAGCGAACCGATGAGCGCCACCAGCTTCATGAAGCGGGAGAAGCCGTCGGCCATGTAGACGCCGCCATAGGCGAGGCCTTCAGCGGGCACGAAGAGCAGCCACAGGCCGGCGGCCAGCAACAGCACGATGGCGAGGCCGGTGACGACGAGGCCCGACCGCTCGCCTGAAAAGACGCCGACCATCAACAGGACAAGGGCGCCGACCGCGAGGATGAGCTCCGGCGCGGAAAGATGCAGACTGAGGAGAATTGTTTCAGCGGTCATGTCCGATAAGTCCCGTCATCAATTCATAGACAGCGCAATATTCTGCGCTGCGTGCACGGCGGCCGTGTAGTTGTTGACCAGCAGGTCCACCGAGGCGGCGGTCGCATCGAAGACCGGGGCCGGGTAAATGCCGAAGAAGATGGTCAGCGCGACCAGCGGGTAGAGGATCAGCTGCTCGCGTCTGGAAAGATCGAGCAGCGCCTTCAGCTTTTCCTTCTCCAGCGCGCCGAAGATCACCCGGCGATAAAGCCAGAGTGCATAGGCGGCCGAGAGGATGACGCCGGTGGCGGCAAACAGCGCGACCCAAGTGTTGACCCGGAAGACGCCGATCAGCGTCAGAAATTCGCCGACGAAGCCCGAAGTGCCGGGAAGTCCGACATTGGCCATGGTGAAGACCATCATCGCCACGGCATATTTCGGCATGTTGTTGACGAGACCGCCATAGGCGTTGATCTCGCGGGTGTGAGTGCGGTCGTAGACGACGCCGACGCAGAGGAAGAGCGCGCCGGAGACGATGCCGTGCGACAGCATCTGGAAGATCGAACCCTGAACGCCCTGCATGTTGGCGGCAAAGATGCCCATCGTCACGTAGCCCATGTGGGCCACCGAGGAATAGGCGATCAGCTTCTTGATATCGTCCTGCATCATCGCCACCAGCGAGGTATAGATGATCGCAATGACCGACAGGGCGAAGACGAACGGCGCGAAATAGTCGGACGCGACCGGGAACATGCCGAGCGAGAAGCGGATCAAACCGTAGCCGCCGAGCTTCAACAGCACGCCGGCCAGGATCACCGAGCCTGCCGTCGGCGCCTGAACGTGGGCATCCGGAAGCCAGGTATGAACCGGCCACATCGGCATTTTCACCGCGAAGGAGGCAAAGAAGGCAAGCCATAACCAGGTCTGCAGCGCCGGCGGAAATTTATAAGCGAGCAGCGCGGTGATGTCGGTCGTGCCGGCCTGCCAGTACATCGCCATGATGGCGAGCAGCATCAGCACCGAGCCGAGCAGCGTATAGAGGAAGAACTTGTAGCTCGCGTAGACACGGTCCTTGCCACCCCAGACGCCGATGATCAGGAACATCGGAATGAGGCCCGCCTCGAAGAAGACGTAGAAGAGCACGATATCGAGCGAGACGAAAACACCGACCATCATCGTTTCGAGGATGAGGAAGGCGATCATATATTCCTTCAGGCGCTTCTCGATCGAGAGCCAGCTCGCCAGCACGCAGAAGGGCATGAGGAAGGTCGACAGGATGACGAACAGCATCGAGATGCCGTCGACGCCCAGATGGTAGCCGATGCCGGTGCCGAGCCAGTCATGCTTTTCGAGCATCTGGAAACCCGGATTGGCATTGTCGAAACCGGTCCAGATGAGAAGCGAGACGACGAAGGTGAAGACGGTGGTGATCAGCGAGATCCACAGCACGTTCTTCCGGCCGGTTTCGCTTTCGCCGTTCATCAATAGCAGGAGCACCACGCCGACGAGCGGCAGAAAGGTGACCGTTGAAAGAATAGGCCAATCGGTCATCAGAAGGAACTCCCGAGCATCATCCAGGTGACAAGCGCCGCAATGCCGATCAGCATGGCGAAGGCATAGTGGTAGAGGTAACCGGTCTGCAGGCGGACGACGCGGTCGGTGACGGCGACGACGCGGGCGGCAACGCCGTTCGGGCCATAGGTGTCGATGACGCCGACGTCACCCTTCTTCCACAGGAAGCGGCCGAGCGCCTTGGCCGTGCGGACGAAGAGGAAGTCGTAGAGTTCGTCGAAGTACCACTTGTTCAGCAGGAACTGGTAGAGAATGCGGTGCTGCCTGGCGAGGGTGCGCGGCGTCTGCGGCGAGCGGATATACATGTACCAGGCGAGGACGAAGCCGAGCAGCATGGCGATGAACGGGCTCAGGCCCACGAGCGCCGGCACGTGATGGAACTGTTCGACCAGTTCGTTCTCGGCCCCGGTAAACAGCGCGCCCTTCCAGAACGCGGCATATTCCTCGCCGTAGAACCGTCCTTCGAAGATCACGCCGGCAAACACCGCGCCGATCGCCAGAAGATAGAGCGGCACCAGCATGACCTGCGGCGATTCGTGGACATGGTGCATGACCTCGTGCGAAGCGCGCGGCTTGCCGAAGAAGGTCATGAAGATCAGGCGCCAGGAATAGAAGCTGGTGAAGAGAGCCGCGATGACCAGCAGCGAAAAGGCAAAGCCTGCGACCGGCGAATGCGAAGCATAGGTCGCCTCGATGATCACGTCCTTGGAGAAGAAGCCGGCAAAGCCGATCGGCGTGAACGGAATGCCGACGCCGGTGATCGCCAGCGTGCCGATGATCATCAGGATGCCGGTAACTTTGATATGCGGATACAGGCCGCCCATGTAACGCATGTCCTGCTCACCATCGACGGAATGGATGACCGAGCCGGCGCAGAGGAAGAGCAGCGCTTTGAAGAAGGCATGCGTGAACAGATGGAAGATCGCCGCGCCGTAGGCCCCTACCCCGAGCGCCACGAACATGTAGCCGAGCTGCGAACAGGTGGAATAGGCGATGACGCGCTTGATGTCGTTCTGCACCAGGCCGACGGTTGCCGCGAAGAAGGCGGTGATCGCACCGATGACGGTGACGACGACCAGCGCATCCGGCGACAGTTCGAAGAGCGGCGACATGCGGGCGACGAGAAAGACGCCGGCAGTGACCATGGTGGCGGCATGGATGAGGGCCGAGACCGGGGTCGGGCCTTCCATGGCGTCGGGCAGCCAGGTGTGCAGCAGGAACTGCGCCGACTTGCCCATCGCGCCCATGAACAGCAGCAGGCAGATGCCGGTCAGCGCATGCGCCTTGTCGAGTTGCATGCCGAAGAGGTTGAGGATCACTTCGCTCGCCTCGCCGCCGCCTTCATGCGGGGCGAAGTTCGAGGCATTGGCGAAGATCGTGTCGAGATTGATCGAACCGAACAGCACGAAGACGCCGGCAATGCCGAGCACGAAGCCGAAGTCGCCGACGCGGTTGACGATGAAGGCCTTCATCGCCGCAGCCGTTGCCGACGGCTTCTTGAACCAGAAGCCGATCAGCAGGTAGGAGGCGAGACCGACGCCTTCCCAGCCGAAGAACATCTGGGCAAGGTTATCGGCGGTCACCAGCATCAGCATGGCGAAGGTGAAAAGCGAGAGATAGGCGAAGAAGCGCGGGCGATGCGGATCGGTATGCATGTAGCCGATCGAATAGACGTGAACCAGCGTCGAGACCGTGTTGACGACGATCAGCATGACGGAGGTCAGCGTATCCACGCGCAGCGACCAGGAGACGTCGATGCCGCCGGACTGGATCCAGCGCAGCACCTCGACCTTGATCGGGCCGCCTTCAGGATGCCCCATGGCGACGGTGAAGAACACCACCCAGGACAGGACGGCGGCGATGATCATCAGGCCGCTGGTGACATATTCCGAAGCCTTGGCGCCGATGGCGCGGCCGAAAAGGCCGGCGACGATCGCGCCGATCAAGGGAAGAAAGACGATAGCCTTATAGAGGAACATGAGCCACTCAGCCCTTCATCATATTGACGTCTTCGACCGCGATCGAGCCGCGGTTGCGGTAGAAGACAACGAGAATTGCAAGACCGATCGCCGCTTCGGCAGCCGCGACCGTCAGGATGAACAGCGCGAAGACCTGGCCGACGATGTCGTTCAGGAAGGAGGAAAAGGCGACCATGTTGATGTTGACAGCAAGCAGGATCAGCTCGATCGACATCAGGATGACGATGACGTTCTTCCGGTTCAGGAAGATGCCGAAGACGCCGAGCGTGAAGAGGATGGCGCTGACCGTCAGGTAGTGGGAAAGTCCGATGACCATGTTCTTTGTTCCTTGACCTGCCTTAAACGCCCTGCCCGGGCTTGACCGAAACCACCTCGACGGCGGTGGCGGGCGTGCGGGCAACCTGCCTGGGAATATTCTGCCGCTTGATGTTGGTGCGGTGCCTCAGCGTCAGCACGATCGCGCCGATCATGGCGACCAGCAGCACCAGACCGGCGATCTGGAAGAAATAGACGTAGTTGGTGTAGAGCACGTCGCCGAGGGCAGCCGTATTGGTGCGTTCCGTCAGCGCCGGGATCGGCATGGCGACCGTCTTGGCGATCTCGGGCGAGATGACGCTGCCGCCAATGACGACGATCAGCTCGGCCGCGAGGATCACCCCGATCAGCCCGCCGATCGGCGCATATTCGAGAACGCCGGCCCTCAGTTCGGTGAAGTCGATATCGAGCATCATCACCACGAAGAGGAAGAGCACGGCAACGGCGCCGACATAGACGACGAGCAGGATCATCGCCAGGAATTCGGCACCGAGCAGCAGGAAGAGGCCGGCCGCATTGAAGAACACCAGGATCAGGAACAGAACCGAGTGAACCGGGTTCTTCGCCCAGATGACCATGAACGCCGACGCCACCGCGACAAAGGCGAAAAGGTAGAAAAATAGAGCCTGCAGACCCATGTTGGTGCCTTTTTCATCTTCCCCCCGGGCAGCCGGGAGTTTTTCTGCCCGATAGAGTTTTGCGCGGCTGACCGGCAAAGCTCCTGTGCATATTGACCGCGACCGAAGCAGCTAAGCTCCCTTACGGCATTTCAAAAACTCGATCAGCGGTACGGCGAGTCGATCGCGATGTTGCGGGCGATTTCGCGCTCCCACCGGTCTCCGTTATCCAGAAGCCGCGACTTGTCAAAATAAAGCTCTTCGCGGGTTTCCGTCGCGAATTCGAAATTCGGGCCTTCGACGATGGCGTCGACCGGGCAGGCTTCCTGGCAGAAGCCGCAATAGATGCACTTCACCATGTCGATGTCGTAACGCACCGTGCGGCGGGTGCCGTCATTGCGGCGGGGACCGGCTTCGATGGTGATCGCCTGGGCAGGACAGATCGCCTCGCAGAGCTTGCAGGCGATGCAGCGCTCTTCGCCGTTCGGATAACGGCGCAGCGCATGCTCGCCGCGAAAGCGCGGGGAGACCGGGCCCTTTTCGAAGGGATAATTGATCGTCGCCTTCTGGCGGAAGAAGTAACGCATCGACAGAAAGAACGCGCCGACGAATTCCTTGAGAAACAGCGAGCTGATGGAGCCGGACAAGCTTGCCATCTTCAACCTCCAATATTGCCGGAAACGAGAGCTGACATTATCATGCCCAACCCATCAGTTTCAGCACGAATGCAACGATGACGACCATGGCGAGCGACAGCGGCAGGAAGACCTTCCAACCGAGGCGCATGAGCTGGTCATAGCGGTAGCGCGGGACGAAAGCCTTGACCATCGCGAACATGAAGAACACGAAGCAGGCCTTCAGCATGAACCAGATGATGCCCGGAACCCAGTTGAGGATCCAGATGTCGACCGGGGGCAACCAGCCGCCGAGGAAGAGGATCGTCGTCAGCGAGCACATCAGGCAGACGGCCGCGTATTCGCCGAGCATGAACATCATGTATGGCGACGAGCCGTATTCGACCATGAAGCCGGCAACGAGTTCCGATTCGGCTTCCGGAAGGTCGAAGGGCGGACGGTTCGTCTCGGCAAGTGCTGAAATGAAGAAGATGATGAACATCGGGAAAAGCGACAGCCAGTGCCAGTCGAGGAACGACGACGGCAGGCCGAGCATGGTGCCGAGGCCGGTATGCTGCGCATTGACGATGTCGGTCAGGTTCAGCGAGCCGACGCAGAGCAGCACGGTGACGATGACGAAGCCGATCGAGACTTCATAGGACACCATTTGTGCCGCCGAGCGCAGGGCGCCGAGGAACGGATACTTCGAGTTCGAAGCCCAGCCGCCCATGATGATGCCGTAGACCTCGAGCGAGGAGATCGCGAAGATATAGAGGATGCCGACATTGATGTTGGCGATCACCCAGCCATCAGCCAACGGCACCACCGCCCAGGTGGCAAGCGCCAGAAGCACGGTCACCAGCGGGGCGAGCAGGAATACCACCTTGTTGGCGCCAGCCGGAATGACCGGCTCCTTGAAGACGAACTTCAGAAGGTCGGCGAAGGACTGGAAGAGGCCGAAGGGGCCGACGACGTTCGGGCCGCGGCGCAGCTGCACGGCCGCCCAGATCTTGCGGTCGGCGAGCAGCACATAGGCGACGAAGATAAGCAGGCAGACGAGAAGCAGCAGCGACTGACCGATCATGATGATCGCCGGCCAGACATAGGTCGAAAAGAAAGAATCCATAGTCCCCTGCCCTTACTCTGCCGCGACTTTGAAGTTGTTGCGGGCCAATGCCGAGCACTCCGCCATGACAGCCGAGGCACGCGCTATCGGGTTCGTCAAATAGAAGTCTTTCACCGGCGACGCAAACCCGGATTTGTTCATCTTGCCGGCTTTTTTCGCAACTGCGGCAATTTGGGCGCTATCGGTTTCGGCGATCTCGTCAATGGCGGCGAAATGCGGGAAAGCGGCATAGAGCCGGACGCGCAATTCGCTGAGCGAATCGAAGGGAAGCTTCTTGCCGAGCACGTCGGAAAGGGCACGGATGATCGCCCAGTCTTCGCGGGCATCGCCCGGTGCAAAGCCTGCACGATTGCCCATCTGGACGCGGCCTTCGGTGTTGACCCAGGTGCCGGACTTTTCGGTATAGGCTGCGGCCGGCAGGATGACGTCGGCATGATGCGCGCCGTTATCGCCATGCGAGCCGATATAGACGGTGAGCTTGGCCTTCTTGGCGGTGAAGTCGAGTTCGTCGGCGCCGAGCAGGAAGAGCACATCCATCGCCGTCAGCATTTCGGCGGCATTGACGCCCTTGGAACCCGGCACGAAACCGAGGTCGAGGCCGCCGACACGGGAGGCGGCCGTATGGAGGACGGCAAAGCCATTCCAGCCTTCAACGACCGCGCCGACCGAACCGGCAAGCTTGGCGGCACTGGCGAGTACGCCGGCGCCATCGGTGCGTGACAGCGCGCCCTGGCCGATGATGATCATCGGCTTGGCGGCGTTCTTCAGGACCTCGGCAAAGGCGTGACCGCCGTCGACCAGATCCTTCAGCGTGTCCGGACCACCGCCGAGATAGTCATAGGTGTAGCGCAATTCGCTCGGCTCGCCGATCACGCCGATCGGGAACTTGCCGCGGCGCCAGCGCTTGCGGATGCGGGTATTGAGGATTGCCGCCTCGAAGCGCGGATTGGCGCCGATGATCAGCAGCGCGTCGGCCTGGTCGATGCCCGAGATGGTCGGGTTGAAGAGATAGCTTGCGCGGCCGAGCGACGAATCGAGCGCCGCCCCATCCTGGCGACAGTCGAGATTGGTCGACCCAAGCGACTTCACCAGTTCGGAAAGCGCATACATTTCCTCAACGGAAGCAAGATCGCCGGCGATTGCGCCGATCTTGTCGCCGGAGGTAGCGGCAACGCCAGCCTTGATGGCGACGAAGGCTTCGGCCCAACTGGCAGGCTGCAGGCGGCCGTCGCGGCGGACATAGGGCCGGTCGAGGCGCTGGGTCTTCAGGCCGTCCCAGATGAAGCGGCTCTTGTCGGAGATCCACTCTTCGTTGATCGCCTCGTTGACTCGCGGCAGGACGCGCATGACTTCGCGGCCACGGGTATCGACGCGGATCGCCGAACCGACCGCATCCATGACGTCGATCGATTCGGTCTTGTTCAATTCCCAGGGGCGCGCGGTGAAGGCGAAGGGCTTGGAGGTGAGTGCACCGACCGGGCAAAGGTCGACGACGTTGCCCTGCAGCTCGGAGGTCATCGCCTGTTCGAGATAGGTGGTGATCTCGGCATCCTCGCCCCGGCCGATCAGGCCGAGTTCGGAAATGCCGGCGACCTCGGTGGTGAAGCGGACGCAGCGCGTGCAATGGATGCAGCGGTTCATCACCGTCTTGACCAGCGGGCCGATATACTTGTCTTCGACGGCGCGCTTGTCTTCCTGGTAACGCGAAGTGTCGATGCCGAAGGCCATCGCCTGGTCCTGCAGATCGCATTCGCCGCCCTGGTCGCAGATCGGGCAATCAAGCGGATGGTTGATCAGCAGGAATTCCATCACACCTTCGCGGGCCTTCTTGACCATCGGGGTGTTGGTGAAGACCTCGGCCAGTTCGCCGTTCGGGCCGCCGCGGATGTCGCGCACGCTCATGGCGCAGGAAGCCTGGGGCTTCGGCGGGCCGCCCTTCACCTCGACAAGGCACATGCGGCAATTGCCGGCAACCGACAGCCGCTCATGGAAGCAGAAGCGCGGAACTTCGGCCCCGGCATCCTCGCACGCCTGCAACAGCGTGTAGTGATCCGGAACCTCGATTTCGTTGCCGTCAATCTTCAGTTTTGCCATCGTCGCTCAGTCCTGTTTCCCGTTTGCCTGATGACGGCAAACAAACCTATTTTTGCAACACTCTCATTGCCAAGCCGGATCTTTCGTCCTGCCGACATTTGATGTCGCCCAAATTCTCTGTCGCGCGTTCCAGGTCCGGAACCCGCACCGGCATCTGCGGCGTGGGGCCCCCGCCCGTCCGCCGATCTGCCCATATTTCCGGCCGATTGCACGGCCGGACAGTTCATTTCCTTCGGCGCGCCCGCCCTGCCAGAACTTTTGCCTGGCCGATCCAGTCGTCACGGTCGATGCGGCCGTTGACGCCAAGCTCGGCGTCGAGCCGGGCGATGTCCTCGGTGCTCCAGGCAGCAATCTCGGCGAAGCTGCGAATGCCCCTGTCGTTCAGCACCTGCTCCAGCTTCGGGCCGATGCCGGCGATCAGCTTCAGATCGTCGACCTTTTTCGCCCGCTGGGCCGGTTTTGCCTTCACAGCCGGCTGGCTGGCAGGGACCGGTTCGCTGACCGGTGTTACAACAGTCAGTTTCGGCCTTGTCTTCTTCTCGACATCAGGCTTGGTCTCCGCCGCCGGCTTGTTCGCGGCCACCGGCTTGACCACAGCCTTGACCTCAGGGCGGATATTCTCCGGCCGGATATCGACGGCGGGCATCGGCTCGTCCGGCGGCGTATCATCGAGCGCTGCCGCGACCTTGCCGGTCGTTTCCAGCGCGCTCTGGAAGGCGCCGAAAAAGGCGCCCGCCATCTGGGTCGAGAGACCGAAGCCGATCGCTGTTGCGGCGGCAAAGGCTGCGGCGGGATGCGCCATCAGCGGATGCATCGGCATTGCCCGCGCATTTTCCAGCATCTCGGCGGCAAGACGGCCGAAGCCGGCCGCGAAATCGGCGGCGCCTTCCTTCTTTCCACTCTTCGATGCGTTGTCCGCCATGATTATTCAGCCGCCTCCAGAACCGCGCCGTGATCAAGGGCGCTTGCCGTATACTGGTCGATGCGCTTTTCGATCTCGGGACGGAAGTTACGGATCAGACCCTGCACCGGCCATGCGGCGGCGTCGCCGAGCGCGCAGATGGTGTGGCCTTCGATCTGCTTGGTCACCTGGAACAGCATGTCGATCTCGCGCTTCTGGGCATTGCCCTTGGCCATGCGCTCCATCACCCGCCACATCCAGCCGGTGCCTTCGCGGCAAGGCGTGCACTGGCCGCAGCTCTCGTGTTTGAAGAAGGCGGAGATACGGGCGATCGCCTTGATCACGTCGGTGGATTTGTCCATGACGATCGCGGCGGCTGTGCCGAAGGAGGAGCCGACGCCGCGCAGGCCGTCGAAATCCATCGGGCAGTCGATGATGTCCTTGGCCGGAACGATCGGGCAGGATGCTCCGCCCGGAATGACGGCGAGCAGATTGTCCCAGCCGCCGCGGATGCCGCCGGCATGGCGGTCGACCAGTTCGCGGAAGGTGATGCCCATTTCCTCTTCGACCGTGCACGGCTTGTTGACGTGGCCGGAGAGCATGAACAGCTTGGTGCCGACATTGTTCGGACGGCCGATGGCCGAGAACCAGCCGGCACCGCGGCGCAGGATCGTCGGCGCAACGGCGATCGATTCGACGTTGTTGACCGTCGTCGGGCAACCGTAAAGGCCCATATTGGCCGGGAAAGGCGGCTTCAGGCGCGGCTGGCCCTTCTTGCCCTCGAGGCTTTCGAGGAGGGCTGTTTCCTCGCCGCAGATATAGGCGCCGGCGCCGTGATGGACGTAGATGTCCATGTCCCAGCCGAGCTTGTTGTTCTTGCCGAGCAGGCCATAATCATAACATTCGTCGATCGCCGCCTGCAGCGCTTCGCGCTCGCGGATATATTCGCCGCGCACATAGATGTAGGCCGCATTTGCGCCCATGGCGAAGCTGGCGATGACGCAGCCTTCGATCAGCGTATGCGGATCGTGACGCATGATGTCGCGGTCTTTGCAGGTACCGGGCTCCGATTCGTCGGCATTGACGACGAGGTAGTGCGGGCGACCGTCGCTTTCCTTCGGCATGAAGGACCATTTGAGACCCGTGGGGAATCCGGCGCCGCCGCGGCCGCGAAGGCCGGACGCCTTCATCTCGTTGATGATCCAATCGCGGCCCTTTTCGAGTATCTGCTTGGTGCCGTCCCAGTGGCCGCGGCTCATCGCGCCCTTCAGGGACTTGTCCTTGAGGCCGTAGATGTTGGTAAAGATGCGGTCTTTATCTTGTAACATGCTTCACCTCTTTACCGCGGCTTCTTGCCGAAGACCTTGATATATTCCGCTTCGCCGCCCTTGGCGAGCGCCTTGGCCTGCTTGACCCAGTCGTCACGCTCGATGCGGCCGCGGAAGTTCAGGTAGCCGTCGACCCATTCGCGCTCGGCCTTCTTCCAGCCCGCGACCTGCGAGAAGGTGAAGATGCCGATCTCGTTCAACGTCGCCTCGATCTTCGGGCCGACGCCCGAGATCATCTTCAGATCATCCGATGCGGCGGGCTTTTCGCTGCCGGCCGGACGGTTCTTGTCGGTGAGCGCTGGCTTTGCCGCCGGGGCGGCTTCGGCCTTGACGGCGGGTGCCGGCGCCGGTTCGGCAGCCGCGGTGCCGGAAACCGGCTGCTGCTCGGCTGCCTTGGCATTCCTGGCAGCCGCCTTCGGCGCCGTTGCCGGCGTCTTCAGCGCGGCATTGGTCTCGGCATCGGTGCTCTTCGGGCGGGCGGCCTCGGAGGGCGGGATCGGAGCGGCGTCGACGACCGGAGCCGACACGCTTTCGGCATCGGCCTTCTTGGCGCGCGTCCTTGTCTTCGGCTCTGCCGTCGTCAGCGAGGTCAAGCCGCCTTCCGGCGCCGAAAATACCCGGTCGATCTGGGTGCCCGGCTTAATGCTCGCGCCATTGCCGGCGGCAAAGGTATCGATGATCTCTTCGAGGCGCGCCGGCGTCAGGTCTTCATAGGTGTCCTTGCCGATCATCACCATGGGGGCGTTGACGCAGGCGCCAAGACATTCGACCTCTTCCCAGGACAGTGTTCCCTCGGCATTGCGCTCGAAGGCATGGGCGTGGATCTTGCTCTTGCAGACCGACATCAGCGCTTCCGAGCCGCGTAGCATGCAGGGCGTCGTGCCGCAGACCTGGACGTGGGCGCGGGTGCCGACGGGATGCAGCTGGAACTGCGTATAGAAGGTCGCGACCTCGAGCACGCGGATATAGGCCATGTCGAGCATGTCGGCGATCTTTTCGATCGCCGCGCGCGTGACCCAGCCATCCTGCTCCTGCGCCCGCATCAACAGCGGGATGACCGCCGATTGCTGGCGGCCGGCGGGGTATTTCTGGATCGTCTTGTCCGCCCAGACCGCATTTTCATCGCTGAAAGCGAATGCGGCAGGCTGAAATTGATCTTCGGCTAATCGACGAACGGACATTCTTCCTCACGCCTTGTCAGTTTAGGGTTCCACACCGCGAAGCGGTCAAAGACTGCATTTCGCAGGCATAGGCCGACTGGTCTTTCTGCATAAACACTACGAATTTGCCGCCATTCGAAATGGCAGCCTTGATCTGATAGCCCTTGGACAAAAGATCGCCCATGGACGTTTGCGCCGCCGGCGGCGTCACTTCCTTACGACCCAGCGGCGTGCCGAGCGTATCGGTCTCCTGGGCCGAAACCCCGGATGCCGCAAGAAGAAGGGCGACGGCAAGCGGCAGACGCTGCATCAGCGGTCCACCTCGCCGAAGACGATGTCGAGCGAGCCGAGCACGGCCGCGACGTCGGCAAGCTGGTGGCCGCGGCACATGAAGTCCATCGCCTGCAGATGCGCATAACCCGGAGCGCGGATCTTGCAGCGATACGGCTTGTTGGAGCCGTCGGAGACGAGATAGACGCCGAACTCGCCCTTCGGCGCCTCGACGGCGGCGTAAACCTCGCCGGCCGGCACATGGTAGCCTTCGGTATAGAGCTTGAAGTGGTGGATCAGCGCTTCCATCGAGCGCTTCATCTCACCGCGCTTCGGCGGCACGACCTTGCCGTCGATCGACGAGAAAGGACCGGTCTTGGCATCCGACAGCAGGCGATTGACGCACTGCTTCATGATGCGGACCGATTCGCGCATCTCGATCATGCGGATCAGGTAGCGGTCATAATTATCGCCGTTCTTGCCAATCGGAATGTCGAATTCGAGATCGGAATAACATTCGTAAGGCTGGGCGCGACGCAGGTCCCAGGCAGCGCCCGAACCGCGCACCATGACGCCGGAGAAGCCCCAGGCCCAGCAATCCTCCAGCGAGACGACGCCGATATCGACGTTGCGCTGCTTGAAGATGCGGTTGCCGGTCAACAGATTGTCGATGTCGTCGAGCGCCTTCAGGAACGGGTCGCACCAGTCGCCGATATCCTGGACGAGCTGTTCCGGCAGGTCCTGATGAACGCCGCCCGGACGGATATATGCGGCATGCATGCGCGAGCCACTGGCGCGCTCATAAAACACCATCAGCTTTTCACGCTCTTCGAAGCCCCAGAGCGGCGGCGTCAGCGCGCCGACGTCCATGGCCTGCGTCGTGACGTTCAGCAGATGCGAGAGGATACGGCCGATTTCCGAATAGAGGACGCGAATCAGCTGGCCGCGGATCGGGATGTCGATGCCGAGCAGTTTTTCCACAGCCATCGCATAGGCATGTTCCTGGTTCATCGGCGCGACGTAATCGAGCCGATCGAAATAGGGCAAGGCCTGAAGATAGGTCTTGGTCTCGATCAGCTTCTCGGTGCCGCGGTGCAGCAGGCCGATATGCGGATCAACCCGCTCCACAATTTCGCCGTCAAGCTCCAGGACAAGACGAAGAACGCCATGCGCCGCCGGATGCTGCGGTCCGAAATTGATGTTGAAGTTGCGGACGTTATGTTCGGTCATGGCGATTAACTCGCTTAGAGTGAGTAGTGATTAGTGAGTAGTAGTTAGTTTTCATCCGCTCACTATTCGTCAGCTTTCCTGTGCTGAACGCTTCGGATAAGCGATCCCAGCATCTTTCCAATTTCGTCGCATCGGTCGAGCAATTCGTTCTAATCTGGCTGGTCATTCCATAGATCTCTTCCCGCGGGAAGGTTCTCGTCACCTCATAACAAACAACAGATCGCTCGATAGCAAATTGCCAGACTTTCAAATCACGATAGGAGCTGATTTTCCCGTTCGTCACCCAAATATCTGCCCACTACTCACTACCGACTAATCACCACTCACTGCTTGGCCTTCTCATCCCCAGGCAGCACGTATTCAGTACCTTCCCAGGGCGACATGAAGTCGAAGTTGCGGAATTCCTGCTTCAGTTCGACCGGCTCGTAAACGACGCGCTTTGCCGCATCGTCATAACGAACCTCGACGAAGCCGGTGGTCGGGAAGTCCTTGCGCAGCGGGTGGCCTTCGAAGCCGTAGTCGGTCAGGATGCGGCGCAGGTCCGGATGGCCGGTGAAGAGCACGCCGTACATGTCCCAAGTTTCGCGCTCGAACCAGTCGGCGCCGGGATGGACGCCGCAGGCCGAGGGAACCGGCGTATCTTCGTCGGTTGCCACCTTGACGCGGATGCGCAGGTTCTGCTTCGGCGACAGCAGGTGA
Source organism: Rhizobium sp. NZLR11 (assembly GCF_019685115.1). NCBI lineage: Bacteria > Pseudomonadati > Pseudomonadota > Alphaproteobacteria > Hyphomicrobiales > Rhizobiaceae > Rhizobium > Rhizobium sp. NZLR11. The sequence goes on along the minus strand of NZ_JABDWD010000003.1, from coordinate 351,328 downwards.
TAGACGACGTCGAAACGCAGCTCGCGCTGCGGCCAGTCGACACCGCAAATATCGATCAGGTTGACGAAACCGCATTTGGCGTCGTCACGCAGGAAGGTCAAAAGCGGGATCAGGTTTTCACCCGTTGCGGTCAGCGTCAGCTCGCCATACTTCATCTGCGATGCGGCGATCAGGTTACCGCGCGCTTCGCCAAGGTAGGACGCAAGCTCAGTCAGGGCTTCACTCATATGCCTTGTCCTTAACCCTTAGCGTTCGATCGTGCCGGTGCGCCGGATCTTCTTCTGCAGCAGAAGCACGCCGTAAAGCAGCGCCTCTGCCGTGGGGGGACAGCCCGGCACGTAGATGTCGATCGGCACGATGCGGTCGCAGCCGCGCACCACCGAGTAGGAATAGTGATAATAACCGCCGCCATTGGCGCAGGAGCCCATCGAGATGACGTAGCGCGGCTCGGGCATCTGGTCGTAAACTTTGCGCAGCGCCGGCGCCATCTTGTTGGTCAGCGTGCCGGCAACGATCATCACGTCGGACTGGCGTGGCGAAGCGCGCGGCGCAAAACCGAAGCGCTCGACGTCATAACGCGGCATCGACAGCTGCATCATTTCGACGGCGCAGCAGGCAAGGCCGAAGGTCATCCACATCAGCGAGCCGGTACGGGCCCAGTTGATCAGCTCGTCGGTCGAGGTGACGAGGAAACCCTTATCGGCAAGCTCATTGTTGATCTCGCCGAAAAATGCGTCGTTGCTGCCGATCGGCTTGCCGGTCGAGGGATCGATGATCCCTTTCGGCTGCTGGGCAACGAGCGGCTGATTGCTCACAGGGGCTACTCCCATTCCAGGGCTCCCTTCTTCCATTCATAGATAAAGCCGATGGTCAGCACGAAGAGAAAGACCATCATGGACCAGAAGCCGAACCAGCCGATGGCGCCGAAGGAAACGGCCCAGGGGAAGAGGAAAGCGACTTCAAGATCGAAGATGATGAAGAGGATCGACACGAGGTAGAAGCGAATGTCGAATTTCATACGGGCATCGTCGAACGCGTTGAAGCCGCATTCGTAAGCCGAGAGCTTTTCCGAATCAGGCGCTTTGAAAGCCACGGCGAACGGCGCAATAAGCAGCGCCAGGCCGATAACAAGCGCGATAGCGATGAAGATAGCGATCGGAATATAGGAACTGAGCAGTTCAGTCATCATGTTCATCCCTGCTTGCCGGAGGCGCCAGACGGCACATTTGGGCAAATGCCCGGCAAGCGAACGTGCGTTGCAACAAGCCGTGGTTAGCGCAGCCGAAGCCCCGGCGCAAGAGATTTACAGAGGCAATTCGACGCGTGGCGCGCGGACATTATCAAGCAGATGCAACGATGTCGCGACAAATCCGCCCAAGCCGTGTGAAGCTGCATGTCTGACCACTGGAAACTGCATGGCTTGGTGAAGAAAATGGCGCGAGTGACGGGGCTCGAACCCGCGACCTCCGGCGTGACAGGCCGGCACTCTAACCGACTGAGCTACACCCGCGCATTAATCGGCCATTTGCGGCCGCGAGGATGAAGAAAACCGGACAAACGACAAATCGCTTTGCGTTTTTACAAGACTTGAAATGGCGCGAGTGACGGGGCTCGAACCCGCGACCTCCGGCGTGACAGGCCGGCACTCTAACCAACTGAGCTACACCCGCAATTCATTTCAAGCAGTCCGGATGCCTTCGCACCCTTACCAAAACGGCTGCCCGTTTCGATGAGCGGCTAACTACGGGGTTCGCCATTTAGTGTCAAGCAGGTTTGGAGACAAAACCATGACAGCCGTTGAATTGTTTTGGCAAGGCCGCGCGGAATGAAGGAAAAGCCGTCAATTCCGTTTCCCGCTGCAGCACCGAGGCCGGATCGAAGCCGCCGGCACAGTCGAAGCCGACATGCCCCCTCCCCTTTATCCACAGCCTTGCCGCGCCCACCTGCCCCGCAAGGGACAGGAGCGCTGTCAAAAAAATCAAAAAATCTTCACAAACACTCTTGCGGTTTTGCCGCGATCCGCATAGATCACGGCCACCAACGCGGCAGGCCCATCCGGCTTCGTTTGCGATGGGCGATTAGCTCAGTTGGTAGAGCGCCTCGTTTACACCGAGGATGTCGGGAGTTCGAGTCTCTCATCGCCCACCATTTATTCTTCCCCTAAAGTGTCAAATAGCTGGTGTGATGTTGAGGCTTCGATGGCAGACGCCCGCATGGCTTTGTCACCTATTTGGAATTCTAATCGGCCACTGATCCAGTGGAAGCGCCCAGCAGGGCCAGATGCGGCGCGCCGTCTAAAGCCAACGCTCCACCAAAACGGACTACTCCCGGCCGCTGCAGCCACCTCCTATTGGGCGAATGGATGGGGGCCGGCAAAAGTGGGAGAATTCGTCGCCCGGAAAATCTCCGCGCTTGAAGGCTTACGACGCCTAGAGGTGTGCCATGAGGACTCTCTGCTCCGCATTGACGTTGTGCATCGCAATCGCCCTTAGCACGCCAAGCGCCAGATACGTCAGCCTGCCCGGATACGCATTCAAGACGAATCCGGCATGCGAGCGCCACGAACCGAAGACGCGATTCGACAGAAGGTGCGACTGGCCGAGAGTGGGCTTCAAGGACTTTACGCCCCCGCTTGTGACCGTGCTTGGGATCTGAAGATCCTGCTCAGCCTCTTTGCGAATCATCGCGGTCCAGACGCGCTTGGTAGCCCGAGGGGATCCATGCTCTTTGACTGCGACAGAGTCTCTGATCGTGGTCGAACGCCTTTGCTCTGAACTCCCCACCAGACTCTATATAGCACTTCGGAATCCCGAAATTGGTTGCGGGATTGAAATCATTGCATGTTTTTTTCTGTCGGCACCTCGCGAAGCGCCGCGGATTTCGGAATCCCGAAGCGGGGAATTTCGGGATTCCGAAGTGGCGTTCTAGAATCGTGACAGTCGAGGCTCATCGCCCACCATTCACCCCTTCGCCAGTTCTTTATCCACCGCCGAAACCAGCCGCGAATCATCCGCCGTCACATCCGGCGCGAAGCGGGCGGCGACTTTGCCGTCGCGGCCGATCAGGAATTTTTCGAAGTTCCAAAGAATGTCATCCTCGTCGCCACCTGACATGCCGTGGGATTTCAGCCGTTCACGCATCGGGCCCTCGCCTGTCGTCTTCACGCCAGACTTCGTCAGTTGCCGGTAGAGCGGATGCTGGGCTTCGCCCTTGACCGAGATCTTCGAGAAGATCGGGAAGGTGACGTCGTAGGTACTGGTGCAGAAATCGAGGATCTCGGCATCGGTGCCGGGCTCCTGACCCTTGAAGTCGTTGGCGGGGAAAGCGGCGATGACGAAGCCGCGTTCGCGCTTTTCGCCATAGAGCTTTTCGAGCCCCTCATATTGAACCGTCAGCCCGCATTTCGAGGCGACATTGACGACCAGGAGCACGCGACCCTTGTATTCGTTGAGCGCGGTTTCACGACCATCCACTGTTTTCACAGGAATATCCAACACGTTCGCCGTCACGGGAACCTCCAATTTTGTGGGAACATATTCGCCAAACTTAGCGATATCGCCGCCGTTGTCATCAGCGTCGGAATCAATTCCGCGTCAGCAGCGGTTCCGGGATAACGACATGCATCAAAACGAAGAGCTAAAGCGCCGCGTGAATCAGTTCGACGCGATGCGCTTTAGCGGCCTGTGCCGGGATGAGACCTCTCAGGCGGGGGATGTTTCCTTCACGTCGTCGAGCAGGAAGTGCACAATGATATAATCCGTCTTGAAATGGCGGCCGCTGTCCGACACGGATTCGACGCTGCCGCCGTCCTTCGGGTGCCAGGTGTGGTAATGCGGGTTGGTGGTGATCAGCGTGATGGCCTTGCCTTCTAGGGCTTCCTCACCAAGCCGGAAGCGCATCTCGGCAAACGGCCAGATCCGTTCGTAATCCTCCATGCTGATGCGTGCCTTCAGCGCCTTGCGGTGCAGCGGTGCTTCGCCGGCCTCGGCCGGTGATTCTAACATCACCTCCTCGGCCCCGTTAACGATGGCGTTGAACTCTTCAGGCCACATGCGTCTCATGAAATCGCTCCTCCCGAGCTCTCGTCAGTCCACATGTGAAACTTAGCGATTTGTTCGAAAGAAGCAAATTCCCGTCATGTGGTTGTCATCGGCGTCGGCTGCTCCTACGTTCGCCGCAAACCACATCAGGGCCGTCAGACGCCCGTAATCCCGAGATCAGAGATGAAGACACGTGAAGACAGGCAAGCGCTCCGGGCGAGCATGCCGCGCACTCCGCTCAGCGCCCATCATATGGAAAACGCCAGTCTGCTGCCGGATCGTGGCGAGTTGCTCTACCGAATCCCGAACGGCGGCATCGGCGTCGAAGTGGGAGCGGCCTTCGGCGAATATACGGCGGAGATCCTGGAAAAGAATCGCCCGGCGCAGCTCTACCTCATCGATCCCTGGTCGATGGATCGCTACAGCTCCGGCCTCGACGCAATCCACACGACGTTTTCGGCCGAGATCGAGGCCGGCAGGCTGCATCTGATGCAGGGCACATCGCTCGACAAGCTCGCCGAGTTCGAAGACGATTTCCTCGACTGGGCCTATATCGATACCGACCATTCCTTCGAGCTCACCTGGCAGGAACTGCTGCTTTGCGACAAGAAGGTGAAGCGGACGGGGCGGATTGCCGGGCATGATTTCTGCACCGGCAATACCGTCAAGCCGATCGTCTATGGCGTCGTCGAGGCGGTCACCAAATTCTGCAAGGATTACCGCTGGCAATTCGAGTTCCTGACGGTCGAATCACACGCGCATTTTTCCTATTGCCTGAAGCGGCTGTGATTTAGCTCATGCCGGAATATTGCGCGTCGGTGACCTGCTCCAACCAGTCGACGTGCTTGCCGTCCAGCGCCTCGTGAATGGCGATGTGCGTCATCGCCGTGTCCGCGGCAGCACCGTGCCAATGTTTTTCGCCCGGCGAAAACCAGACCGTGTCGCCGGCGCGGATCTCGCTGATCTCACCGCCCCAGCTCTGGACCAGGCCCCTGCCAGAGGTCACGATCAGCGTCTGGCCGAGCGGATGCGTATGCCAAGCGGTGCGGGCGCCGGGTTCGAAGGTGACCGAGGTTGCCCGCATCCGGGCCGGTTCGGGCGTCTCCATCAGCGGATCCTGGCGGACGGCGCCGGTGAAATAATCGGCCGGCGGCTTCATCGACGGGCGAGAGCCGGCAGGTTTGATCTCCATGATCTTTCCTTTTCCATTCATTGCGGTTGAAGCCTTGTCGCGGAACGATATTTCATCGAGGCAACCAATCAAGGCCGGATCGACAATTGCCGCATAGTTGTCCGCCTGATAGGCCGATATCTTTCATCCCTTGAAGCGCGTTGCATTGAACTTGTTTCATGCGACGCGCCTCAGGTCTTTGTTTTTATGCGTGTCGTTATTCCGGAACCGCTACGCACTTCCGGGCGACAGGTATCAGGAGGATTTTTCATGAAACACCATGCTTTCGGCCGCACGCCCTTCACCGTCACCAATGTCGGCTTCGGCGCCTGGCAGATCGGCGGCTCCTGGGGCGATATCAGCGAGGTGGATGGACGCGCGGCGCTTAACGCCGCACTCGATGCCGGCATGACCTTCATCGATACGGCTGACGTCTATGGCGACGGCCGCTCGGAAAAAATCATCGCCGACGTGCTGAAGGCGCGCGGCGGCCAGCGCCCGATAGTCGCCACCAAGGCCGGCCGCCGGCTCAACCCGCATTTCGCCGAAGGTTATACCAAAGCGAACCTCGAAGGCTTCATCGACCGCAGCCGTGAGAATCTTGCCGTCGACAGCCTCGACCTCCTGCAGCTGCACTGCCCGCCGCGCGAGGTGTTTTACCAGCCGGAGGTCTTCGAGAACTTGAACGCGCTGCAGACGGCCGGCAAGATCAAGGGTTACGGCGTCAGCGTCGAAAAGGTCGAAGACGGGCTGAAGGCGATCGAATATCCTGGCGTCGTCAGCATCCAGATCATCTACAATATCTTCCGCCAGCGTCCCGACCACCTGTTCTTCCAGGAAGCGCGCCGCAGGAACGTGGCGATCATTGCCCGCGTGCCGCTGGCCAGCGGCCTTCTCTCCGGCAAGATCACCCGGGACACCCAATTTGCCAGCGACGACCATCGCAATTTCAACCGCAACGGCGAAGCCTTCGATGTCGGCGAGACTTTTGCCGGCGTGCCCTTCGAGGTCGGCCTGCAAGCGGTGGAAGAGGTGCGCAAGCTGGTGCCTCAGGGCGCCACCATGGCGGCCTTTGCGCTGCGCTGGATCCTGATGGCTGAAGCCGTCACCGTCGTCATCCCCGGCGCCCGCAATGCCGAACAGGCCAAAACCAATGCGGCCGCAGCCGATCTGGCGCCCCTTACGGCCGGTGTCATGGCGGCAACACGCGAGATCTACACGCGGCTGATCGCGCCGCATGTGCATCAGCGCTGGTAGGGTTGGAGCGTCGCTATTTTGTCAGGGCTGCGGCAGGTCGAGTCAGGCCCTCATCCGGCTGCCGCCACCGGCCGGGGTCGAGCCACGGGTTTCGGCCCGTCCCTCGTAAACGAGACGAAGGGGATGTGCCGCAACCACTCGGTTCCCTGCCCACATCTAGCATGGCACCTCCCCTTTTCCCCGTTTTCCGGGGGAGAAGGTTAGGGTACCTCAGGCGGGTTTCCGCTCTTTGCGCATCTCGTTTCGCATGATGAAGAGTGAGGCGGAAAGGATGAGCACTGCGCCTAGCCAGAGGTAGCCGGCCGGCGCATAACCGAAGAACAGCCAGCCGGCCAGCACATTCAGCGGCAGCTTCAGATCGTCGAAAGGTTGAATGTAGGCGGCATCCGCTGCGGCATAGGCAAGCGTCAGGAAATACTGCGCTGCGGCGGTCAGCAGCCCCGCCAGCAGGAACAAGGCAAGTGTTGCACCCGTCGGCACTGCAAAGCCTGCCGCAAGCGCCAGCCCTCCGTTTATCGGCGTCAGCAGAACGAGCAGCCAGACGGTGATCGTCTCCGGTCGTTCGATGCCCGTCAGGCTCTTGGTGATCAGCGACGAGGCGCCCCAGAGCAGTGCCGAAAGCACCGGCAAGAGTGCTGCCCAGCCAAAGCCGTCCGACCATGGCTGCAGGATGATCATCGCGCCGGTGAAACCGGCTGCGGTCGCCGCCCAGCGGGCCGGACCGACGCGCTCACCCAGGAAGAGCCGGGCGCCGAGAATGATGAAGAACGGCGAGGTCATCACCAGCGCGATCGCCTGCCAGATCGGCACCGCGGCAAGGCCGGCGACCCAGGCCTCGACCCCGAGCGCGGCAAGCACGACGCGCGCCAGGTGACGCCAGGGATAGTGCGTGCGCATCGCCGCCAGGCCGAGCCTGCGCAGGAACGGCAGCGAAAACAGGAAGGCGAAGCCATATTGCCAGAAGGCTGCCGAGGCCGAGGGAAAGGCAAGCTTCATCGTCAGCCATTGGGTGACGACGTTGAGAAGCGAAAAGGCGATGCCGGCAAGGACCATCCAGAGTGCACCGACAATGGCGCGGGACGGCTCGACCGCAAGAGAATTCTGACTCATGTCTTTCATCCAAAACCAGGGACCAACATAAATCAGGACGCATGAGCCACGAACAGGCGACGCAGGACACCCCGCCCTTCGCACGGCCGACACTCATTCTCTTCCATCCGGACTTTAACCGTCGGCTCCGGATTCGCACCGGATCTGCTGACCCTCCCCCAGCATTGGCGCGGAAGGCGGCGCTCGCGGGCTCAGGCCGAAACCCATACCGCCGGTGGGGAGTTTCACCCCGCCCTGAGAACAGAAATGTCGTAGATCAAAGCCCGCATGGCGGCAAGCCACGAAAGCAAGGGCCCAGCAAAGCAAAAGGGGTCCGGCAAAGCCGAACCCCTTTCCAAATCCTGCACAGCCGGTCTCGTTTACGGCTGGCGGATAATCTCAGATCAGCCGTTGACGGCGTCCTTCAGGCCCTTGCCGGGCGTGAACTTCGGCACGTTGCGAGCCGGAATGTCTACCTCAGCGCCCGTCGACGGGTTGCGGCCCTTCGATGCGGCACGATGAGAAACGGTGAAGCTGCCGAACCCTGCAAGGCGGATGTCGCCCTTGTTCTTGAGTTCACCCTGGACAACGTCGAAAACCGCGTCAACAGCGGAAGCCGCGTCAGACTTCGTCAGTCCTGCCTTTTCGGCGACTGCGGACACGAGTTCATTCTTGTTCATGTTTCCACCCCTTTCTAAATGGTACGAAACGACTCAATATAAGCTAGGCGCCGAATAGGTATCATCAGGCCCGCCGGGAACCCAAAAGCCCTGCAAATCAAGGAAAAGCAAGCGTCTACATGACGTTTTCACAAAAAAGGCTGGCGTTTTCGCCAGCCTTTTTCCGAGTTTTCAGCCAATGGGGCATAAATGTGGCCGAGGCCACTCAATGCGCTATGGTTGCGCCCGTCTCGTCGAGGCCTTCGACCGATGCGATGACCGGCGTTTCCACCGTGCCGTCCCATTCGATCGGCTCCGGCCGCCGGATCAGCGCATGCTTGATCACCTCGCCCATGCGGGATACCGGGATGATCTCCATGCTGTTCTTCACGTTATCCGGAATCTCCGCCAGATCCTTGGCGTTCTCCTCCGGAATCAGCACCTTCTTGATGCCGCCGCGAAGGGCTGCGAGCAGCTTTTCCTTGAGACCGCCGATCGGCAGAATACGACCGCGAAGGGTGATCTCACCGGTCATGGCCACGTGCCTGTTCACCGGGATACCGGTCATGATCGAGACGATCGCGGTCGCCATGGCGACGCCGGCCGAGGGGCCATCCTTCGGCGTCGCGCCTTCCGGCACGTGTACGTGGATGTCGCTCTTGTCGAAGCGCGGTGGCTCGATGCCGAAATCGACAGCGCGCGAGCGGACATAGGAGGCCGCCGCCGAGATCGATTCCTTCATGACTTCCTTCAGATTGCCGGTGACCGTCATGCGGCCCTTGCCCGGCATCATCACGCCTTCGATGGTCAGCAACTCGCCGCCGACCTCCGTCCAGGCAAGACCTGTGACAACGCCGACCTGATCCTCGCCCTCGGCTTCGCCGTGGCGGAAGCGCGGGACGCCCAGATAGTCGGAGATGTTGGCAGCCGTCACATGCACGGACTTCGTCTTGCCCTTGATGATCTCGGTGACCGCCTTGCGGGCAAGCTTCATCAGTTCGCGCTCGAAGTTGCGGACGCCGGCTTCACGGGTGTAGTGCTGGCTGATGGACATCAGGGCGTCGTCGTTGACCGAGAATTCTTCCGGCTGCAACGCATGTTCCTTGATGGCCTTCGGCAGCAGATGCCGCTTGGCGATCTCGCGCTTTTCATCTTCGGTGTAGCCGGCGATACGGATGATCTCCATGCGGTCCATCAGCGGCGCCGGGATGTTCAGCGTATTCGCCGTCGTAATGAACATCACATCCGACAGGTCGTATTCGACCTCAAGATAATGGTCCATGAAGGTCGAGTTCTGTGCCGGATCGAGTACCTCGAGCAGGGCCGAAGACGGATCGCCGCGATAGTCCTGGCCGAGCTTGTCGATCTCGTCGAGCAGGAAGAGCGGGTTGGACTTCTTCGCCTTCTTCATCGACTGGATGACCTTGCCGGGCATCGAGCCGATATAGGTGCGGCGGTGACCGCGGATTTCGGCTTCGTCGCGAACGCCGCCAAGCGCCATGCGGACATACTCACGGCCGGTCGCCTTGGCGATCGACTGGGCGAGCGAGGTCTTGCCGACACCCGGAGGGCCAACGAGGCAGAGAATCGGGCCCTTGATCTTGGTGGCGCGAGCCTGCACGGCCAGATATTCGACAATGCGCTCCTTGACCTTGTCGAGACCGAAGTGATCGGCTTCGAGGATCTTCTCGGCATTGTTGAGATCGGCCTTGATCTTCGACTTCTTGCCCCACGGAATGCCGAGCAGCCAGTCCAGATAATTGCGCACGACGGTGGCTTCGGCCGACATCGGGCTCATCTGGCGCAGCTTCTTCAGCTCCGCATCGGCCTTTTCACGGGCCTCCTTGGACAGCTTGGTCTTGGAGATACGCTCTTCCAGCTCGCTCATCTCGTCGCGGCCTTCCTCGCCGTCGCCGAGTTCCTTCTGGATCGCCTTCATCTGTTCGTTCAGGTAGTATTCGCGCTGGGTCTTCTCCATCTGGCGCTTGACACGCGAACGGATGCGCTTTTCGACCTGCAGGACCGAAATCTCGCCTTCCATGAAGCCGAGGGCCTTTTCGAGGCGAGCCTTGACGCTGGTGGTTTCCAGCATCTCCTGCTTCTCGGTGATCTTGATCGACAGATGCGAGGCGACCGTATCGGCGAGCTTGGAATAGTCGTCGATCTGGCTGGCGGCGCCGACCACTTCGGGCGAAATCTTCTTGTTGAGCTTCACATAGCTCTCGAATTCGGAGACGACCGAACGCGACAAGGCTTCCAGTTCGACCGGATCGTCGTGCGGCTCCTCGAGCACATGGCCGAGCGCCTCATAGAAATCCTCGCGGCTGGTATATGTGTCGATCTCCGCGCGGGCGCGGCCTTCGACCAGAACCTTGACGGTGCCGTCGGGCAGCTTCAACAGCTGCAACACGTTCGCCACGGTGCCGACCTTGTGGATCGCGGAGGGATCCGGATCGTCGTCGCTGGCGTTGATCTGCGTCACAAGCATGATCTGCTTATCGGAACCCATGACCTCTTCGAGCGCACGGATCGACTTTTCCCGTCCGACGAACAGCGGCACGATCATATGCGGGAAAACCACGATGTCGCGCAGGGGCAGAACAGGGTAGGCAGTACTGCTCGCTACAGACGTTTTCTTCGTCATTTTAAGTCCTTTCCATCGTCCCGTTACCGGGCTCTCTGCGCGGCCGCTTGGGACCGGCCGGCACTCTCACTTGGCTCTACAAGTGGAGGTTCTGACTACGCTTTTCAAGCCACGCTAACGCCCGCGTTCCCCGGATGTGACAGCTTCATTACAACGGAACGCCAACACTATGAAGCGCGTGGCTGGACCGGCGCTTACCACTTCCGACCCGGCTAAAATACAAACGCCAGCAATAGGCTTACGGAATCACGGCATCATTGCCAAGCACTCTCCCTTGCGCAACATCGGCAAAGGCAATTCCGGTTCCCACCGGCAAAATACTAACAGTGCCTCGGATGGTTTTTCAAATAGAAAGGGGCCCGCCGATGGCAAGCCCCCAAAATAATCGTGCGAAAGCGCAAAGGTTACGCCGAAGCGTTGGCCTTTTCTTCCTGACGATCGGCATAGATGTATAGCGGACGGGCCGAACCGCGAACCACTTCCTCGGAGATGACGACCTCGCGCACGCCTTCGAGCGTCGGCAGTTCGAACATCGTGTCGAGCAGGATCTTCTCCATGATCGAGCGAAGGCCGCGGGCGCCGGTCTTGCGGACGATCGCCTTGCGGGCTGTTTCGCGCAGAGCATCCTCGTGGAAGGTCAGTTCCACGTCTTCCATCTCGAACAGGCGCTGATATTGCTTGATCAGCGCGTTCTTCGGCTCGGACAGGATCTGGATCAGCGCATCTTCATCGAGGTCTTCGAGGGTCGCCAGAACCGGCAAACGCCCGATGAACTCGGGGATGAGGCCGAACTTGACCAAGTCTTCCGGCTCCAGTTCGCGCAGGACTTCGCCGACACGGCGATCGTCCTGGGCCTTGACGGTAGCGCCGAAGCCAATCGAGGTCTTCTCGCCGCGGGCGGAGATGATCTTATCGAGGCCGGCGAAGGCGCCGCCGCAGATGAACAGGATGTTGGTCGTGTCGACCTGCAGGAATTCCTGCTGCGGGTGCTTGCGGCCGCCCTGCGGCGGAACGGAAGCGACCGTGCCTTCCATGATCTTCAGCAGCGCCTGCTGCACGCCCTCACCCGAGACGTCGCGTGTGATCGACGGGTTGTCGGACTTGCGCGAAATTTTGTCGACTTCGTCGATGTAGACGATGCCCCGCTGCGCACGCTCGACATTGTAGTCGGCCGATTGCAGCAGCTTCAGGATGATGTTTTCGACATCCTCACCGACATAGCCGGCCTCGGTCAGCGTCGTCGCATCGGCCATGGTGAAGGGAACGTCGATGATGCGGGCGAGCGTCTGGGCAAGATAGGTCTTGCCGCAGCCGGTCGGGCCGACGAGCATGATGTTCGATTTCGCCAGCTCGACTTCGCCGTTCTTCGAGGCGTGCGCCAGGCGCTTGTAATGGTTGTGAACGGCGACCGACAGGATTTTCTTCGCCTGCCGCTGGCCGATGACATATTCGTCGAGGACCTTGATGATGTCCTGGGGCGTCGGAACGCCGTCGCGGGACTTGACCATCGAGGACTTGTTCTCCTCGCGGATGATGTCCATGCACAATTCGACGCATTCATCGCAGATGAAGACGGTCGGTCCGGCAATCAGTTTCCGGACTTCGTGCTGGCTCTTTCCGCAGAACGAACAATAGAGTGTGTTCTTGGAGTCGCCGCCGTTGCTGCCGCTGACCTTGCTCATTTCACTTTCCTTCCAGCACGCCGCATTTCAAGGCGAAATCGCGGTCCACTCTATCAGCTCCTGGCGGCACTCCGTTTCCGGAGCCTTTGCCGAGAAGGGCTTCAGGGGCTACGAACCAGGCCCAACAAATCATGTCCGGCTCCCGGCGGCAACGAATCCCCTTCGAATGCCGAATGCTATGTCATAAAAATTCAACATAGCATTAATAGTTACTATTAGCGTCTTCGTCGCCTGTTGAAAGCCCTTGTTCAATCACAAATGGGATAGAACTGTGGCGACGAAAACACCATCCCTATTAATTACTAGGCCTGTTCGCCTTCCATTTCGATGCGCGAGGTCAGAACCTTGTCGATCACGCCCCAAGTCTGGGCCTCGTCGGCATCCATGAAATGGTCACGATCGAGCGTCTTTTCAACTTCCTCGTAGGTGCGGCCGGTGTGCTTGACATAGACCTCGTTCAGGCGGCGCTTCATCTTGAGGATGTCGCGGGCGTGGCGCTCGATGTCCGAAGCCTGTCCCTGGAAGCCGCCCGAGGGCTGATGCACCATGATGCGGGAATTCGGCGTGGCGAAGCGCATATCTTTGTGGCCGGCAGCCAGCAGCAGCGAGCCCATGGATGCGGCCTGGCCGATGCAGAGCGTCGAAACCGCGGGCTTGATGAACTGCATCGTGTCGTAGATCGCCATGCCGGCGGTGACGACGCCGCCGGGCGAATTGATGTAGAGGGCGATTTCCTTCTTCGGGTTTTCGGCCTCGAGGAAGAGAAGCTGGGCGCAGACGAGCGTCGCCATATGGTCTTCGACGGCACCCGTCAGGAAGATGATGCGTTCCTTCAACAGGCGGGAATAGATGTCGTAGGAGCGTTCACCGCGGTTGGTCTGTTCCACGACCATCGGCACGAGGGCCATTGCGGTATCGACTGGGTTTCTCATGTGCGTCCTTTGTCAACGTCTCGCCGGCCGGCGCCGGGAATCAAAGAAAATGTCTATCCCTACATAGAGTGTCACTGCCCTCCTCTTCAAGACACGCATGAGGATAACGTTAAGATGGCGGGGCAAGGCGGCTCTAGCTGGCAGCCTCTTTCCCCCAAACGCCTGTTAACGGCGAGGCCCTGGCAGCATCGCCCCCGGCTTTTCTCTACGACAGGATGAAGGAATGCTTACTTCATTCGAGAGCGCTTATAAGCGTTTACCCGACAGAAAGCCTACCGGCAGATATCAGCGCAAAAGCGTGCTGCGGCGCAACAGCATTAAGGAAGTGGCGAGCTTCATCGGCAAGGATAAAGGCCAACAAATAGCGGCCGACAGATAAGGCCGAAGGGCAAGGGGTTGCTGCCGTGTTCAATATTGCTACAGGTCTCGCCATCTGGTGTTCGGAGGCGATGACGCTCGCTTTGGTGCTGTTCGTCGCCTGGCGCCACAATGTCAGAAACGAGGCCTACCTCTATTGGGGCATCGGCTTTCTGCTGACCGGCATCGGCTTTGCGATGATCGCGCTGCGCGGCCAAGTGCCCAGCCTGTTGTCCATAGAGATCGGCAATGCCATTGCGCTGCTCGGCCAGAGCGCCTGGGTGGCGGGTTTTCTGGCGCTGGACCGCAAACGGATCGAATGGTGGGCGCTGCTGCCGCCGGCGATCTGGCTCGCCGGGGTCTTTCTGCCCTGGGTCAACAGCGACTATTCAAACCGGGTGGTGCTCTATAATCTCGCGTCGGCGACGGGTGCGACGGCGCTTGCCCTTGCGGTCGCCGCCGGCGACATGCGCCGCGAGCGTACCCGCGTCAAGCTGATGGGTGTGTTCGTCATCCAGGGCTGCCTGTGCTTCGGCTCGGCGGTGACGATGGCGCTAACGCTGCCGAGCGATGTCGAGGCGACCAATCTCGGCGGCGCCTCCGCCATGGCAAGCGCCTTCCTGCTGACCATCGCCTTCGCGTTCACCTGCCGGCTGATCATGGAGCGCTCCGAACGGCACCTGCGCGCCCTCACCCTGACCGATTCGCTGACGGGCGTGCTCAACCGCCGCGGCCTGCTCGGTTATTTCAACGCCATCCAGGAAAAAGCTCATGACGACCAGCGCCAGGTCGCAGTGATACTCTTCGATCTCGACCATTTCAAGCGCGTCAACGACCGTTTCGGCCACCAGTCCGGCGATGCCGTGCTGACCGAATTCGCGCGAATGGCCCGCCAGTATATTCCGAACCACATCTTCGGCCGTATGGGCGGCGAAGAATTCGCAGCCTTCGCCGCGGTCACCGACCAGACCGAGGCCGAAGCGATCGCCGAAGCGATCCGCACCGAATTCTGCCGTCTTCCCGTCAGCACCGGCGAAGCAATCGTTCCCGTCACCGTCAGCATCGGCATCGCGCTTGCTTCCTCGGTCGAAGCCAATATCGACAAGCTGATCTCGGCCGCCGACCGGGCGCTCTACGCGGCAAAGGGCGCAGGCCGCAACTGCACCGTCACCTTCGGAGAAGCCGAGGCAGCAGCGCCGGCGCCGGCCGCGCCGAGCAACACCGCCGGCGAACTCGTGCCGACGGTCGACGACCAGATCGAGGCCCTGCGGCGCATGGGCACGCTGTCGCGGGCCGGCTAGCGGTAACGGTGAAAACCGGAATCAATCCTCGGGGTTAGACTTAGATTTTAAAGTGATTGACGCGCCCGGCCGGGCGCGCATCGCTTCCGGGCGGCTCGCCCTCACCCCGCACCTTTCCGAGGCCGAGCAAATCCGCTAAGCCTTCGGGCATGATGATACCGCCCTTTCTCTCGATCGATCCGGCCCGCCGCCATGTGTCGCTGGACGCCCGCAACCCGGCCTTCTACAGCAATCCGAATGCCGTCTATGCCGCACTTCATGCGCATTGTCCGACGTTCTACTGGAGCGAGCAGAAGCAGTGGTTCTTCACCGGCTACGACCATGTGAACGGTTTGCTGCGCGATCGCCGCTTCGGCCGGCAGATCCTGCATATCGCCAGCCGCGAGGAGCTCGGGCTTGCCGAGCCGATGCCGCATCTTGCCAGTTTCGATCTCTCGGAACGCTATTCCCTGCTCGAACTCGAACCGCCGGAGCACACACGGCTGCGCACGCTGGTCAACCGCGCCTTCGTCTCCCGCCATGTCGAGAAGATGAAACCAGAGCTTACCGATTTGGCCAACCGGCTGATCGACGGCTTCGCGGAAAAGGGTGAGGTCGAGCTGCTCTCTGCCTTTGCCGACATCATACCGGTGACGATGATCGCCCGGATGATCGGCATTCCCGAGGAAATGGGGCCGCAGCTGCTTGCCTGGTCGCACGCCTACGTCCGCATGTACATGTTCGGCCGCACGCGCGAGCAAGAAGACGAGGCCGAACGGGCGGCGAAGGAATTTTCCGACTATGTCCGGACGGTGATCGCAGAGCGCCGCGCCGAGCCACGCGACGACCTGCTCACCCACATGATCCATACCGAGCACAAGGGTCAGTATCTGACCGAGGAGGAGCTGGTCTCGACGACGATCGTGCTGCTCAATGCCGGGCACGAGGCGACTGTGCACCAGATCGGCAATTCGGTGCGCATCATCCTCGAGAGCGGCTCAGATCCGGCGGAAATCTTCCGCGACGAGGCGACGACCGAGCGCACCGTCGAGGAAACCCTGCGCACCTGCGCGCCGGTCCACATCTTCCAGCGCTGGGCCCTGGAGCCTGCGGAAATCGACGGCGTCTCCTTCCAGCGCGGCGACAAGGTCAGCCTCATCCTCGCCGCCGCCAATCTCGACCCGGCGAAGTTCACCGATCCGCTGGCCTTCCGGCCCGACCGCAGCGAGGCGGCGAACCTCTCCTTCGGCGCCGGCATCCATTTCTGCATCGGCGCGCCGCTGGCGCGGCTGGAGCTCAACGTCGTGCTCCCGATCCTGTTCGCAAGGCTTGCCGGTCTCAAGCTGGCGAAGACGCCTGAAGTCAAGGACGTCTACCATTTCCACGGGCTGGACCGGCTGGATTTGTGGTGGTGATCCATAGCCTCGCAGATCAGCCGTAACGGCCGGTGATGTAGTCTTCGGTGCGCTTGACCTTCGGCGACTGGAAAATCTCAGCGGTCGGGCCGTATTCGATCAGCTCGCCAAGATACATGAAGGCGGTATTGTCGGAGATGCGGCTTGCCTGCTGCATGTTGTGGGTGACGATGACGATGGTGAACTCGCCCTCAGGCGGGCGACCCATCGATCGCGCGTCATGCGGCCGAGTCTTCCTGCAGCCTGCCGGATATGTCGTGCGCCGACATAGGTCTTCCCATCAGATAGCCTTGAAGCTGATCGCAGCCAGCCTCTCGCAAGATCGCCGCCTGGCGGCTGTTCTCGATACCTTCGGCGGTCACGGGAATCTTCAGAGCGGTCGCCAGCGAAATGGTCGCCCGAAGGACATCGGCGCCGTTGGCGCCTTCATCGAGAGCGGACACAAGCGAGCGATCGATCTTCATGCGATCGAACCCGAACTGCCGCAATGCGCCGATGCTGGCGTAGCCGCAGCCAAAGTCATCCAGCGCGAACTTTATCCCGACGCGCTTCAGCTGGTCTATCGACCGCCGGGCCTGATCCGGATTTGTCATCAGAACGCCTTCGGTGATCTCCAAGGTCAGGCGCTTCGGATCGAAATCGAGCTCGCGCAGGACCGAGATTACCTCCGCGGCAAATTCGGGATTGCAGAGTTGGATTGGCGAGACGTTCACCGACAGTGCCAGATCGGGCCAGCTCTTGGCATGCTCGATTGATGTCCTCAGCATGTGAACGCCGAGCGCATCGATGAGGCCGCACCTCTCGGCGAGAGGGATGAAAATCTCCGGGCTGATGTTTCCGGTTGACGTTCGCCAGCGCGCCAGCGCTTCAAGACCAGTGACAGCGCCTGTTGTGGCGGAAACGAGAGGCTGGAAAACGGCCTCGATCGCACCAGTGCTGATGGCGTGCTTCAACAGACCTTCCAGTTCGGCGACCCGTTGGCGTTCCTCGTCCAGTTCGGGGTCGTATTCGATCGCCTGGCCTCTGCCACTTGCCTTGGCGCGATAGAGGGCCATGTCCGCTCTGCGGAGAAGCTCCAGAGGCTCGATGCCTCCGTCGCGCGCGGCAGCTCCGATGCTTGCTCCAACTTCGATCGTTCGTCCGCCGATTTTGAAGGGCTCGGCAAACAGCGCGAGAATGGTCTTTTCCATATCTTCGCACGTGGCAGATCCAACATGCACCAGCGCAAATTCGTCGCCCCCCAGCCTAGCCGCGGCGACGACCTCGGGGTGGCAGGCCATCAGCGCGTTCGAAACCAGTCGGATCAAATCATCGCCGACCGCATGCCCCCAGGCATCGTTGACCGCCTTGAAGCCATCGAGATCGACCAGATAGAGCCGGGGTGGCGAAGAGCCCGAATTGTCCAACTCTTCCAGCAGACTGAGAAGTCCATGTCTGTTCAACAGGCCGCTCAGGCTGTCATGGCCGGCTTCGAAAAGCGCTGCCTCCGCCAGCTGGCGCAGGCGCCGTGCCTCGGACGTCCCGACCATCAGAACGCCGATCAGGAACAGCGCAAGAATGGCGACGGCGGCAGCGACATAGGGCGTTACCCGATGAAACACAGTGCTTCCAGGCGCTTTGCTCGGCCATACGAGGTAGCCGATGACGGCCCCTTTCATGTCGGTGATCGGCGTATTCAGAAATTCCGGCCTGGGCTTCGTTTCAAGGTGCAAGCCTTCGAGTTCATGTTCGTTCGAGAGCGCGTCGAGAACCTCGGGGGTAAATTCCTTGTAGAAGCTCAGCGTGCTGAGCTTCGGAAGCTCTCCGGAGGCTTCGAAGGGCTGGATCGCCTGCGATGCGAGCAGGGCGATACCGCTTTCGGTCTTGATGAAGTTGACCATCGGCGCCCGCTCGGGATCGGCGGCTGCGTTGATCTGCCGATAAAAGCCTTCGCCGAAAAAGGCGCTCGGCTCGAAGGGCTTGCCCTTGGCATATGCGGAGACGATCGACGACCGGTCAGGGCCGATTACGATCGCGCCGTCATAGAGCGCGTAATCCTCGCTGGTCTTTCCCCAATTTTCATAGGCCCAGTCGGCGGCGGTAGGAGATGAGGCCGCACTATAGGCATCGTCCCATATGGCATTGTCCGTCGTCGTCCCGCTCAGACGAGCCACAAAGGCTCCGATCGCCGCGCGGGCGGCGCGCGTGGCCCGCGCATCGTCGATCTCATTCGCCGACCGGGTCATCTTGACGACGACATGTGCCATCAGGCCGGTCAGGATGAGGGCGACGACAAGGAAACAGACCGTTGTCGCAATGATGGAAGAGGTCTGGGTGCGAACGTGCCTACCTGCAAGATTCGACGACATGCATATTCCGGAAAGATTAATTGCAAGGCCATGTCTGTGGGGACGGCAGGAGACATCATGTCCGCTATGCGCTGCAGATAAGATATAGCATTTTGACGATGTAGACCCGATTAACGGGATTGGTTAAAAGCGTTCTATCCGGCAAAGAAGCGCAGCCATCCGCAGAAAGACGGGCCGTCATCGCCGCAAATCGGGACAGGCCCGCCATCGTCAGCGCCGGTTTGCTGGCGCTGCTTAAACCTTGATCACATAATCCTTGCGAGTCGTTTCAACGACTTCCCACGTACCCTTGAAGCCGGGTCGCAAGATCATCCGGTCGCCCGTCTTCAGATGAACCGGCTCACCGCCCTCCTCCGTGACGATCGAATAGCCGGACAGCAGGCTGAAATATTCCCATTCCTCATAAACGATCCGCCACTTGCCCGGCGTCGCCTCCCAGATGCCGGAATAGAGCCCGCCTTCGGCCTCCTCCAGGTTCCAGGTGCGGAAATGCGGATCGCCTGAGATGATCCGACCGGGCTCAGGGGCGCCGAACTCGGGTTCGACGCCGTCAATGCCGAGGGTGATGAAATTTGCCATGGTCGTCAGGACCTCTGATTTCAGATGTTGTTCGCGGCCAAGAAAATGTGGGTTGGACGTACGACGGCTCTTACCCTCTCCATATGACAGCTCTTTTCAAAATCAGAGGCGGTGCTCGTGCTGTTCCATAAGGCAAGCCGCGAAAACCGGCAATCCTGATTGGCGCGAAGGAGGCTGCTCCGTGCCTTCCAATGATGGAACGGTGTTCCAGTGGGAGACCGATGGATTGCAACTTTACGCCCATCATCCTCACTGCTAATGCTTGCACAAGGCGAGCGGGGGCTTCAGCGTGAAAATTTGGTATTATGCCGTTGGGCAGGAACATATGGGTCCTATCAGCGAGGGCGAATTGCGCGACCTGATCAAGCAGGGCCAGGCGACCTGGGAGACTCTTCTTTGGCGGGACGGAATGTCTGCGTGGCAGCCCGTCTCTGAACTGCCGGAGTTTTCTGCTGCTTTTGTGACGCCGCCTACCCTCCCTTTGAAGCCGCCACCTGTGCAGGCGTTGCCAGTCGTGGCCGTGGCGAACGTCGCTATCGATGCCAAGCGTTCTTTACCTTTGCAGTCGCGGCCGTGGCCTCGGTTCTGGGCACGTTCGATCGACACCCTGCTGCTTGGGCCAGTCATCATCTTTGGTGCTGCGGTCGCATTCATTTTCCATGCCCCCGACCTCTATCTCCAAATGATGGCAATGAACGCGGGCCTGCTCGGTATCATCGTTTTACCGGCCTTGGGTCTGCTGCTGGCCATCCTGATGGTTTTGACCGGAACCACCCCCGGCAAAGCGATAGTAGGTGTCCGGGTGTTAGTTCCGGAGGGCAGAAATCGTGTCGCATTTTTCTTTTCGAGGGAACTGAAGGTGTGGGCTGCCGAGTGGGGGTTGGGCATTCCGATCCTCAACCTCTACACCCAGTCACGGCAGTATAGCCTCCTCGCCGCCAGCCAGCCCGCTAGCTAGCTAGCTAGCTAGCTACGACAAAGATATGGGCACAGTCGTCAAAGCCAATCCGTCGAAGGCGAGGTTTTTTGTCGGATTGATCGTCGTTGCGTGTCTCGGCGCGGCAAACGTGTACTTGAGGGTGTTGGACCAACAGGCGACGACCGACCTCAACGCCAGGCAATCCTGGGTGAACCCGATCAACAACAAAACGGCTTCCATCGCGAAGGCTTGGGAGAGTCAGGAGATGAAGACCAACAGCGGTCGTGTCTTTTACTTTAACTCTCCAAGCGACCTTGTCGAAGTGTTGGTGGGTTATGAGCGCTTTGGTGCCGATGGTGTCACCAATGTCGCCTATGCCAACGCCATCATGGGAGCGGTGGCGTCGGATGTCAGCATCACATCGGACTGGATCCAGACGACGGTCCATGGAATCCCGGCTCTACGTGCGGATGGGAGAAGCGTGAAACTTGACGACACAAACGTGGAGGTCACGGTTGCTGTCGTCGGACGCAATGCATGGCGCACATTGGTGTTTGCTCGTGGGCGGACGCCCTCCCGAGTCCCGGGAAAGGTGCCTTTTGTCGACGCAATCTTCGCTACGGTCGATTGACGAGAGACACGCTCTCGCAGATCGGAAACCGTGGCAGCGCTATAGCCTTCCCTCTGTCCGCGCGAAACGCACGAAAAACCCTCAGACATTGTCTAGCAAGTTCATCGGCCGGTGACCCATCTTCGTCAGAACGGTATATGCGCTCGACAATTGATAACGACACCAACTAATTTTCTTTCGAGCCTGCGCCCGTTCGGTCTCCTCTTTCGGTTACCGCTTCTGCACGGCTGGGGGAGTCCAGGTTCCTTCCATCACTGCCGCTTTTGGCCAGTAAGACCTGATGTACAACGAAAAATCCTCCCGCGGCGCAGGTAGCCAGTTCGATAGTTTTTCGTCGCCCGGCGATGTCGCCTGCACGTAAAGCGTCAGCGAGCCGTCATCATTGTATTTCAGGTCTTTGTTCTTGGTGCCGAGCGAATAGCGCTTCAATTCGTTCGGAGAGAAGAAGTGATGTTCGTTGTAGAGTGTCATCGACCAGAATCCATTGACCGGCGGGGTCTCGCCTTTCGGGAAGGTCACCGTGTAGCTCTTTGCTCCGTTCAAGCGTCCACCTGATGCGTCAAGGTCCTGATAGAAGTACTTGGTCTCGTTCGGAGAGTTGACGAAGATGTTCGATTTGGCGACGGCGGTACGGGTGAAATAGTCGGTACCGAACGAGGCCTCGTTGGAGATCGTGCTCCAGTTATGCGGCAACTGCTGACCGTAATTCCGGAACTGGAACAACGGCGTGACGATCTTCTCGTCTGCTTCCTTCGCCCCTTCGGTCAACGCCGCCTTGATCTTGGCGTCGGCTTTCGCCGCGACCAGCACCGCCTCGACCTGTGCATAGCGGGCTTCTTCGCCGGGAAGCGGCGGGGCGTCACCGAGCACCATCGGCAACTCGTCAAAGAACTTGTCCGGCACCACCCATTTGACTTCCTGGTCACCGGTCGGAGCCGCCGTTTCATCGCCGCCCGGCAGCTTCGACCAATCGGTCGATTTCATCGTCCCGTCGAACTGGGCGACCGGATACATCATGACCTCGTGCAACACGCTCTGGACAGCCTTTCGGTCCTCAGCCGTGTCATCCATGAAGACGCGAGGGGCTACGAAACCCGTTTGTGTCGGCGAGCGGAAAACCTTGGTGATGCCCTTTGGGACCTCACCCTTCCATTCCGGTCCGACGAGCAGGTAGAACCCCGGCGTCGTGCCATACATCTTGCCAAGCTGCACAAAGCTGTCGGTGCGCAGATCGACCATCTGGTAGACCCAGAAGCGGTCGCCGAAATCGGGCACCTGAACGACGACAGCCGACTTGTCGAGGGCAAGCGCGCCTGCACCGTAGACGACATCCTGGTTCGGGCAGGCGACGATGCGCTCTTCCGGCACCACGTAGTCGGTCAACATCGCGAAGGTGTTCAGCGGAGCCATGACCAGCGGGCCGGATTTGGCTGGCTCTTTAAGCGGTGCATAGGTCAGCCGTCGATTGTAGACATTCACCATCGGCCAAGCCCAGAAATAGGCTTCCCGCCCGATCTGCCTGGAATATTCCTCAGTGATCTTGACGCGGGTGTCAGGGCCTGGTGGAAGCGCCCGCCCCCAACCCGGCGACGGAGCGAGCTGCTCTTGGGCATGCGTTCCCGAGACCGCGGAGATGGAAGCAAGAAAGAGCGCGGCTCCAATCTGCAGACGGAAGGTGCGCATTGTCTTTCCTCCACTCATGTCACTTGATCTCCGTCACAGGTGCCGGCGTCCAGTCGCACGTTTTGACGATGTCCTTCGGCACGTAGGTGCGGAAGGTGAGCGAGAATGGCTTGCCATCCGCCGATGGGAGCCAGTTCGTGTCAGGAATGCCGGCAACCGGCTTGGGGCCGATGGCGATCTTCAGCGACCCGTCTACTTCCTTCTTCAAGTCGGAATAGCTGTTGAAATTGTAACGCCTGAGATCGTTGGGAATGACGCGGTAGTCAGGCACGCTCACGAGAATGACCGACCAGTAGGCGTCGACGACTTTGTCAGGGAGGGCGTCTGCCGGGAAATGAATCACGTAGTTCTTGCTGCCGTCGAGCAGGTTTTCGTTGGAATCTCGGCTTGCAGGAAAGTAGATCGCCTCCGCCGGATTGTTTGCCCAGATGCCCGCATAGTTCGCTGCGGTTCGCTGTTCGAACTTGGTGCTATAGTTGCCGCCGAATGCGCCGCACAGCCAATGGTTCTTGTAAGGAGCCGTCGTGGCTAGAACGTTTTTCTGGAAAGTCGGTACGATCGTTTTCAACTGATCGGCGACGGCAGTACGGGCTTCCTTCCCCGATGACACATAGTTTGCCACCGCATGCACCTTCGCCTGCAACTCCGCGGCATTGGGCGCGACGTCGAGGGCGCTGGCAAGCAGTCCGTCCGCATTGTCGAAGAGGTCCACGCCGATCAGGCTCTTATTCTCGAAAGGGGCCAGCGCAGGCGGCTTGGCAATCTTCGGCTTGCCGATGACACTGACCTTGAAAGCATGCTGAAGTTTGGCCGCCCCTTCGGGATCACCCTTCAGTTCAATGCGCCCAAGCATCTTGGCCTTGTCAGAGTGCAGAATGATCGGCATCACATTCTTCGGCAGCTTGACCTTCGAGCCCGGAGAAACAAGCGCGAACTTCCCAAAGGGTTTGGTCGGCATGGTTCGCTCGTTGATGTTGGCGATCACTTCGCCCCATTCGTCGAGAATCTGTGCGGTGTAATAGCGATCCTTGATCTCTGGCACCTCGAGGATGACGGCCGAGTTGTCATCGACCGCGAGCCAGGCCTCCAAATAAGCGACGTCGAAGTTCGGATTGACGAAGTCCGCCGAGCCGAGCGGATTGTACTTGATGGTATTGAACTGGACGCCTTTCTCCTTGAGGTCCCCCACCTCCTGTCGAACCACCAAAGCGCGGCCGAGAAGGTAGACATAGGCATCTGTCAATGTCTTGGCGTCTGGGGCCATCTCCGCCGCCAGAGCCGCTGAGGTGCCGAATTGGGACGCGAGGATGGTGGCAGCGAGCAAGGTGGCGTTGACTGTTCGCCGGGAAAGCAAGGACATGATGCGGTCTCCGTTCTGGATCAAGGTATCATGTCTGGCGGATTGGTCTGGGCAAGTACGTTACGGTAACATGGGAGGTAACATCCCATTGACCAGCTACTGCGCCGCGATGTTCATCGGCTTGGTGATCGATAGCGGGATGGCGATCGTCAGGAATAGGGCATCGCCCTCCGCCCTGTTCTCTGACGCGAACTCGTGAAAGTATTTGAGCCGGGACGAGATCGGCAGTTCACCCGCCTTGAACGTCCATCCGATCGTCGCGCCAATCGCGGCCACACGACCCTTGAAATCGCTGGTGGCACCATCGCCGCTGTCGCCCGTGACCTGGTCGTAGTAGTAGCCGACGAGGCCCGCGTCCAACTGCTCGTTGAAGTGCTGTACCGCTGCCCACTCGAAGTGGAACTCATTGCCTGTCCGGTAGTCAGTGGCCGGGTTCTCGGCGTTGAACGTCATGCCGACGACACCAGAAAGATCGAGGCCTGTCGAGGGGTCGAGCCAGGTGCCGGCCGCAAATACGTCCGCGCCCCAGTGATGGAAGGCGATGTTGGAAATCTCGCCCTCCTGGTAGTCGCCGATCGGGATGTTGATCATAGTGCCGAGCTGCCAGTGGAAATTGCCTGCTTCCCAGCCAAGGAAAGCACTGACTAGCGGATCGCCGACAGTGAAGACGCTATCGGAGACCGATCCGGTCGCGGTGCCGCCCCGAGGCCCGGACAGCGTTACGTCCGCTTCGGTGTTCTTCCAACCCAGAGGGAGCGTCGCGCTGAGACCCAGATGGCCGCCAGCCACGTCTTCGGGCAGTATCCAGATCATCGTCGGGATTTCGATTGCCGCCTTGCCCTCAACGCCGACTGCCAACCGTCCCCCCGTGGGAAGCGCCTTGCCCCCGCCCAGATCGCCCGAATAGTAGTAGATGTCGTTCTGGAAATAGACCCCCGGTGGTGGCGTGATAGCGGCAGCCGCTCCCTTGGAGCCGAGCAGGTAGAAGCCAGCGCCGCCTTCTGCCCCATGAGCGATCCCTAAACCGGTCACGATCGAGGCTGCCAAAGCCACCGTTGAGATGATGCCCGAACGCAGAACGATGTTGCGAACTTTTTTCATGCGAATGCGGTCCCCTGCCTGCGACTACTGTCTGGTCATGTCGATATCACGATGACTTGCTGCCCTTTCGCGAGCCTGGCTGACAAGTACGTAACCGTAACATCGCGCTCAATGCTGGGTCTCGCTGTCGCTGACGGCCACTTGGCGCATGCCCGCTTTCACCAGCCCTTGCTCGATCGATCCCAAGACGGTCATGTCGAAGCGGCGCATCTTCATGTTCGTTGCAAAGGCGGCCGGCAGGTCGGGGTTGGAGGCCTCGAGGGCTTCAAGCGTTTTCGCAGCATCGGGCGATCCGATCTGCCCAAGTGCCGCGGCCCTGAGCGACACTGCCATGAAGTCGTTGCCGGGCATCTGCTCGGCTCTCAGCGAGGCGGTCGCGTAATCTCCGCGGCGGTATGCGTCGAGCGCCAGTACGAGCTTGGCGTCGCGCGGGACGCCGAGGACCGAATTCGAGGCCTTGGTCGCCATCTCGACGGCCTCGGTGAACTCGCCTGACATGAAGTGGACCATGCCCAGCTTGGACAAGATTTCGGGATCGAACGGGTTGAGCGCTACGGCATGTCGGCCTGCATCGAGCGCGGCGCTTGTCCGCCCGCTGAAGTATTGAGCAAACATCAGGGAAAGGTGTGCCCGGCTCGAGTCCGGCGCGACCGCGACGGCCGCGTTCGCCATCGCCACGGCTTGGTCGACCGCTTCAGGCATCGGCTTGGCAAGCTGCGACGCCACCAGCGCCCGTGACATCGTCGCGAGGACGTCGGGATCGTTGGGTCGGACTTTCAACGTTCTGGCGAGGCATTCCAGCGCCGTAGGAAGCTTCTCGGTACCCATCGCGTTGAGCGCGAACTCCGCACGGAGCACGCAGACGTTTCCGAGCTTGTTCTGACCAATGTCGTCGTAGGCTTCAAGGACGGCGATGACGCCCCGCGACGCGGCCATTTTCTGGGCCAGCGCTTCTACGAGCTTCATTCTGATCGACGCCTCGCCACCCTCGTCGTCCTTTACCGTTTCCACCCCGGTATGGAGCACCTCGCCCGATGAGGCGTCAGACACTTGCCACCAGACGTTGCGGTCATCCTTGTCGCCGTAGTACCGAAGCTGGATCGAGTAGGAGCTTTCGGACACCGTGTCCCGCCGGCCATCGGGATCGGCGATGCGCAGGGTCTGGAACCGCGACAGTGCAGCAAGGAGATAGTCGACGGTGGCCCGCGACTGCAGGTCGAAAGCCGGGTCTGCAGGCTGCATCGCGATAGATACGACTGGCTTGGCCGTCATCACTGGCCGGTCGGCAAACCACCACGCTCCTCCCAGAGCCGCACTTGCTGCGATCACGCTGCAGCCGATCCTTGCGATCCCGAAGCGGCGACCTGGTGCGGCTGCGAGCGCTGGCAAGACTATCTCGCTTTCCTCTGCCAGATCGTCGTCGTCCCCGCCTACAGTTTCCGAAACGGTACAGGTCTTTGTGAACAATGGCACATACCGCCCCTTGGGAAGGTGAAGCCTGATCGCACCGACCTCTCCGTACGCCTGATAATAATGATCGAGGCTGTTTCGCAGTCGGTTCGCCTCGATACGAACGATGGGATCGATACTGCCGTTGAAGCTGGCAGACCGCCCGAAGACGTCCACTGCGATGGTATATGCCTTGATCCCGGCCTCGCGACCTTCGAAATGCTCCCGGCAAATGTAACTGAGAAAGGCCTTGTTCCGGTCGGTGGACTGGAACCTATCGTCCGCCAGAAGTCTGGCAAGCTCCGCCTTTGCCTCGGCGATATCCGCCTGACGCGTCAGCTGCGGTACGCTGTCTGAGTCCATGGTCGCCTCCCCATGTATCAATCGCTACATGAGCAGATCGAGTTATTATTCATAAGCCGACAACCCGCAAGGGAAGTTTCGATAATTGGTACCGCGGTGGGGGCATGGCTTCGCACTATTTGCGAGGCATCGACCTGTCTTGGAGACAGATGAGGATGATGTCGGATTCGATATTCGAACAGAGGGTTTCGTATTCCTCGATCACGGCACGCTCCTCCGGACGTTTGCTGGCCTTGAAGCGCTCGAGCGCCACACACGCCTCTTCATAATTAGCACAGAGACCGTTGAGCGTTTCTCCATGACCGACGCGCACCTGCAGCTCCCCGCGGATTGCGGGCAGCTTGAGCATCGGTCGAAGAAGGCCACGCTGGTGAAGTCGCTGCCGCATGTGCCGCTATCGTCCCCGATCTTTCGCCCGTTCCATTCGCTGCGGTGCGTTCAACGGGATCGACGGATTATGCATGAACGCGATGTGACAGGGAGTACGTTACGGTAACATTGGCCACGAAAACGCCCGAGCGCGACGCCCACCTTTATAAGGAGCGCAACAAAATCGAACGCTTCTTCAACAAGCTCAAGCAGTTCCGCCGCGCCGCAACCAGATACGACAAACTCCTCGCCAACTTCATGGGTTTTGTAAAACTTGCCGCTATCGCAATCTGGCTCAAATAGTTAAATCATCACCACGCCCTAGCGATGATCGTGCATCATACCGACGGGGAACGGGAATGCGCCTACGACCGCAAATCGTCCTTTGGCAAACTCGACAAAGCGCTTGACGAGGCAGTCCGCCGGCAATGGGTTTTAGTGGACATGAAAGCCGACTGGAACTCAGTGTTCGATCGCTCTGGTAAATGAGCGGTCTGCGAATTGGTGTCTCGCCTGCCAAACGGGCGGGCGAGAGTGAATGCGACGATTCATCAGGCCTCTATAAGGCACTGAAACATGATTCGTTTCATGGCCGCACAAGATAAAAAGCCGCGCCCGCGATCCCTCGCGGGGCCTTTTTGTTAACGCACGCTTAATCTATCGGTTGAATTTGCGTAAAACGTGATCAACTCCACTCGAAAACCAACTCAAAAGGCCGAATTTTGGCGTCCTGCGCCCTCACCTTTTGTCGAAATGATCCCGCATCAGCCAAACTTCGTTTATCTCGCCCATCGGATGAGCGTGAAAAAAGGTAGTTTGCGAATCTCAGACGTTTGTTGCGGACGTCATTTCAGATCTTCGAGAGCGCCTGTTCGAGATCGGCGATGATATCCTTGACGTCCTCGATGCCGACGGAAAGGCGCACCACATCGGGTCCGGCGCCGGCGGCAATCTTCTGGTCGTCGCTCAGTTGTCGGTGCGTTGTCGAGGCTGGATGGATGACGAGCGAACGGGTGTCGCCGATATTGGCAAGATGGGAGAAGAGTTCCAGCCCCTCGACCAGCGTCTTGCCAGCCTCATAGCCACCCTTGACGCCGAAGGTGAAGACGGAGCCCCCGCCCTTCGGCGAATAGCGCTGCTGCAGGGCATAGTTCGGGTCGTCGTCGAGGCCGGCATAATTCACCCAGGCAATCTTGCTGTGCGCCTTCAGCCACTTCGCGACGGCGATCGCATTGTCGCTGTGGCGCTGCACCCTGAGTGGCAGCGTCTCGATGCCGGTCAGGATCAGGAAGGCGTTGAAGGGCGAGATCGCCGGGCCTAGATCGCGCAGGCCGAGCACGCGGGCAGCGATCGCAAAGGCGAAATTGCCGAACGTCGCGTGCAGGACCATGCCGTTATATTCCGGCCGAGGGCTCGACAGCATCGGGTAGTTGCCGGATTTCGACCAGTCGAAGGTGCCGCCATCGACGATGAGGCCGCCCATGGAATTGCCGTGACCGCCGAGAAACTTCGTCAGCGAATGCACGACGATATCGGCGCCGTGCTCGATTGGGCGGATGAGATAGGGTGTCGCCATCGTATTATCGACGATCAGCGGCAAGCCGTTGCGGTGCGCGACCTCGGCAATGGCGGCGATATCGACGAAGGTGCCGCCGGGATTGGCCAGGCTTTCGATAAAGATGCCACGCGTCTTGTCGTCGATCTGGCTTTCGAAGCTTGCCGGATCGGCGGGATCGGCCCAGCGCACCTGCCAGCCGAAATTCTCGAAGGCATGGCCGAACTGGTTGATCGAGCCGCCGTAGAGCCTGTTGGCGGCGATGAAATTCTCGCCGGGTCGCATGATGGTGTGGAAGACGATCACTTGTGCTGCGTGGCCCGAGGCGACGGCAAGGGCCGCCGTGCCACCCTCGAGCGCTGCGACGCGCTCCTCGAGCACGGCCTGCGTCGGGTTCATGATGCGGCTATAGATGTTGCCGAAGGCCTGCAGGCCGAAGAGGGCCGCGGCATGATCGGAATCATTGAAGACGAAGGCGGTGGTCTGATAGATCGGCGTTACCCGCGCGCCGGTCGCCGGGTCGGGCTGGGCGCCGGCATGGATCGCCAACGTGTTGAATCCCGGATCGTTCTTGGCCATGTCGTCCTCCACTTGTTGCTGACGGGCAGGATCATAGCCTGTCGCTTATGAAAGTTAATCGCGATCCATTTCAACCCATGGGCGTTCGGTGGAAAATCCGTCTCAGCCGACCGCAACTCAAGCAATGAGCTGGACGATGAGGTCAGGCAATGAGACGGGGATACTCGATCGCCGGGCAGCGGTTCATCACCACTTTGATGCCGGCCGCCTCCGCCTTTGCGGCAGCCGCATCGTCACGGACGCCAAGCTGGGCCCAGATGATCTGCGGCAACGGCCTCAGCGCCAGCGCCTCCTCGACCACCCCATCCAGATATTCGGCGGCGCGAAACACGTCGACCATGTCGATCGGCACCGGAATGTCGGCGAGTCGGGCATAAACGGTACGGCCCTGGATCTGTTTGCCCGCCTGCCCCGGGTTGACGGGAATGACCTCGTAGCCGCGCGAGAGCAGATAACCCATGACGCCGTTGCTCGGCCGGGCCGGATTGGGCGAAGCGCCGGTCAGCGCGATGGTCTTTACCGAATGGAGGATTCCGGCGAGATAATCATCCGTATAGCTGTCGTGGTTCATGTTGCTTCTCCACTCCCGAAAGCCCAAGAGCATGATGCCGAAAAGTGTAGGCGGTTTTCGGACGGCATCATGCCCCAATTTTTGATTTGGATCGGCCCGCAGTTTTTTTCGTTGCCGTGAAACCGGCTGCGTTTCTTTTCCGTATATATCAATCGAGTGCTCCCGGAGGATGATTCGATGAAAAAAATCGCTCTTGCCCTCATGCTCGTGCTCGCCGCATCCCCTGCGCTGGCGATCTCGCGCTACAATCCGCTCACCATGAGCTGCGCCAACGTGCGTGCCGCCATCCACAATCGGGGCGCCGTCATCTTCCGCTACCAGTCTCCTCGCGGCTTGCCGCTTTACGATCGCTATGTCCGCAACAGCAATTATTGTGATGCGACCGATTATGCGGAGTGGACGCATATCCCCTCGAAAGACAATCCCCGCTGCCAAGTGCTGAACTGCCAGAACATCGACAACCTTGACGGGATGCTGTTCGTTCCCGATTATCAACTCTGATGGTTTCGCCGTCCTAGCAGTGGTAGGAACGCTATGTCTTTCGCGCTTGCGAAAGGCCGGGGCTCAATCCCGCGCTGCGACTTTTCAAAGAACGCACAATCAAAAGCTTTAAATTTCCCGTGTGTCAAAGTTATAGAATAATATCTACATTTCAGCAACATAGAATAATCGGCCGCCTATATCCCTCAGATGGTTTCCCGTTTTGTTCGCGATAGTACCGCGCTACGTTCCCGCATCCATTAGAAACATCTCATAGTTGAAAGGATCGCGTGGATTGAACGCATGTCGCGCGCACGTAAAAATTGCCCCAACCGGCCGCGATTGTTTCCATACTGAAAGAATGTTATTCGACATATGCACGCGTCTGCGACCGCTGCCCGTGCATTTCGTGCAAATCCCAGTTGTCTTTTCAGGAATTTGAAACGCCGAAGGCGAGGCGTTTTCGGCTTCCCTCATCTTTTCCGGATTTACTCCCTTGCCGCTCGACGTCATTCTGCTTGTTCTCTTCGGCGCACTGCTGCACGCGATATGGAATGCCATCGTCAAGGCGGGAAGCGACAAATCCCTCGATGCGGCATTGATCTCGGCCGGTGGCGCGGTTTCGGCGCTGCCGTTCCTGGCATTCCTGCCATTGCCGCAAGCCTCGGCCTGGCCGTTCATCGGCGCCTCGGCCATCCTGCAATTCGTCTATTTCCAGTTGGTGGCCGCCGCCTACCGGGCCGGTGATATCGGCCTCGTCTATCCTCTGATGCGTGGCTGTGCGCCGCTGCTGATCGCCGCTACAAGCGGTTTCATCCTGAAGGAAGATCTTTCCGGCGGCGCTCTTGCCGGCACGATGACGATCTGCGCCGGCGTCCTGACGCTCGCTCTGGAGGCGCGACGCGGCAGCAGCCACGCCGTCATGCTTTCGCTTCTCAATGCCTGCGTCATCGCCAGCTACACCTATGTTGATGGCATCGGCGCACGCCTTTCCGGCAATGCGATTTCCTACACGTTGTGGATGTCGCTACTGCCACCCGTCCTATTATTTTCCTGGGCGGTTTCGCAGCGCGGCACCTTGGCCGTGGCGCGTCATGTTCGTCGCAACTGGTGGCGCGGCCTCCTCGGCGGCGCCGGCTCGATCGCTTCCTACGGGCTGGCCCTCTGGGCGATGACGAAAGCCCCGGTCGCAACTGTCGCAGCCCTTCGCGAAACCGCGATCCTCTTTGCGCTGGTGATCTCGATTACCGTCTTCAAGGAAAAAGCCAGTGCCTGGCGCTACGTCGCCGGCGTCGTCATCGCGATCGGCGGGCTGGTTCTGAAACTGGCGTGATCACTCGCCCTTCCATTCCGGCGTGCGCTTGCCGAGAAAGGCGCCGATCCCCTCCTGCGCATCCTGCGTCAACATGCTGTCGACCATCACTTTGGTGGCATAGTCATAGGCTGCCTGCACCGGCAGTTCGAGCTGGCGGTTGAAGGCTTCCTTGCCGATCTTCAGCGTCAGCGGCGATTTGCTGGCGATGACAGCTGCATATTTGGACACCACCTGCGCCAGATACTGCTTCGGCACGATACGATTGACGAGGCCGAAATCCTTGGCGGTCGAGGCATCGATCGTCTCACCGGTCAGCAGCATCTCCATCGCCTGCTTGCGATGCGCGGCACGGGAAACGGCCACCATCGGCGTCGAACAGAACAGGCCGATATTGACGCCCGGTGTGCAAAATGTCGAACTGTCGGTGCAGATCGCCAGATCGCAGGAGGCGACGAGTTGGCAGCCGGCCGCCGTTGCAAGCCCGTCGACCTCGGCGATGACGGGTTTCGGCAGATGCGCGATCTTGAGCATTAGATCGGCGCAGGCCCGGAAAGACTTGTCGAAGAAGCCGACCCCCTGATCGTCATCGGCGCGATGGGCGGTCATTTCTTTGAGATCATGCCCGGCGGAAAAGACATTGCCGGTCGAGGCGATGACGATGACGCGCACATCCGAATCCGACCCTCCCGTATCGAGCGCGATCATCAGCCTCTCGAGCAGCGCGATCGACAGCACATTGGCCGGCGGGTTGTTGAGCACGAGGCGCAACACGCCGTCGCGCAGTGAGCGGACCAGCAATCCATCCGCCTTGTTTGCGTCCGGGAAGGCTACGATTTCGGCCATGATGCTGCTCCCTGCGTTCGATTGCCAGACGGCACGTATTGCCACAAGGCGCCGGCAATTTCGAGCAGGATCCGCGTTTTCCGCACAAGCCGCACAGTCAGCACCAGAACCAGGACTTTGCTGTCTCATCCTTCGCCTGCGCACGGGTCAGACCGACATCGCAAAGCTCGTTGTCGGTGAGTTCCGACAGCCTGCGGCGGCTCCGTCGCTTTTCAAGGCGATGCGCGACGGCTGCCAGCAGCCGCCGGCCCCAGCGCGCCGTTCCGCGAAGTCTCGACTGAACGATATCGCGCGGTGTCGCAAGGATCTCGCTAATCTCCAAGGCCATCTCTTTTTCCCTTTTTTCGATGGATAAAAGATGCGCTGGATAATGCAGCGAATGAAGCTTATGGATATTATGATATGCATAAGGATTTCCTTGGTATGGCGCTCAACCTCGATCAGCTCGCGACCTTCGTCAACGTCGCCGATCTCGGAAGCTTTACGGCGGCAGCCGACAAAGAAGGACTGACGCAACCGGCTGTCAGCCTGCAGGTCAAGGGGCTCGAGCAGCGGCTCGGCGTCCGGCTGATCGAGCGCATCGGGCGGCGGGCGCAGCCGACCGCGGCAGGCCTCGACCTGCTCGTGCATGCAAGACGACTATTGCAGGACGCGGGGGCAGCTGAGGAAGCGATGATGCCCTACAGGGATGGCGCCAGCGGCCGCGTGCGCATCGGCAGCGGCGGCACGGCGTCGATCCATCTGCTTCCTCGCGCCATTGCCGCCGTCAGAAAATCCATGCCCGGTCTCGAAATTATCGTGCGCATCGGCGATGCCGACGACATCTTGCGCGATCTGGAGGCCAACAGCCTCGACATCGCCGTTGTTGCCCTGCCGGCTTCGGGACGCAACTTCGAGATCGAACCATTCTACGAGGAGGAATTGCTGGCCGTCGCGCCCGCCGGCAGTCTCATGCCCGACGGCGGACCGGACGCCGCCTTCATGCGCGACAAGACACTGCTGCTTTATGAAGGCGGCAATACGCGACGGGCAATCGATGCGTGGCTTTCCGAACCGGATAGCAGTATCCGACCGGCGATGGAGTTCGGCAGCATCGAGGCGATCAAGGAACTGGTGGCCGTCGGGCTCGGCTGGTCGATCCTGCCGGGACTGGCGCTGAGGCGCGACCGGGCCAGCCTCGTGACGACGTCATCGCTGAAACCGAAGCTCACGCGCCGCCTCGGCATGGTTCTGCGCCGCGACAAACACCTGACACGCGGCCTCCGCGACATCATGAAGTGCCTGCGCGAATTCAAAGGTTAGGGCCTTTTTCAAACCCGGAGGACATGAAAAACGCCCCGGCATAGCAGTCCGCCACCCAAACAATATGTGGTGCCATAATACCTCATACATAACCAATTGTTTTTGCTTGTATTTTTTTCACCTCGCCGGAACGGCCGATATTGACCCAATGTCACATTCCCTTTATACACCGCGCAGAACGCAGCCTGTCCGGGCTGCTTTCTTTTTGGCATGGCGCAAGCCTGCCAATCCAAGCAACAAGAAACGCCCTTCAAGCCTTCGGGCCAAGGGTCTCAAAAGAGAGTATTCACTATGGCAACCTTCTCCCAGAAGCCTGCAGAGGTGGAGAAGAAGTGGGTGATCATCGACGCCGAAGGGCTGGTCGTTGGCCGTCTCGCTTCCATCATCGCTATGCGCCTGCGCGGCAAGCACAAGGCAACCTTCACGCCTCACGTTGACGACGGCGACAACGTCATCGTCATCAATGCCGACAAGGTCGTTTTCACCGGCAAGAAGTATTCCGACAAGGTCTACTACTGGCACACCGGTTTTGCCGGCGGCATCAAGGAACGCACCGCGCGCCAGATCATCGAAGGCCGCTTCCCGGAGCGCGTCCTCGAAAAGGCCGTCGAACGCATGGTTCCGCGTGGCCCGCTCGGCCGTCGCCAGATGAAGAACCTGCGCGTTTACTCCGGCGCCAACCATCCCCATGAAGCCCAGCAGCCGGTCGCCCTCGACGTTGCCGTGCTCAACAAAAAGAACGTAAGGAGCGCCTGATCATGGCTGACCTCTCCTCCCTGAAGGATCTCGGCACGGTTTCCGAAGCTGCTGCTCCGGCCCATGTCCGCAAGGTTGATTCGCTCGGCCGCTCCTACGCGACCGGCAAGCGCAAGAACGCCGTTGCCCGCGTCTGGCTCAAGCCGGGCTCCGGCAAGATCATCGTCAACGGCAAGGAATTCGCGGAATATTTCGCCCGTCCGGTGTTGCAGATGATCCTGCGCCAGCCGATCGTTGCGGCTGCCCGTGACGGCCAGTTCGACATCATCGCAACCGTTGCCGGCGGTGGCCTGTCCGGCCAGGCCGGTGCAGTTCGCCACGGCCTGTCCAAGGCGCTCACCTACTTCGAACCGGGCCTTCGCCCGGTATTGAAGAAGGGCGGCTTCCTGACCCGCGACAGCCGCGTCGTCGAACGCAAGAAGTACGGCAAGGCAAAGGCCCGCCGCTCGTTCCAGTTCTCCAAGCGTTAATCGCTTCGGACAGACGGAATTACGAAGGCCGGGGCAACCCGGCCTTTTTCTTTTGCGCTGTTTAAACCACGCGAAAGCGTGCTGGCATGACGTTGTCGCAATCGGGTTCTGCAGATAGAAACGCGGCAAAGCGCTTCGGGAAGAGTAAAACCAAGTCAGGGGCGCGTGATGGGAACAACCAAGTCCGCGGACAAATAGGCCGCAACAAACGGCGGCGCACTCTATTTCTGCATCGAGAGCATCATCGTCGGCTTTGCCGGAACCTTCTTCGTGCTTCTGCTCGGCGGCGACAGCGCCTGGCCGCTCGTGGGTTATGTCTGTGTGACCGCGCTGACAACGCTTTCTGGATTGTGGTCCCTGCGAGAACCGGCTTGACGGGCAGACGGCCAAAGGACGGCCGCTCGATGACACCGAGCGGCCGTCATCCGAACGATTGCTTGAAATCTTTCCGCACCTCGCCTACCCCTTTCTGCGCGCGAGCGGATCGGCCAATTCCTCCGCGCGGATCCCGCCGCCGACACTCCGGCGTCGGACGCGACAATGGTTCTGCGACCGAAAAAGGAGCATGACTTGGCGAACAGATCGATCGACCACGCCTTCACGGCGACCAGCCTCACCTCCGCCGCCAGCGACCCGACCTTTGCCGGAGCGCTGTCCTTCATGCGCCGCCGCTTCACCAAGGAGCTCGCCGGCGTCGACGTTGCCGTCTGGGGTATTCCCTTCGACGCCGCGACCTCGAACAGGCCGGGCACGCGCTTCGGGCCGCAAGCGATCCGGCGCGCCTCGGCGATCTTCGACAATGATCCGCAATATCCCTTCAACCGCGATCTCTTCACCGAGATGGCCGTCATCGATTACGGCGATTGCCTGCTCGACTACGGCAATCATCAGGATACGCCTGATGCCATCGAACGCCAGGCCAACGTCATCCTCGACAGCGGCGCTTTTCTGCTGACGCTCGGCGGCGATCACTACGTTACCTGGCCGCTGCTGAAAGCCCACGCGGCAAAACACGGGCCGCTCGCGCTTGTGCAGTTCGACGCGCACCAGGACACCTGGTTCGACGAAGAACGGCGCATCGACCATGGTTCCTTCGTGGCACGGGCCGCCCGCGAGGGCATCATTGATCCCGACCGCTCGATCCAGGTCGGTATCCGCACCCATGCGCCGGAGGATTTCGGCGTCAATATTCTCTATGGTCATCAGGTCGAGGAGATGAGCGCCGGCGATATCGCCTCGGCGATCATCTCGCATACGCGCGGCGCGCCGGCCTATCTCACCTTCGATATCGATTGCCTCGATCCGGCCTTTGCACCGGGCACCGGCACGCCGGTTGCCGGCGGCCCATCGAGCGCCAAGATCCTCTCGGTGCTGCAGCGCCTGCACCAGCTCGATATTCGCGGTGCCGATGTCGTCGAGGTGTCGCCACCCTACGACCATGCCGATATCACCGCCATTGCGGGGGCAACGGTGGCGATGTATATGCTGGGGCTTCATGCCGAGAGACGCGCCATCGCCGTGTCACAAGGCTGACGTATCATCCCAAAGTGAATCCGGAAACCTTCTGAACCCATTGAAAGCGCAGGTCTAACATGGCACCGAAAATCTTCATCGACGGCGAACACGGCACGACGGGTCTGCAGATCCGCACGCGCATGGCTGGCCGCCGCGATGTCGAGCTTCTGTCCATTCCAGAGGCCGAGCGGCGCAACGCCGCCATGCGCGAGGACATGCTGAACAGCACCGATATCGCCATTCTCTGCCTGCCTGACGACGCTTCCAAGGAAGCGGTGCAGATGGTTTCGGCCAACAATAACGTCCGCGTCATCGACACCTCGACCGCCTTCCGCGTCAATTCCGGCTGGGCCTATGGCTTTGCCGAAATGGACAGCGCGCAGGCCGACAGGATCAAGGCGGCCCGTTTTGTCGCCAATCCCGGCTGCTACCCCACGGGCGCGATCGGCCTCATCCGGCCGCTGCGTGCTGCCGGCATGCTGCCGGACGGCTATCCGGTGACGGTCAACGCGGTGTCCGGCTATACCGGCGGCGGCAAGCAGATGATCGCGCAGATGGAAAACCCGGATCACCCGGATGCGATCACCGCACCACATTTCCTCTACGGCCTGCCGCTGACCCACAAACATGTGCCTGAAATGACCGTGCACGGACTGCTCGACCGCGCGCCGATCTTCTCGCCGTCGGTCGGCAAGTTCGCACAGGGCATGATCGTCCAGGTGCCGCTGCATCTCGGCGACCTCGCCGAAGGCACGACGATGGAGAGCATCCATGCAGCCCTCGTCGCCCATTATGCCGGCCAGGATATCGTCACCGTCGTGCCGCTCGCCGAAAGCAAGGTCCTGCCCCGCATCAACGCCGTCGAGCTCGAAGGCAAGGACACGATGAAGCTCTTCGTCTTCGGCACGCCAGGCACTTCGCAAGTCAATCTGGTGGCGCTGCTCGACAATCTCGGCAAGGGCGCCTCGGGTGCTGCCGTGCAGAATATGGACCTGATGCTCGCCTCCTGACGTCATGACGCTCGATGTGCTCATCGCCGGCGTGCACGCCTGGTTTGCCGCCGCCCTGCCCGACCATGGCATCTATGCGCTGATGGCGTTCGCCATCGTCGCCGGGCTCGCCCGCGGTTTTTCGGGCTTCGGCGCCGCATTGATCTTCATTCCGCTCGCCGGCGCGATCGTCGGGCCGAAGCTGGTCTCGCCGATCCTGCTCGTCATCGACGGCATTGCGACAGTCGGGATGATCCCGCCCGCATGGCGCTGCGCCAACCGACCCGAGGTCTTCGTCATGGCGGCGGGTGCGGCCCTCGGCGTCCCGGCCGGCACGGCGATGCTGGCGCTGCTCGACCCGCTGCTTTTGCGCTGGAGCATTACCATCATCGCGATCGCCCTACTCGCGCTTCTCGCATCGGGATGGCGATACCACGGCGCGCCTTCGGCAGCACTCAGCAGCGGCATCGGCCTAATCGCCGGGCTTTTCAGCGGCGCCGCGCAGCTCGGCGGGCCGCCTGTTGTCGCCTACTGGCTTGGCGGCAAAAGCGACTTCACGCGCGTCAGGGCGAACGTCGTTCTCTATTTCTCGATCTCGTCCGTCTTCAGTGCCATCAGCTATTATATCGGCGGACTGTTTGTGCCCGCCGTCTTCGCACTGACCGCCATCATCCTGCCGAGTTATGCGGTCGGGCTTTACGCCGGCTCGAAACTGTTCGGACTCGCCGAGGAGCGGACCTTCCGCATCGCCTGCTATATCCTGATCGCCGCCGCCGCGATCATCGGCATGCCGTTGCTCGATGGGGTGCTGCGTTAGAACAGGATGATTCAATCGCGCTCTGTGATCATCGTCCCATGCGGATATTCGCCGTAAAAGCCGCGCCAGTTGGCGACGGCGAAACCGAAAACCACCAGGGCGCCGGCCTGATGCAGCAGGCCCCAGTGAAGCGGCACCTGCATCAGCAGCGTGGCGATGCCGACTGCGGCCTGCAGGGTCACCAGCGCGAAGAGCACGACGGCGCGGCGGGCATGGGTGGTCCATGGTGCGGCGCGCAGCGCGATCACCATGTTGATCAAGGTCAATGCGAAGAGCGTATAGGCGCCGATGCGGTGGATGAATTGCACCGTCTTCGGGTTCTCGAAGGCGTTGATCCAGAAGGGCTGCTGGATCAGCAGATCCGACGGGATGACGGCGCCATCCATCAGCGGCCAGGTATTGTAGGAAAAACCGGCGTCGAGCCCTGCCACCAGCGCGCCGAGATAGATCTGGAACAGTGCGAAAACGGCGATCGCGGCGGCAAAACCGCGCGAGCTTCGCGCCGGCGCCGGATCGCTGGAATGCCTGGAAAGCCCGCGCATGATCCACATGCAGCCGGCAAAGATCAAGCAGGCCATGACGAGATGCGTCGCTAGCCTGTACTGGCTGACGTCGGTGCGGACAGACAGGCCAGACGACACCATCCACCAGCCGATAAAACCCTGTAGGCCACCAAGCGCCAGAATGCCGACGAGCGGCCAGCGCAGGCGCTTTTCAATCCGCCCCGTCAGCCAGAAAAAGATGAGCGGCAGCGCGAAGATCACGCCGATGCCACGGGCGATCAGCCGGTGCGCCCATTCCCACCAGAAAATGCCCTTGAAC
The DNA here is from genome assembly GCF_019685115.1 of Rhizobium sp. NZLR11. Taxonomy (NCBI): domain Bacteria; kingdom Pseudomonadati; phylum Pseudomonadota; class Alphaproteobacteria; order Hyphomicrobiales; family Rhizobiaceae; genus Rhizobium; species Rhizobium sp. NZLR11. The sequence goes on along the minus strand of NZ_JABDWD010000003.1, from coordinate 311,986 downwards.
TCGTCGACGGTCATCGAGCTGTTCAACTGCTGAAACTCAGGAATGCGCTGGTAGAGGCGAAATTCCTCCTCCCATTCGGCAGCCGACAGCGGCGGGATGACGCCGTGGATCGGCTTCCACTCGGTGATCGACAGGCCGGAATTGGTTAGCCGCGTGGCGCCACCGACGAGCACGAGACAGAAGAGCGCCAAAAGCACGAAACCAAGCCAGAAACGCAAGGCGCGGCGGTCGCGGTCCTGCTTGCGCACTTCGCTCAGGATCGCCTGTTCCGTGGTCGGGTTTGCGACAGCCATGATGTCTCCTTCTATCCGGCAGTTGATTTGCCCCACCGGCTCATGCAAAACAAGCCCCGAACCTTTGCGGCATGCCGTCGCGCCGGCTCGCCCTGTCCATGCCGAGAGATAAACGATGCCCATTCGCCTCCGCAAATTCATCGGCACGATCCTCATCGTCGTGCTCGTGCTGGTCTATGCGCTGGTGGCGAACACGATCGCGGTGGCAGCGCTCGGCAACGCGCCCTGGTGGGGACACCTGCTCTATTTCCTGCTCACCGGCCTGCTCTGGGTATTGCCGGCAATGGTGATCATCAAATGGATGGCCGGACCGCCGCAGCAATAGGCCATTAACGGCCGAATAACCGTGATCGGCGGAAAACCTCGCCCGACGCGTGCAGTTAAACCAAATATACGTCTGGCATACCTACCTTCCCGTTCAGCATTCTTGACCGGAGAAAACCACCCGTGCAGACGCAAAAGCTCGATGTTCATGAACAGCCGTCGGAGGACGTGGCGCTGGCCCAAACGGCCATTTCGCGCCTGCGTCAGCTGAGCATGAAACTCGCCATGGCCGAAGTCGATATCGAAGTCTTCGACGCAATGCAGCCGTTGGAGGACGACTGGCGAGCGCTGGAGCGCGACAATCTCCAGTCACTCCATCAGAGCTATGATTGGTGCGCCGCCTGGGTGAGCGCCTTTCAGCGGCCGCTGGCGATCCTCAAAGGCACCTATGCGGGTCAGACGGCATTCATTCTGCCGGTCGAAATCATCAAGTCTCGGGGGCTTGCGACCGCGAAGTTCATCGCCGCCGATCACAGCAATATCAATACCGGCCTGTTCTCCGAGAGCTTTGCAGAGGCCGGCGGGACCATCGATCCCGGCAAGTTCGCCGGTCAGCTGCAGCAGGCGCTCAAGGGTCGGGCCGATCTGCTGCTGCTGCAGAACATTCCGCTGGAATGGCGCGGACGACCGACCCCGCTTGCGGGGCTGCCGATGGTGCAGAACCAGAATCATGCCTATCAGCTGCCGTTCTTTCCCGCTTTCGAGGACACGCTGAAGCAGCTCAACGCCAAGAACCGACGCAAGAAATTCCGTGTTCAATCGAAACGTCTCGAGGCGGCCGGCGGCGTCGAATACGTTGTCCCCGAGACTTCGGAAGAACAGCACCGTCTGCTCGATATCTTTTTCCGCCTGAAGAGCGCCCGCTTCGCCAGCCTCGGCCTGCCCGACGTCTTCGCCGACAAGGAAACGCGGGCCTTTTTGCACGGCCTCATCGACAAGCGGGATGACGACCGGCGGTATTTCGGGCTGCAGATGCATGTGCTGCGGCTCAAGAGTGAGAATGAGGGCCGGGTCGCCGCAATTTCAGGGATTTCGCGCAAGGGCGACCACATCATCTGCCAGTTCGGCGCAATCGACGAAGAGCTCGTTCCGGATACGAGCCCCGGCGAATTCCTCTATTGGCAGACCATTTCGGGATTGCATGGCAAGGGCGTGGCGCTGTTCGATTTCGGCCTTGGCGACCAGACTTACAAGCGTTCCTGGGCGCCTGTGGAGACCGCGCATTACGACGTGGTGCTGCCGGTCTCGCAGTTCGGCGTTCTCGCCGGCGCCGCGCACCGGATCGTCACCCGCGGCAAGGCCCATATCAAGGCCCGCCCGAAGCTCTATAAGTTCACGCAGAGCATCCGAGCACGGCTCGGCTAAGCGGTCTTTGTCTTACGCATGTCGTTGCCGCAAAACCGCGGCACACTTTTGCGCGGCATGCGTTAGGCGGCCTGGCCGAGCCTCTGCTCCGCCGCTTCACCACCCGACATCAACACGACGCGCTCGTAGCCCGCAGCCTGGAATTCCGTCATCAGGGCAACGAAGATCGTCTCCTCGACTTCCGGCAGGGAGAGAATGATCTCGACGTCGCGGCTGCGCGTCAGCCGCGAGACGCCGGCGACATCGGCCGAACCGCATTCGACCACCACGAGGTCGTAGGCGGCGGCAAGCGCATCGAGCAGCAGCGACAGCCGGTCCACACCGCGCATGGCGCGGCGAACGTCACTCTGGCCCTGGGGAATGAGATGGGCATCGGAAAGGTGGTCGCCGTGGATCGTGTCGCCAAAAGCGGCCTCGCCGCATAGCAGATCGGTGACGCCAAGAGCGGCCTGGTCCTCGGCCATCAATTCTGTGGGATAACCGGAACCGGTCATATCGATCAGGATGACGCGGCGGCCGGCGTCGGCGAGCATGCGGGTCAGCAAAACCGTTGCCGCCGAGCCATTGTCACCAGTCGGAGATATTGCGATTGCCAGCGGCGCCCGGCTGCCTGCGAGATAATCCGCAACCGAGGCGATTGAGAATTCGTTCTCGTCCTCCGGCGCCGCCTCGGCAGCCTTGACGTCCTCGACCGGATCTTCGTCGGCGACCACGGCGAGCATGCTCGGCCGGACGGGCTTTCTGACGACAGCGATAACGGGAGCGGCCTGCGGGGTATCCCTGTCCTCGACGAGCGTTTCGGCCTCGATCGCCTCACGGGACGCATCGACGGCACGCAGCGCCCGGCCGCTGAAAAGTTCGGCCAGCATGGTGACGATGGCGCTCAAGATCAATGTCGCAACGGTCGCGACGACGACGATCGGCACCACCTTCGGGAAATAGGGATCGACCGGCTCGATGGCTTTGGAAACGATACGGGCATCGGCTGGGCTCGAATTGCTGTCGGCGCGCGAGGCAGCCTCGCGGTAGCGCACCAGATAGGTTTCGAGCAGCTGCCGCTGGGCGGTCGCCTCGCGCTCCAGCGCATTAAGACCGACCTCGTCTTCACCGGCGCGAGCGCTATTGGCCTGCACCGTATCCGACTGCCGCTCAAGCTCGCTCGCTCTCAGATCTGCGACCTTGGATTCGTTGTCGATGCTCGCCAGAATCTTCTGGGTCTCCTGGCGGATCTGAGCCCGGATATCGGAGAGCTGGGCACGCAGGCTTTTCAGCCGCGGATGATTGTTGAGAAGGCTGGTCTGCAGGTCTGAAATCTGCGACTGCAGGCCGGATTCCGTCGCTTTCAGCCGCTGGATCGCCTGGGACGACATGATGTCCGGCAGCGTGTCGGAGGCCTCGCCCGAAGACAGCGCATTGCGCACCGCCTGCGCCCTCGCCTCGGCATTGGCCTTGTCGCCGCGCACACGGGTCAGCTCAGCAGAGATATCGTTCAGCTGCTGGGCCGGAAAGGTGGTCGTGCCGTTGGTCTGCAGCAGCCCGTGGGAGGTGCGATATTCAGCGACCTTCTTCTCGGCTTCGCTGACCTTGCCACGCAGGCCTTCGATCTCCGGCTCCAGCCAGCGCGTCGCTTCGGAATTGGAATCGAGCTTGGCGCCGCTCTGCGTCGAAAGATAGACATTGGCCATGGCGTTCGGAATGGCGGCGGCGAGCTTCGGGTCCTTCGAAGTAAAACTGATGCCGATGACGCGTGAACCCGGCACCTGGTAGACCTGCAGGCGTTCGACGAAGGCATCGATCACTCGCTCTTCCGGCGGATTCTCCAGCGGGTTCTTCTTCAGATGCAGCTTCACCAGGATGCTGCTCATCGCCGAGCCGTCGGCTGCATCGTCGAATTCCGGCAGGTTATAGAGCTTCAGGTCGTTGATGACCTTCTTGAGAAGATCGGCCGATTGCAGCAGCTGCACCTGGCTGGCGATATTCAGCTCATCCATCAGCGGACCGGCGCTGGCGTCGTTGGCCTGCTGGGTGCTGGCGAAGGCCGGCGCGCGGGGTTCGATCAGAATGCGCGTTTCGCTGCGAAATTGTGGCGACATGATTTTGGCGCCTGTAAAGGCGACGCCCGCCCCCACGAGGGTAATCGCCAGAATCCGCAGACGGCGCGCCCAGACGGCGCGGACCAACTGGCCGAGGTCGATGTCCACATCCTGATCACGCGCTACGCCGGACATGCTCTTACTCCACAACAAGGGTGCCGCAAGCGTAAACGACCATGGTAACTCAACGGTTAATGGCAATCTTGCGGAGTAATGAGCGGAGCATGATGCCGAAAAGTGTGAGCGGTTTTGGGCGACATCATGCTCTGACTTTTAATTTAGAACAGGATTCAGATCTGAGGCCGATCCGGCCTAAGATCATCCTGTTCTAAGGAGCGATGAAAGAAACCAGGAAATAGCAAGCGGCCTTTACCGGGCATTAACCCTAACGGATCGATAACGGCTCTACCGAGTTCATTTTCTGTGAGCACAAACGGATGTCTGTCGTCCAGCCCAAAATCCTTTTGGCCCTGAGCCTTGCAGCCATGACGGCAGCATTGGGCGGCTGCACGACGTACAAGCCGGCTCCGAAGGCCTTCAACGAGGCGACTATCCAGCCCTATACGCTGGACAGCGGCGATCGGTTGCGCGTTACCGTCTTCGACCAGCAGAGCCTGACCAACACCTATACGGTGGATCAGGCCGGCTATATTGCCTTCCCCCTCATCGGCCAGGTCCCTGCCCGCGGCCGAACTCTGCAGCAGCTCTCGGGGCAAATCGCTCAGAAACTGCAACAGGGCTATCTTCGCGATCCCGACGTCACCATCGATGTCGATCGCTACCGTTCGATCTTTCTCATGGGCGAAGTCGGCCAACCCGGCCAGTATGCCTATGTCCCCGGCATGACGGTGCAGAATGCTATCGCGGTCGCTGGCGGCTTTACCGGCCGCGCCAACCAGAGCATGGTCGACGTCACCCGCAAGATCAACGGACGAGTGCTGACCGGCCGCATCAACATATCGGGGCCGATTATCGCCGGCGACACGATCTATGTTCGCGAACGGCTCTTCTGAATGATGGCAGAACAGCAGCCGCTCCGCATCCTCCATTGCTTCAGGTCGCCGGTCGGCGGGATTTTCCGACATGTCCGCGACCTCGTCGAGGAGCACAGCAAGGCCGGTCATGAAATCGGCATCCTCTGTGACAGCTCGACTGGCGGCGAATACGAGGACAGCCTGTTCGACGATATCCGTCCCTATCTCTCGCTCGGCCTGACACGCGTGCCGATCCGGCGCTCGATCAGTCCGTCAGATATTGCGACGATGTGGGATACATACAAGAAAATCAAAAGTTTGCGGCCGGATGTGCTGCACGGACACGGCGCCAAGGGCGGCGTGCTCGCGCGACTTGCCGGCTCAGCGTTGCGGGTGAACAGGTATCGCGTAGCCCGCCTCTACACCGCGCATGGTGGAAGCCTGCATTATTCGCGTTCCTCGTTCAGTGGACAGTTCGTCCTCAGGATGGAGCGCCTGCAGGAATATTTCACCGATGCGCTGGTCTTCATCTGCGAATACGAGCGCGACACCTATGCGCGCAAAGTGGGTAAGCCGCGGACGAAGACGAGACTGATCTATAACGGTATCGCCGAGCGCGATTTCGAGCCGATCCCGACCCGCTCGGATGCGGTGCATTTCATCTATGTGGGAATGCTCCGGGACCTCAAGGGTCCCGATCTGTTTGTCGATGCCTTCGCCAAGACCGAACGGCTGCTCGGCAGGCCGCTGTCGGCACTGATGATCGGCGACGGGCCGGATCGCGATCGCTACCGCGAGATGATGGTCGAGCGCGGCCTCGGCAAACGCATCGGCATGCTACCGGCGATGCGGGTCCACGAAGCCTTCTCCATGGCGCAGAACCTTGTCGTTCCCTCGCGCGCCGAAGCCATGCCCTATATCGTGCTCGAAGGGCTCGGCGCCGGCAAGACGATCATCGCAAGCCGTGTCGGCGGCATTCCCGAGGTGCTCGGCGCCGACAGCGCAGCCCTTGTGGAGGCCGGGAATTCCGACGATCTCGCGCGCGTCATGGCGGAAACGCTGAGCACACCCGACTGGCACGCCAGGACGATGCCGAAGCCCGAGGCGGTGAAGGCGGTGTTTTCCTCCGCCGTCATGGCACGCGATGTCCTGAAATTGTACCATGAACTCGTCGGTGCCGCCGACCGTCAAGCAATGCCCGCCGCCTCGTAAATATTTCTTAGGGGCTTTCTGGTATTTCGCTTGGTGACAACGAGCGAAAAAGCCCCATGAACAAGCTGGAAAAAGGCGATCAATTCGACGTGGAAGCACTGCGCAAGCAGGTCTCCGACATCGAGGTGCGCGGCGACGCGGGTCAGGAAAAACCTTCCGGCCCGACCGAAATCAACCCCTATGCCCGGCAGATCGCCGAACAGTTCCGCGATGGAACCAATTCGCCTGTCATCATCATCGGGCAATTGCGGCTGCTGGAATTCCTGGCGCTCTTCGCGATCGCCCTGATCGTTCACACTTTCTGGCCCGGCGACGGCCATGATTCCTCCTGGATGCGGGCGGGCATGGCGGCGATCGCTTCGGCCTTGACCGTCATCGGCCTCCAGCTTGCCGACACCTACACCATCCCAGCGCTTCGGGCCAAGCTGCGGCTGATCCCGCGCATTCTGGCTTCGTGGACGATCGCGCTTCTCCTGACCGTCGGCCTGTTCGCTCTGGTTCGCGGCAGCACATGGGCGATGGTCGTCGACGCCTTTATACCCTGGTTTGCAGCCGGCGCGCTCTTCCTTGCCGCCGAGCGTTTCCTCGTCACCTACGGCATCCGCAACTGGGCGCGCAACGGCATCATGGAGCGCCGCGCCGTCATCGTCGGTGGCGGTGAGCCGGCCAAGGACCTGATCCGCATCCTCGAACAGCAGGATGACAACGACATCCGCATCTGCGGCATCTTCGACGATCGCGGCGAAAAGCGCTCGCCGATCATGGTCGCAGGCTATCCGAAGCTCGGCACCGTGGCCGAACTCGTCGAATTCGTGCGGCTGACGCGCATCGACATGCTGATCATCGCTCTGCCGCTTTCGGCCGAGGCGCGTATCTACGACCTTTTGAAGAAGCTCTGGGTTCTGCCGGTCGATATCCGCCTTGCCGCGCATGCCAACCGGCTGCGTTTCCGGCCGCGCGCCTATTCGCATGTCGGCTCGGTGCCGATGCTCGACATTTTCAAGATGCCGATCCGCGACTGGGATTCCGTCGCCAAGCGCGGCTTCGACATCTTCTTCACCGTCGTCGCGCTGGCGCTGCTCTGGCCGCTGATGGTAGCGACGGCGATTGCCATCAAGGCAACCTCCGAAGGCCCGGTTTTCTTCATGCAGAAGCGCCACGGCTTCAACAACGAAATCATCAACGTCTTCAAATTTCGCTCGATGTACACCAACATGGCCGACCCTACGGGAAAGGCCGCGGTCACCAAGGGCGATCCGCGTGTCACCCGCGTCGGCCGCTTCATCCGCAAGACCTCGATCGACGAATTGCCACAGTTTTTCAATGTCTTGAGGGGCGAGCTTTCGCTGGTCGGGCCGCGCCCGCATGCGGTTCTCGCCCAAGCCCGCGACCGCGCCTTCGGCGATGTCGTCGAGGGTTATTTCGCCCGCCACCGCGTCAAGCCCGGCGTCACCGGCTGGGCCCAGATCAATGGCTGGCGCGGTGAGGTGGACAATGACGAGAAGATCAAGTTCCGCACCGCATACGACCTCTATTACATCGAGAACTGGTCGCTCTGGTTCGATCTCAAGATCCTGTTCCTGACGCCGATCCGGCTGCTCAATACGGAAAACGCCTATTGACCGCGATCGAGGCGACATATCCGCGTGTCGCCCAGCCGCAGCGGATGACGCTGCGCCTGATCGGCTCGGCCTTCGTCGCCTTCGGCGTCTTCCTTTCCGGTTTCGTGATCGACGAGCCGGCACCCTACGAACTCTGGATGGCGGGGTTGATCGGCCTCTGGTTCATCCTGGGCCTCAGGATTTCGCGCGGCGTGGCGCCGCTGCTTGCCCTGCTGCTCACCTTCAATATCGGCGGCATGCTGTCGCTGACGCAGATGAAGGATCTGGCGACAGGGCCGATGTATATTGCGGTGTCGACCTTCCTGGCGCTGACGGCGGTCTTCTACGCAGCGATTATCGAGGATAGCCACAAGCGGCTGCCGCTGATCTTCAACGCCTGGACCTTCGCCGCCGTCGCCACCTCAGCGCTCGGCATACTCGGCTATTTCCATGCCTTTCCAGGCGCGGAAATCTTCACACTCTATGACCGCGCCAAGGGCGCCTTCCAGGACCCGAACGTCTTCGGCCCCTTCCTGGTGCCGCCATCACTCTATCTCGTCCACGGCATTCTGGTGGGCGACCTGAAGAAATCACCGCTGAAGGCTGCCGCCTTGCTCGTACTTGCGCTCGGCATCTTCCTGTCCTTTTCCCGCGCCGCCTGGGGTCTGTTCGCGCTCGGCGTGGGGCTGCTGATCTTCATCATGCTGCTCAAGGAGCGCAGCGGCGCCTTTCGCCTCAGGGTGCTGGTGCTGTCGCTGGCGGCGATCATCATGTTGGTCGCTTCGCTGCTGGTGGCGCTGCAGATTCCGAAGGTCGCCGAACTGTTTTCGGCGCGCGCCCAGCTAGTGCAGCAATATGACGGCGAGCATCTCGGCCGTTTCGAGCGCCACCGGATCGGCTTCACCATGATGATGGAGCGCCCGCTCGGCATCGGCCCGCTGGTGTTCGGCACAATGTTTCCCGAGGACGAGCACAATATCTGGCTGAAATCGCTCACCACCTATGGCTGGCTCGGCTTCGTTAGCTATGTCGGCATGCTCATCTGGACGCTTGCGCTCGGCTTCCGATACCTGCTGCTCGACCGCCCGTGGCAACCCTTCCTGATGATCGCCTGGATCTCGGTTCTCGGCCATGCGACGATCGGCAACGTCATCGATATCGACCACTGGCGCCATGTCTATCTGCTGCTCGGCACTGTCTGGGGCTGTGCGGCACTAGAAGTGCGCCACAGGCGTGGCCGGAGGCCATAGCTCCGATAATGTCGCAGTCTATTTCGTCGCGCCCGCCGTCAAGCCGGCGATAAACCGCCGCTGGAAAACCAGATACGTCAGGATGAGCGGGAAAATCACGATCACCGCGCCGGCGGTCAGAACTGGCGTGTTGACAGTGTAACGCCCTTGGAAAAACAGCATGCCGAGGGGCAGCGTCCGATAGGCGTCGTCGTTGACCAGAATGAACGGAATGAGAAACTCGTTCCAGGTCCAGATGAACAGGAACAGCGCCAGTGTCGACATTGCCGGTATCATCAGCGGGATAACGATCTTGCGAAGGATATGAAAGCGTCCGGCGCCGTCGAGGACCGCCGCTTCGAGAACTTCCTCCGGCAATTGCTGCATCGCACTGGCGAGGAAGATCGTTGAGAACGGTATCGACATGGCGATCTGCGGGATAATAAGCGCCGCATAGGTATTGATCAGCCCAAGGTATCGCATTTCATAGTAAAGCGGGATGATGAAGGCCTCGGCCGGCACCATCATGCCGAGCGTCAGGATCGCGAACAGCGTGCGCCGGAGCGGGAATGACAGGTAGGCAAAGGCAAAACCGGTCAGCAGGCCTAGAAAGACGCTTACTGCAACGACGGGTATGACAACGATGATCGAATTCCAGAAGTAGATGTTGAAATGTCCGGCATTCCAGGCATCGACATAATTTTCGAAATGCGGGTAGGCCGGCAATGCGAAAGCACCCCTGAGAACGTCAGCCTTGCTCTTTATCGACGTCAGCAGCAGAAGCAGGAACGGCGTGATCGTTACGAAAGCAAGAAGCCAGAGGAGAAGGCGAAGGAAGAGCGCGGCGGGGATGTTGGACGAACGGCTCATCAAGCCACTCCTTTGCTTCTAGAGCCGACCAGCCGGTGAATTGCATAGTTGATTGCGAATGTCAGCAACGCGCCGACAATGGCGATGGCCGCCGCAGCGCCGAACCGATTGAGCTCGAAGCCGAGCTGATACATGTAGATATTCGGCACGAGCGTCGCGTTTGCCGGTCCGCCGCGGGTCATTGTAAAAATCAAGTCGAAGCTTTTGATCGATGCTATCACCGTCAGAAGCAAAACCACCCTTATCTCAGGCATGAGAAGCGGCAGCGTTATCCAGAAAAATGTCTTTCGCGCCGAAGCGCCATCGACCTTGGCAGCATCGAACAGCGACGGGTCGATGCGCTGAATTCCGGTGAGGAAGATGACCATGCAGAAACCAAAGAAATACCATGTGGCAACGATCCCGACCGCGGGAAGCACAAAATTGAAATCTCCGAGCCACGGTAATGCGAACCTGCCCAGTCCTATCGCTCTGAGAAACTGATTGAACGGGCCGAATGCAGGATTGTAGAGCCATGCCCAGATGATGCCCAACACGGCAGTCGGCATGATATAGGGCAGAAACAGGAACGTTCTGAGCGCGAGTTGTTCGCGCTGCTTCAGATTCCAGACGCAGGCAGCAAGCGTTATGCCGAGCACGAGCGGCAGAACACAGTAGAAGATCATGAGCTCGGCGTTGTTACGCAAGGCGATGTAAAAACGGCTGTCGGAAAAGAGATCGGCATAATTACCGAGGCCAACCCACCTCGGCATGCTCAAGCCGTCCCAACTGGTCAGGCTCAATCCCAAAGCCGCGACAATCGGTCCAAAGACAAACGCCGCGTAAAGCAGCAATCCAGGCAATAAATAGATGAAATTGGTATGTTGCGTTCCATCAAGTGCGGAGCGTTTCATCCAGTACTCCATGAAGCCAAAGCTCTGGTCATCGCGCAGCAAGGCGTGAACTCGCAGCGCTCATTTTAACGTGGCGAACGGGACGCCGGTTGGACCGCCGAGCTGGCGGTCGTGACCACCGAGCTGGCGATCACGACCAGCGTCCGTGCTCCTTATTTCTTATCCTTCAAGTACGCCTGATAATCCTTGTCCATGGCATCGACAAAGGCTTCGGGCGTGATCTTGCCGGACAAGAGAAGTGGCGTGTTGTCGTCTATCGTCTTCAGCATCGTCGGGCTTGACCAATCGGGGTAATGGCCGAGTGCATCGTTGGCATTGAGTGTTTTCCACATCTCGATGCCAGAGGTCAGGAGCGGCGTGAGCTTGGGCTTTGCATCCGCCGGGAGCGATGTTGCGGGAAGGTAGCCGGCATTGGCCCAGCTTTCAGCGGCCTTTTCCGAAACCATGTAGTCGATATACTCGCCGGCCAAGTCCTGCTTTGTCTTGTCTTTGGCAAGGCTCGTTATCGCCCAGGCAAGATCCACGCCTCCGACACTCATGGGCTTGGAAATGCCCTTCGGAGCGGGAATGGCCATGAAGCCGATATCCGGATTGTTTTGCATGTCGCCGAAATACCAGGTCCCGGAGATCAGGAACGCGCCCTGCCCGGAAATGAAGAGCTGGACGGCGTCGTCACCCGAGATGCCCTCGAAACCAGGATAGAAATAGCCTCCCTGTGCCCAACTCTGCACGAGTTTGGCGGATTCGATATTGCCCTTGGTGTTCCAGGAACCGCCCTTGCCGTAAATCAGGTCATCAAGTTCGCCGCGATTGGCCGCGTCGATATGCGCTTGATCGATGGCACCGATCATGTGCAGGGCGAGATGCTGCTTTGCCGAGCCCATCATGACGGGCGCGACGCCTTTTTCCTTCAGCTTATCAAGATCAGCCAAAAGCTCCTCGAAGGACTGCGGCAGTTTAACGCCTGCGTCGTCGAGGATCTTCTTGTTGTAGTAGAGGCCAACGATCTCGCCGAGACCCGATATGCCGTAGGTCTTGCCGACCCCGAATTTTGGCCCATCCCAGCGGTCTCGAGCAAGCACGGAATCCGACTGCCGCTTATCCCAGCCATATGTCTTGATGTACTCGTCAACCGGCAGGAGCAAACCTTCCTTGATCATCGCGCCCATGTCGCCGGCGCCCTGGTTGACCTTGGTGATGACAGGGCCATCCCCTGCCGAAACCGCAAGCTTCAGCGTCAGCTTCATGTCATCGAAGGTGCGGGCGGTGCGTTTGATCGTTACACCGGGATGGGCGGCTTCGAACTCCTTATTCAGTTGCTCGATAACCGCGCTCTGGCCTTCGAAGGTTTGGTCATCCCACACAGCCAGATCGTCGGCGCGGGCCGCGGAAAGGCCGAAACTCATAAGCGCCGCGCCTGCAAGCGCGACGGCTGCTTTCAATCGGTATGCCGGCAGTATGCTGATCGATTTCACGGTTCTATTCATCTGCTCCACCTCACTTGGTTTATTCTCCACTCCCCATCCGAGCCTTGCGCCTGGCACCGGCCGAACGTTTCCTTCCAGACCTTTGCCGGGCCTGCGAATCTGAGGTAATCGTCAATGCATGAGTCTCTCTCGCGACCTACAATGACAAAGCGCCACGCAGGAGGTGGCAAAGGTATGGACAGCAACTGCTTCATCCGCCCGGCGATTGAAGCGGATGTCGAAGCTCTTTTCGACATCTGCCTGAAAACCGCCAATGGCGGCGAGGATGCCAGCGCGCTTTATAGCGACCCGCATCTGCCCGGTTACATCTGGTCGGTACCCTATCTCAAGTTTGCCAGAGACCTTGCCTTTGTTCTCGTTCAGGGCGACCGGCCGGTCGGCTATGTCGTCGGAGCGGCCGATACCGGCGGGTTCGACAAAGACTTGGCGACACACTGGTGGCCGTTCGTCCGCCGAGAGATCGCCGGACTGACACCCAGCCATCCGCGCGACGCCGATGTGATCGAGCGAATTCAAAATCCGCGAAGCGGAACGACGTGGCTTCAAAACGATTATCCCGCGCATCTTCACATCAACATTCTTCCCGGACTTCAGGCAGGCGGCTGGGGGCGCAGGATGATCAGCACCGAGCTTCAGGCGCTTCGCAATCACGGGGTAAAGGCTGTGCATCTCGGGGTCGATCCAAACAACGAACGCGCCAGAGGTTTCTACCGTCATCTTGGTTTTTCCGAACTCGAACGGGACGGTTCCGTCGCCTTCGCCATGCGGATCGATGAGGGATCCGACTAGAGCATTTCCGTTTTTCTTCGAATCACGAAAATGCTCTAGCTCGTTATTTTCACGCAATTCCCTGGCCAAACCGGGTCGCGCTTTTCCCCGCAAAACCGCTGCACGCTTTTGCTGGAATTGCTTTAGAACCGAGCGAGCCGTCATGCTCATGAGATTGGCTCCGCATTTGCGGCGTCAAGCCCGTATTTTAAAACAACTGCCGCCGGCATGGCACTCCAGCCCTGAAGCAGGGAGCCGCGCCCGTAAGGCGGGGAGAAATATTCCACCGCACCGATCCAGCCATTCTCGAGGCAGGTTTCCCACCAGCGTGTCAGTGCATAGCGCGCACCGCCAAGTCCGTGGCGAAGGCGTTCTTCGGCATAGGCGCCATCCCAATACGGCCAGTCCGAGCCGTTATGGTAGCGGTAGGGAAAAGCCGTCTTGGATCGCAGATCGCTTGGCCGTCTGAATGGCGGATAGGCGCACATCACACCCCAGCTGCCATAGGGCTGCTCCTGATTGTTGCGCGTTTCGAGTCTCGTTTCAAATGCTCTCAGCAAGCCAACCGCCTTCTGCCCGGAAATCGCAGCAAATCGCGACAAGGTCAGGCTGTCGAGAGCCAGATGATCCTCGACAAAAGCGCCAGGCGTTCCATAGTCGACATATCCTCCCGTTGTCGGCACATAGAGCTTGGCTCCGATTTCTTCGCGGGCAAGATTTACGGTCATGCGTGCGCGTTCGGCAAGCGTCGGATCGAGACTGTCTCCAAGCCTTGCCACCGCGTCCATGGCGCCTACGAAAAGACCCAGATCGTAAGAGACCAGACCCTCACGATAGACGTTGTCCGCCCAGTCCCGGTCGTTGCGCGGCTTCAGCGGCAGAACGCTGCCAGGACCGGCCATGCTGAGATAACGCTCCACGATTGCCTTGACGATCGGCCAGTGCCGTTGCACCTCGGCTGTATCTTTCGTTGCGCTGAAATAGTCATCAATGAAAAGAATAAAGAAGAGCGGGCTGTCGAAGTGGTCGCTCCACCAATCTTGCGGACGGTTGTGGTACTCCGGAACCGCCCTCTTGTGGGTTTTGGGATTGGCCTTGCTGTCGGCGACAAAGCGCTGCCAAGCCTCTGACTGCGCAGGCCCGGTCAAGATTACGCCGCTTGGAGCTTCTCCATCCGGCTGGACCCCCTTGGCGAGCAGCCGGATCTCGTCGCGCACCGCCTCCGGCGCAAGCGTCAGAAGAGGCTGCATCGTCCAATAGCCATCGCGGTAATAGGTCCGCGCCGGAGCACTATAGGCCTGCCCTGCGGCAAGACCAGCGAAGGCGCCGTGTTCATCACGTCTGATGCTGGAAAGGGCGGCATGTATCCCCTGGCTGACCATGCTGCGCATCAGCGCGTCGGCGTCGGGCGTCAGATCACAACGTGCAACATATTCAGCGGCTTCCGTAATGATGGCCTGGCTGGTGAGGCTGAGAGCTTTCTCGGCTTCGCCTCTCGATGCGCCGACGGCAATCCGAAGATCCGAGCCGAGAGCGTCCACGATGAGCACACCCCAGCCCATTTCGAAAATCCGCCGATGATCGGTCCGAGTGAGCCTCGCGCTTGCGCCTTGTTCATCCGGCTCATGCCACCAGGCGCAACGGCGCGCCGGATATACACCCTGGAGACGCACGCCTCTGATCAACATCACCGGCAGCGACTGCGCGACGAATACACCGCCATGTTCGCAGACCATTCGGTTCGGGGCATAGGTATAAGGCCCCCCGACGGCAGAAAATCTCACACGCCCCAGACTGCCGGCGCCCCAGAGAGCAAGATCAGCGTATCCATCCGGATGAACATCCGCCTGAAGGCGTGGCGCCATTACAGGCAATAAAACGCCCTCTTCGGCGAAAAGCTGTCCGTCAGTCGAGGGCTTTATCATTGGCAATCCCCGCAATTGATCCCAGCCTACAGGTAGCCTTCCGCTTGTCAAGGACGTAGACAAATAGAGAGCTGTAGTGTACTGAAAACCGGCAGAGATGATCAGGTAGAGCTTCAGATTTCGCCTTTCGCGATATTGGAAAGCCAATATCGCGCTAATTAAGTATGTGCTCCGAACTAATTGCAACGAGCTGGCCGGATAGCAATGACCTCTTCTGTCGTACAGACTCCAATCGCACGAAAAATTTCAACCAATGCCGTGATCCGCACCGTGTTGGCCAGCGGGTCGATCTCCCGCGCCGATATTGCCAAGCTGACCGGCTTGTCAAAACAGACGATTTCCGATGTCGTGCGCGACCTTGAAGATGATGGTTGGCTGAAACCGATCGGACAGACCGATGGTCGACCCGGCCGGAATGCGATCATCTATGAAATCAATGCACGAGCAGGACTGGCTGTCTCCATCGATCTCGGTGGCACAAAGATTGCTGCGGCGATCTGCGATCTGTTGGGCAACGTCGTCGCCGAAACCAAAGTGGCCACCGACCCACGGGGCGGAATGCATCTCGTCAATCAGTTCAGCGATGTGATCGTTGAACTGGCGCTTGCTGTCGGAACGACCGCCGACAAGCTCCGTCTCGTCGTTCTGGGCAGTCCCGGCGTGCTCGATCCCGCCACCGGCCATATCAATGTGGCACCGAACATTCCCGGCATCGACGCCATGAATCTGTGGCAGGTCTTCAGCGACAGGATGGGCGTGCCGGTGATCGTCGAAAACGATGTCAACCTGGCGGCGCAAGGGGAGCGATGGCGGGGACACGGTGTCGAGACCGGCAATTTTGCTTTCATCGCTCTCGGAACCGGCGTCGGCATGGGCATTATCGCCAATGGTGCTCTGCTGCGCGGCGCGCGTGGCGCGGCCGGCGAAATCGCCTATCTCCCGATCGGCGGAGACGCTTTCGATCCTGGCGGGTTTACGCTTGGAACATTTGAGAGCGCGGTCGGCAGTGTCGCGATGCTTCGTCGCTACACGGGTTTCGGCGGGCGCAACGCATCCACCGTGGCCGACCTCTTCGCCGCCTTCAATGCGGGAGAGACAAGCGCCGTGGCGGCAATTGAAGAGACGGCAAGGCTGGTCGCAGTCGCCATTGCGGCCATCGGAGCAACGCTTGATCCTGAACTGGTGATCACCGGCGGCAGCATCGGTGCAAGACCCGAACTTGTAAATGCGATCCGCGGTTTCCTGCCGCGTTGCACGCCTTATCCGCCGCGCATCGAAATCAGCCGCTTTGGGAACCGCGCCGCGCTGATGGGAGGAATGGGGGTCGCGGTCGAGCGCATGCACGACGATCTATTTGGTGTAAAATTGAAGGACGCATGATCGGCTCGCGCCACTTGAGAACTACGGTGAATGCGCTAGATTTTGCGGTATGATAACAGCAACACAGATACGTGGCGCGCGGGCGATGATCGGAATGAGTATCGAAGAGCTCGCCGCCGCAAGTGGCTTGCCGATCGAGACCGTAGCGGCGCTGGAAAATGGCGAATTTGCGGGCGAGCCGCACGCGCTGTTTGATGTTCGCAGCACGCTCGAGGCGCAGGGCATCATCTTCCTGTCCAGCGGCAACCAGGATGAAGGCGGCCCCGGCATTCGGTTGCGCGCACGTACGTCCAGCGACGACGGTATCCGGCCGGAGAACCTCAACGCCGCCAATGACGATTAGCGCATGGTGCCGAAAACTGCGCGGTTTTCGGACAGCATCGTGTTCTAACTCTTCAATTTAGAACGGGCCTTCAGAATTAGGCCGACGCGGCTTAAAATCGCTATTCTAAAGCGCGTCGCAGTTAACTTGATTCATACGACGCGCTTTAGCTCATTGTTTTTATGCATGTCGTTATCCGGGAACCGCTGCACACTTCCCGGCGACAAGCATTAATGGAACCAAATAGGCGTTCGGCCGTTTCCGCTGTCCTAAAGGATATTGAGGGGCAGTCAGTTGAACCGCAGCAATGGTCTCTACGTCATCATCGGCGTTCTCGTCGTCGCCGTTATCGGCCTCGGCGCTTATATCTACCGTGAGGAGAGCAAGCCGCAGGGGATCGAGATGAGCATCGGCAAGAACGGTGTCTCGATCGAGCAGAACTGAGCGTCAGAGATAGGTCTTGGCCAGATCGGCGAGCTTGCCGCCGTCCTTGACGCCCTGCCTGTAGAGCTGAATGATGACCGCACCGATCCGCTCGGCTTCGGGCGTCGTCCTGACAAGACCGCGTTCCTCGCAGACCTTGTCGAGCACTTGCGACAGCAGATCGAGATCTTCCGAAAACAACGGTAAATCATGCGGATGGATTGATGATCGTAACATCACGCCGCATTTCCTCCGAGGGCAAACGCATTCACGCTTGCATTGCCGGCCGCCCTCCGCAACCAGCAAAATGATTATGCGCGACGGCTTGAACTTTAGCAACTACGCAAATTTCCACGGAACAAAATCAGGGAACAAATTTTTGCCCCGCGCGTTCGGACCGCGCCAGGAATCAGTGAGTGCAGACGTTGAGTGAAATTCGCTTTCCCTCCCCCATCCGGGTCTTTGCCCCAGATAGCAGCCTGATCGTCTCCACCGTCTGGGAAGCCGTCGAATATCTCAAACAATGGCCGAGCAAGCGTGGGCGCCATTATCGCATTGCGCGCCAGCATTGCCTGGATGCACTCGACGGGCTGCGCAGCCCGCGCACAGCACAGACTTCCTTCATCACTGCGGCGAAGACGGCGGGATTGTTGTTGTGAGATTAGCCGGTGTGGCGGCCAGCGGCGGCGAACTGGGGGTGAATGGAGCCTTCCATGATCACCTTGGCGGTTACCTCGATCACACGCTCCTCGGCAATTTCCGCAAGCGCAAGTGCGACATCGCCCTCCGACCAGCCGGCTTTCACGGCCTCGTCTGTCAGGGCCTGGAACGCACTGGCGAGGGCTTGCCTGCAAGTTAGATTCTGTTTCATATCCGCCATGCGCTCGCATCAGGCTCGTTGTGACAGGGACGCTGTTAATCTACACGTATTTGCACGAATGCGAAGAGCTTTCGTCTTTTTTAAATTCAAATTGGATAATTCGAATTTAACTTGTGTACAATCTTAGCACAATACAAAATGAAAGCCCCATCAAACTGAGTTATCTCTAAAGATACCGAATTATTTATTTCAAAATCACACCCGTTAAGGGTATTTCCTGCATTGTTTACTTTAAATAGCTGCAAGGCCGCCGTCGAATTAGCGATTGTTTTTGACCTGCTATGAGACAAGCTGAATTGCGGCACGTTCTCTGCATCTCTTTGCTACCCTGTCGATCAACCGTCCCTGAGACGAAGGCAACCTTGGTTTGAACGGCCGATCAACAGCTGGGGATCTGCTTCATGATCGGCACCGCAAATCGACCGGCGGCACCAGTTGCCAGGAGCGCCTTCGGCGCTAATCACGTTAATACCACAACGACACCACACTGCCGTCAAAGTCCGCCGTACGATTGCGTTGCGTATTATTGTGTTGGCGGGCTCACATCTTCAGGAGTTAAAATGTCTATCGAACTAGACGCGACGACCTATGTACACGCCAAGCCGGCGACCGCCCATTCTTACATTTTGCCGGCCGTTGTCGATGTTCTCGAGAACAGTTTCCAGCAGGCAAACGAAACGTCGGTCTTCGACCTCGGCTGTGGTGCCGGCGGTGCTGCAGCCGTGCTTGCGGGAAAGGGTTATGATGTCATCGGTGTCGATCCATCCGAGGACGGAATTGCCAAAGCGAGAACGGCCCACCCCAATCTTCCGCTGGAAATTGGCTCCGGTTACGAAGATCTTTCCAGCCGGTACGGGACCTTCGATGCGGTGATAAGCCTCGAGGTCGTGGAGCACGTTTATGATCCCAAGACTTTCTCGGCCACCATGTACGATCTGGTGAAGCCGGGCGGCATCGCGGTCATGTCGACGCCGTTTCACGGTTACTGGAAAAATCTGGCCTTGGCCGTGAGCGGCAAGATGGATGACCATTTCATGCCTCTCAAGAATCACGGCCATATCAAATTCTGGTCTCCGGAAACGCTGAGCACCCTCCTGCATGAAACAGGTTTCGAAGACGTCGATTTCGAATATGTCGGGAGGATTCCGCTCCTGGCGAAATCGATGATTGCGATCGCTCAGAAACCGCACTGAAGGCCAATCGCAAGCCCCCGCCCCTGCAGGGGCGGCGCACGGGCGGGCAAATAGCATGAACAGATAAAATTTTCGTTGGGGACTTTTTCGGGAATTCCGGTTCCCGTTTCAGCATACTTGCCAACGCCACGTCCCGTTTCCGCCTCTAGCAAGGCAACGAAAATTGACATTGTGACTGGGATTTCAAGGGGATAAATGGTCGGGGCGACAGGACTTGAACCTGCGACCCCTTGACCCCCAGTCAAGTGCGCTACCGGGCTGCGCTACGCCCCGACCTGCCGAAACGGCTTGTTTCGTTTAGTTTTTCAGCGCGTGCAATGCAAGCGGAAAAACCTTGCCCCCAACAAAAAGGAGGCGGTTTGTCGGAATGGTCAGATCGCGGTGAGCGTCAGCCGGCCTTCGGCGGTTTGGCGGGGCTGCCATGCCTGGTAGTTGGCGATCGAAAAATGTGGTGTTTCGAAGGGCGTGGCGTGGGTTTGCGTGATGACGGTGACATCGGCGCCGGCGGCCTCGCCGGCGAGAATGCCGGCGACGGCATCTTCGAAGACCAGGCATCTCGCGGGATCGACGCCGAGGCGGCTGGCGCCAAGCAGATAACCTTCGGGGCTGGGCTTGCCGGATTTGACCTCCTTGCCGCTGACGATGACCTTCGGCATCGGGATGCCGGCGGCCGCCATTCGCCGCCTGGCGAGCTCGATCGGCGCCGAGGTGACGATTGCCCATTTTCCATCGGCGATGGCGGAGAGGAAGCGGATGGCGCCGGGGATCTCGACGATGCCCGCGACGTCTTCCATCTCCTCGGCGAGCAGCAGGTCCGCCTCATGGGCCGGATCGACGCCTGGGAGGCCGAGCCCCCGGATAACGTCGGAGGCGCGGATGCCGTGAATCGTCTTCAGGAAAACCTCCGGTTCGAAGCCGTGGCGTCTTGCCCAGTCGCTCCAGACCCGTTCGACGACGGCGATCGAATTCAGCAGCGTTCCGTCCATATCGAAGAGGAAGGCGTCATATGACCTGTCGAGGATGTCACGGAGAGCGGGCACGGGCGTTTCCTTGGGGCGCGGGAGGCCGGGGCGGCCCCCAAGCAGGCGAGTAGCGGAGAGCGGTGGCGGCGTCAACGTCAGTCGTTGACTTCGGGATGGGTGACGCTGCGAACATCGGCCAGACCACGCGTGGCGTCGCGGTTGCCGGTCGCGGCGGCGGCTTCGAAGATACGCGTCGCGTCGCCGTACATTTTCAAATTGAAATAGCTGTAGCCGCGCAAGACCATCAGGTCTATGCGCTCCTGCTGCAGCTGGGCGCGCTGATCGAGATAGATGAGGGTTTCGCGATAACGCCCGGCGTCGAAGGCCGAAAGCGCACGGTCGGCGAGGATCGCCACCTGAAGCTCGGCGGCGCGCTGGCGGTTCTGCGGCGCCTTGGTGGCAGCAACGGCGGCATTGCTGGAGAGGCCGGCACGCAGATAGGCAAGGCTCTGGCCATAGGCTGCGTCTTCACGGTCCTTGCGGATCGGGCTCTGCAGTGCGATCTCGAAGGCGGAGATCGCCTCCATCGGTCGGTCGATATCCATCAGGCACCAGCCGCGCGACAGCGCGTTTGCCGGGCTGAGCTGCCCTGCATCTACAGTCGTCGAGCAGCCGCGTGGCTGGCGCGCACCGCGCTCAACGGTCACCGTCTGCATCGCCGGCCTCGCCGTGCGAACGGCGACCTCCGGCCCGGGCTGCTGTGCCGCCGGCCGCTCGGCCGAAAGCGGCTCGGCTGCAGCCGGGCGCTGCGTCGGCTGAACCGGCTGCTGCGGGGCAAGCTTTGCCTGCCCGGGCTGCGTGCCGCCGTTCGGGGTCAGCGACGAGGTGTCTTCGAGATTGGTGATCCGGGTCGACCGGCCGGCCCAGGCATGCTGGATGTCGAGCACGCCCTTGCGGTCGTTCAGCTGGTCGCGGGTGACGACGAGGCCATAGGCGGATGGCTCGTCATCGGGTTTCCAGGCAAGCGCGGTTTCGAACCAGCGTGCGGCGGTCTGGAACTGGTTGAGCGAGCGGGCATACCAGCCGAACTGCTGCGCCGTCGGCACATATTTCCGGGCAATGACCTCGGCGGCGATGCGATGCAGCACATCTTCGGCGAGATCGGCCGGCGGCTGCAACGCGATCAGGTTGGCGGTGGCGGCCAGATAGGTTGCTGTCGCATCATCGGAATCGGCGCGCCAGCGGAACATCACATCCTCGGCCTCCTGAGGCGCCTTGCGGGCGATCAGCGCCAGCGCCAGCCCTTGCGAAGCGGCGGCCGTATCCTCCTTGGCACGGGCGGCGCGGAACCACTTCTCTGCATCGGCATCATTGTTGCGGCGAAGCTGGTGCCAGCCGAGCAGCAGCGCATCCGACGCAAGCCCCTCGGTTCCGGCGAGCTTTTCGACACGGGCGACGTAATCGGGCGCGATGGCGAGCTTCGGATCGTCATTGCCTTCGGCCATGAAGCGTCGGGCGAGATTGTCGCGGATCGCGTCGAACTCCCTGCTGCCGTCGTTCGCAGGGCTTTCGAGCGCGAGCAGCGCCTGCATTGGCTGGTAGGCAAGCAATGTCGAGGCCTTTTCGACGGTCGCCAGCCGTTCGGCCGGATTGGCGCAGCTCTTCAGGATGTAAGTATAGGCGTCCTGGCCGCGCTGCACCCTCTCCGTCTGGACGAAGGCTTCGGCGACACGCCAGAGGACGTCGACCTCGCTGCAGGTGAGCAGGCTCGGGGTTGCCGCAGCGATATCGACCACCGTCGCATATTGCTTGAGGTCGGAAGCGTTGACGAGGCGGGCGCGGCCCTCGGCCACGTCGAGCCGGTCGAGCAGATCGGCCGGCGGCTGCCATCCGGCATCGGTGGCCTGACGGTCGGCGACCGCCTTGCGCAGCTCGGCGTAACGGCCATCGGAATAAAGCTGCCACATGGCCTCGAGCTGTTTGTCGCCATTCTGCGGCACGGCGAGCGGATCGGCCGGCGGAACCCAGGTCGGGTAGAGTGCCTGAAGTCGGGAGATCTCGGCCTGCAGGCGCACCTTGTCGCCGCGGCTGGCGAAATAACGAAGCGCACTTTCATCGACGGCAGGCGGCGACGGCGCGGCGGCCTGCTGCGCCGCCGGCGGCGCGGACACGATGGCGGGCGCGACCGGCGCGAGCTGAGCGGCCGGCTGAGGCGTAGCAGGTTGAGGCGTGGCAGGTTGGGACGCCGCAGGCTGCGGTGCTGCAGGCTGCTGCGCGACGGCATTCGGATCGGGCATATCCGATGCCAATGGCGGCGAAGACGTGATCGCCTCGATCTTGTCGGCGACGAGCTGCGCGTTGAATTCGGAATTGCCGGCAACCTCGGTCGGCTTGATGCGGCCCATCATCATCAGCTCCGGCGCCGGCCTGCCGGCAGAACCAAGGCCGAACCTTTCCTGCAAAGCGGCACGGTCCTTCAGTCCGGTGACGACGGTCGCCACCATCACTGCCGCTGAGACCGCCACGAGAGAAGACTTCACAGACACTCCGGATGCTTCTCCCCGATATAGGCCAGCCCGAGAAGTTGAAGGGTGGACGGATAATAGAGTGCGGGCGCAAACTGCAGCGCCGAACCCGGCAGCTTGGTCCCATCGACAACACAGGCCACAACATCGTTAACAATTCGATAACCGGGGTCCGGCAACACAGTCTTCGGCCGGCCGGTGGTCAGATCGATGGTGGCGGGAACGCCGTCTTGCGACATCCCCTTTTGCAAGCGGATGAGCAGCGCCTTGTCGGGGATGCCGCCACGCGCGAGATAGAGCGGGATGCGGATGGCATTATAGCCGAATTCGGCGTCGAACCCCTCTGCCGGCCGCGGCTTATCGTGCAGGCTCACCCATTCGGCGGGAAGCTTGCGCGGGCCGAACTGCATCGTCTTCAACAGCTCCACGCCGTCGTCCGACAGTTTTTTCCAGGCATCCGACGGAGCGAGCGCGGCCATCACCGGGATGGCCTCATAAATCCAGTAGGACGGGTTGACGACGGGGCCGTCGTCACGGTCGCTGCCGGTAAAACCTTCGGTCCCGGGCATCAGCAAGGTGCGACCCTCCGAGCTGGCGACGGTTTCGGCAAGCAGCGCCTGCGCCATACGGGAGGCGGCGAGGATATAGTCTTCACGCTTCCATGCCGTGCCGGCCAGCGCCAGCGCATAGGCGATCAACATGTCGCCGTCCGTGGCATTGTTGGTGTCGGTCACGTGCGGCTTGACGCTCGGATCCCATTTCCAAACCGCCAGCCCGTCGTCGCGCAGCAGCAGCTCGGTGCGGGTAAAATACCAGATCTGCTCGAAATCGGCGGGGCTTGCCGAGAGGTAAGCGAGCAGCAGGCCGTAGCCCTGGCCTTCGCTGTGGCTGATATTGCCATTGCCGTTATCGACGATGCGGCCGGTCGGATCGAGAAACTTCGCCTTGTAGGCCGACCATGCGCCGGCATTGATCATCGCCTGCTGCGCGACGACGGACGGGCTCGGTGCGAGCGCGACCGTTGCTGCCAGCAGGAGCGCGCGCCACCCTCTCATTTCGACCGGCCCAGTCTTTTGAGCATTCTCGACGTCGTAAGGCCGATCAACAGCAGGAAGATGACCAGCAGGAAGGCGTAGGAGAGGATATTCGTCGATAGCCAGTTGGCGGCGATCAGGCGGTAGTTGGCGATCGACCAGGGCATCGACGGCACGAAATCGAAACGGGTGACAGGCAGCGTCTCGATCTTGCCCGTCTTGCTCGAATAGGTGGTGATGTGGCCTGATATCTGCGGCCAGTTCAGCTGCGCGGTCAGAACCTCGAGCCCTTCACGCAAATCCTTCGCCGACGGCGCCGCCACCACGGTCCATGAGCCCGTTCCCGCGGGGCTGGAGCCCTGGGCAACCAGCAGCGTCGCGACGTTTGGCGGCGTAAAGATTTCCTCGGCGCCGGGCACAAACTGCAGCGAATTGCGGGAGATGTCGAAATTACGCGACAGCCACTCACGAAAGGCCGTGATACGGTTGTGCAGGAGACCGCCGCTGACCTTGGAATTCCACTCCTCGAAGGCCGTGCCGGTATCGACGACGCCCGTCTGCGCGTCCGTCACGGGACGCCAGGAGGCTTGGCTGGCGGTGGAGATATTGGTCTGCGACAGCGCGGTTGCCGGCATTTGCGAGATGGAGCCGATGAAGATGGCATCGCGATCGCCGATCGTATTCGGCGAGGCGACGCTTTCGACAGCGATCGGATGGCCGGCAGTGATCGCCATCTGGCCAAGCAGGGTTGCGGCGGCCGAAAGGGTGTCGGCATCGATGCGGTCGATGAACAGCGGCGTCGGCTCGGTAGCCCGGCCATAGGGATAAGCGGTGCCGGCCATGGCGGCCAGATTCGGCCGCTGACCGACGCGGGCAAAATCCGGAATGTGCAGCTCGGAGGTATCGAACAGCGCAAAGCGCGGATTGGCAGCGGCGGTGGCGCCCGGTGCGCAAGCCGCATCGTCCTTGGTCATCAGGATCGCCTCGATCGCCACCGAATTGAGACCGGGCTTGAAGTGCCGCATCGTCACGCGGATCGGCAGATGACGCAGAATGCCGCCGGTGGTCGTGGTGATCGGCACGGTGGAGGCGATGTTGTCATTGACGTAGATATCGATGTGGCTGCCGGGCAGCACGTTATCGGTATAGGCGGCGTCGAGCAGCACCTTCGCCTCGCCATAGGCATTGGCATAAAAGTCAGCCGGCACGGCGATATTGAAGCTGGTGCGCAACCGCCGGCCGGAGAATTCGGTGGTCTTCACACCGAGCTGAGACAGAGCGATGTTCGTGTCGGAAAAAACCAGCGGCGCGTTCGGCGCGCTCCAGCGCTCGGTGGTCAGCACGTCGCGGCGAACATCTGCGGACCTGTCCGTCGGCGAAACGATGATATCGATCGCCGAGGAAACCGCCTGCCAGGAGGGGCCGCTGATCAGAAGCACCGGCGAGCCGCTACGCGGATCGGTGACGAAGGCGGCGAGTGCAGCGCTTTCGGCGCCGGGCGGCAGGCCGGGAAAGAGCGGCCGCAGTTCCGCCGCGGTGCCGACGAGCACGCTGAGCTTACCCGGTCCACCGGCCGGAAGCGAAGCGGTGCTGAAGGCAAAGATCTGGTTCGGCATGCTGCTCAGCACCGCGAGGCCCTGCGCCAGCCGTAGCAGCGGCTTGGTGGTTCCCGGCTGCTCCAGCGCCGGGACGACGATATCGAACTCGGTCTTGCCGGCGCCGTCGACACCGATGGCGCGGATCGCGTCGGCGCTCGCCAACTGGGCGGCATCGCTGCCGGCAAAGCTCAGATAGGTTCCGGCCGGATCGACATTCGACCACAATTCATAGGTGGACTGGATGCTG
The DNA here is from genome assembly GCF_019685115.1 of Rhizobium sp. NZLR11. Lineage (NCBI taxonomy): Bacteria > Pseudomonadati > Pseudomonadota > Alphaproteobacteria > Hyphomicrobiales > Rhizobiaceae > Rhizobium > Rhizobium sp. NZLR11. Next base: position 286,388 of record NZ_JABDWD010000003.1, on the reverse strand, counting down.
CAATCGGTCCGGTGGCGCTGAGCGGCTTCGAAGGTGACGAGATTGGCGCCCGGCTGCAGCAGACCGGGCGGAACCTCGAAAGTCACTTTCGACGAACCGTCCGCCGAGCCGATGCGCTGCTGGCCGATCGGGCGGTTATTGAGATAGACGGTCAGCGCCGAGGCCTCAGGGGCAACGACGATCGAATTCTGGTAGGCGAAGGTGAAGCTCGCCTTGGCGGCCGCCTGTTCCGGCGTCAGATAGACGGTCCATGACCGCCGGTCATATTCGCCGCCGAGGCCGAGTTTCGAAAAGGGCACAACATAGCGGCGGACATCGCCGGAGCGCGGAGGCAGAGCGGCATTTGCCGCCGCGGCCGGCTGGGGCGCCGGCACCGTCGGCTGCGGCGGAACGGCGATCGCCGGGGGGACGGGTGCAGGCACAGGAGCAGGAGCAGCCTGGGTTGCGGGTGCCGGTGGTACGGACACCGGTGGCGTGACGGGAACCGCGGCCGCTGCGGGCACGGCCGTTGCCGGCTGGGTCGCTGCCGGCGGGGTCGGCGATGTCAATCTCGGGGTAACGGCGGCACCGGGCGGCCGCTCGCCGGACATGTCGAAGGGTGCCGTCTGCGCCTGGGCGAAGGCGGAGGCATTCAGCAGCAAAAGCGAGGCGGCGACGATCATTCTCATCCGGCGTTGACCTTTGCCGCCTGCTGCTGGGCTTCCCGCTCCGGCCGCATGCTGCGGAAGAAGTAAACGAGGCCGCGGCTCGTCTGGTAGAACGACAGGCCGAGAAACCAGATAGTGCCGCGGATCAGGCCCGGATTGCGGCGGCGCGAGGCCTGAAACTCGGTCCACTGGCCGGAATTGGCAAACATCAGGTCGGCGATCAGGCGATGATCGAGGGCGCTTTTCGGCACGTACTGGCAGCCGACATTGCTGATGTCACCCGACGGCTCGATATTGCGAACGATGAGCGGCAGAGTCTCCAGATCCGCGCCGCTATAGGGCCGGAAGCGGATTTCGCCGACGGCACCGACGAGCATGTCGTCGAGATTCTTGTTGAAGATATGAAGCCTTGCGCCGTGAACGGAGACGTCCTCGATCGAGGCCGTATACCACTTGCCGTTGGCGCCGAATTCACAGCGCCGGTTGACGCGGACGCGGCGGGATAGGGCGCGCTCGCCGCGCTCCGACACAACACCGAGCGCGCAGCCGGCCATGATCAGGTTGATGAGGTTCCAGCCGCCGACGACCAGCGTGACGTCGGCCTTATAGGGCTCGGCGTAAATCCTGTAGATGGTAATGATGAGCGCGACGATCTGCACCGCAAAGATGACGAAAAACGGACGGCTGATCTCCGACAGGCGGCTGACGGCGATCGATTCGTCCTTGGCGGTGACCTTGAAGGTCGGCTTCCTCGGATTGAGCATGACGGAGATGACTGCCGGCAGCAGATGCACGGTCTGGACATATTCGTAGAGCTCCGAAATCCACGGCCAGCGGAACGACCCGTAAAGGTAGTTCTGCATCATCAGATTCACGAGCATATAGGCCAGCGTATAGGCAAGGAACTCGCCGCCGGAGGCGGTGAAGATTTCCAGATCGAAGAACAAATAGAAGAGCGGCGCAAACAGGAAGATCGTCCGCGGGAACGGGAAGAGCCAAAAAAGCGTGGAGGACATGTAGCAGAGGCGCTGCGGGATCGACAGGCCGCGCTTTAGCAGCGGAAAGCGGAAGCGCAGGATCTGCATCATGCCCTGCGCCCAGCGGCTGCGCTGGCCGATGAAGCTCGCGAAAGTGGCCGGCTGCAGGCCGGCGATCAGCGGCTTGTCGACATAGATGCTGTTCCAGCCAGCGCCGTGGAGCGCCAGTGCCGTCTCGCAATCTTCAGTGATGCTGATGCCGGAAAAGCCGTTCTGGGAGTCGAGCGCCCTGCGGCTCAGAACCGCGGCCGAGCCGCAGAAGAAGGCGGCGTTCCATTTATCGAGGCCGCGCTGGATGATGCCGTAGAACATTTCGTTCTCGCTCGGCATCTTGTCGAAGGTGCGCAGGTTGCGTTCCAGCGGATCGGGATTGATGAAGAAGTGCGGGGTCTGGACAAGGAAGAGCTTCGGGTCGTCCTCGAAATAGCCGACGGTCTCGAGCAGGAAATCGCGGGCGGGCGCGTGGTCGGCATCGAAGACGGCGATGAGTTCGCCGGTCGAGTGTTTCATGCCGTTGTTGAGATTGCCGGCCTTGGCGTGCTCGTTTCGGTCGCGCGTGAGATAGCTGACGTCGAGGTCCTCGCAGAGCTTCTTCAGCTCGATATGGCGGGCGGCGGCGGCCTGGGCTTCGAGCAGCTTGCCGGAATTGCGCTTCTGCAGGGTGCCGCCATCGTCGAGCAGCCAGACATGCAGCTTCTCGGCCGGATAATCCATGGCCTTGGCGGCAGCCAGCGTGTTTCCGAGAAGCCCAGCATCCTCGTTGTAGGATGGCACAAAGACATCGACATGCGGCAAACGCCCGGGATTGGCGGCACGCGAGGGGCGTGACGGCAGCGGCGTCGCGACGATGAACAGGCTGAGCGCCAGCATGGCAACGCTGTACATTTCGGCAAGATAGAGCAGCAGGCCGGGAATGAAGTTCTCGGGCTGGTTCAGAGGCGGCAGCGTATTGGTGGTGCGCCAGTAGACATAGCGCAGCACGATCGACGTGCCGAAGGCGAGCGCCACCAGGCGCCAGGTCCCCTCACCCTTCAAAATCTTGATCAGCGCCATGACGGTCACGACGGTGATGCTGGTGATCAGCTGGGTCTGCAAGTTGACCGGCAGCGTGATCAGCACGATCATGCAGAGCGAAACCACGGCCCAGATGATGACACTGCGGGCTTTGCGCATCGACGTTCCTTCGAAATTGCTCAACCGGCGCACCGTCGGGCGCGCCGGGCATGCTGATTATCTCCGGCAGGCGGCCGTCATGGCCGCGTCGCCTATACAGTCTGGCGACGGCACGGTGACGCCGATCGCCCTTGCAGTTTGTCCAGCTTGTTCGTCCGGCGCGGCTGCCGCATCCGGCGTTATCCTCGCCTGAGGCGCCTCACCCGGCAGCGGCACGCGCGGGCCGATGGGCGCCGGCATCGGTGCGGCGCCTTGCGCCGGTGGCAAAGCGCTGCGGGCCGGAACTGCCCGCGGCCGGCTGACAATGGCAGGCGCCGGCTCATAGCCGATCGGTATCGGGCTGGCGCGATAGCCGCCCTCGTCAGGATAAATCGGCGCGCCGGTGCGTCCGAGCGCAACATCGGCCGGCGGCGGATTGCCGTAAGGGTTCCAGATCACCCCGTCGAAAGTGCCCGATATGGTATAGCCATAGACGATGCCGAGCAGCTGACGTTCGCTGGCGTTCGCATCGCAGAGACGCAGGCGCAGCTGGATCATGCCGAAATTGCGCGCCTGAGTATTGGCGGCCGCACTCGAGCGGATCTGCTGCCAGGCAAAGATGCAGCTGTCGCCGCCACGGCTGCGGCCGGAGGCATAACCGAAGGGTCCATAGGCGTTCTGCAGGAAGGTCGCCGACGTCGCCATCGGCACACCGGGGGCCGAACGCGCCACCTCGCGGCTAATGCCGCTCTCGTTGATCATGCTGTAGCCGGCATTGCCGGTGCCGGGATTGGCCACGGACGCGCCAAAAAACTGGACATTCAGGAAGTTCTGGCCTGGCACCGAGGATGAGGTAAACAGCGAGATCGTCTGCTCGACGCCATTGCCACGCTTACGCTCGACGACGCTGACGATCGACGGGCCGCCCGGCGGTGGCAGGACCAGCGCCTTTTCAGGCGCCACGGTCTCCGGTCCGGAGGGCTGGCGCACACCGCCCGTCGACGTGCAGCCGGCCATCATGCCCGCCACAGCCACCAGCGATATCGTCCTCCGCAAACGCATGTCTCGAGCCGCCGCAATCGTCTTTCCAGATATCCATTCGCAAGCCGAAACGCGACGGACCTTCGAATCAACGACCAACCGGCCGTTCACAGGGTATAAATCGCCAACATGGTTAACGAAGAGTAAAGAACCCGCCGCAGGTGCCGCTGAACGAACTCGCATTGAACGTGATTCGAACAGCTCAACCGTATGGTGCATAAATTTATTTAGCAACAACTGAATTGCCGAGATTGCGCCTGCTTCCGCACTCGCGAAGGCAGCACGGGAACTATGCCGCATGGGCGGCGTTGCGTTGATGTCTCAGGTTGAACAAGGAGAACATTCCATGCGCAAGATCATGCTGGCTGCGGCCGCCATGCTGACCATCGGCTCCGCCGCCTTCGCGCAGAGCACCGTCATCGTCACCGATCCCGCAGCGACCGGCTCCGTCGTGTTGCCGGGCGAGGTGCGCACCTATGTGATGGAGCAAAACACGCCATCCGTCGTCTATGAAGGCGATATCGCCGTCGGTGCGACGCTGCCCGATACCGTGGAAGTGCACACCGTGCCGGATATGGACGGCTACGGCTATACGGTCGTCAATGAGCGGCGTGTCATCGTCGAGCCGAAGACGCACCGTGTGATCCAGGTGCTGGAATAAAGCGATCGGCAATAGTGGTGCGGTTGCCTAGAACAGGATGATTTTAGGCCCGGTGGGCCTAACTTTCGGCATCATACTCTGGCGGCTTCACGTCCGCTCGCCTTCCGTCCTTGCCGGCGCATTCAGGAGTTCGCGGATCTTGTGGGCGAGTTGCTCCAGGCTGAAGGGCTTGGCGAGCAAGGAGACGCCGTGATCGAGCACCCCATTATGAACGATGGCATTGCGGGTATAGCCCGTTGTGTAGAGTATCCGGATCGCCGGCCATTTTTGCTGGACGATATCGGCCAGCTGGCGTCCGGTCATTTGCGGCATGACGATATCGGTAAAGACCAGGTCGACTTCCCGATTTTCTTCGAGAACGAGAAGCGCTTCCATCCCGCTTGCCGCCTGCAACACGGTGTAACCGAGTTCATGCAGGCTTTCGGCGGTCATGGTGCGGACGTTCTCATCATCCTCCACCACCAGGATCGTATCGTTGACGCTGCCCTGGGGGATAGGCTGGGCGCCGGCCGCAGTCAACCGAGCTTCGGTCGCCCCGACACGACGCGGAAGATAGATCTTCACCGTCGTGCCCCTGTCGATCTCCGAATAGATCTTGATGTGGCCGCCGCTCTGCTTGATGTAGCCGTAGACTTGGCTGAGGCCGAGACCGGTGCCCTTGCCGGGTCCCTTGGTGGTGTAGAACGGATCGAACGCCCGCTCGATTACATCAGGCGACATGCCAGTGCCGGTGTCGGTCATGCTGATCATCACATATTGGCCGGCCTCGACCTCCGAATGCATCCGGGAATATCGCTCATCGAGTTCGGTATTGGCGGTCTCGATTGTCAGATGTCCGCCGCCAGGCATGGCGTCGCGGGCGTTGACGGCAAGGTTCAGAATAGCGTTCTCAAGCTGACTCAGATCGGCAAAACTCGGCCAGAGGCCGCCGGCAAGCACGGTCTCGATCCGGATCTGCTCGCCGAGTGTACGGCGCAGCAGCTCCGACATGCCGCCGACCAGTTTGTTGAGGTCGATCACCTCAGGGGCGAGCGGCTGCTGGCGCGAGAAAGCGAGAAGACGGGCGGTCAGTACCGCGGCCCTCTGGGCGCCGTCTTTGGCATTCTGGATCGAATGCAGCATGCGGGGGTCCTCGCTTCCGGTGAGGCGCCGCTGGGCAAGATCGAGGTTGCCGATGATGATCGCCAGCATGTTGTTGAAATCGTGGGCGACCCCGCCTGTCAGCTGACCGATCGTCTCCATCTTCTGCAGCTGGCGCACCTGCGCCTGAGCGGCTGCGTTTTCTTCCATCTCGTGCCGGAGCTCGGCGGTGCGCTGGACCACCGTGTGTTCGAGGCGCGTGTTGAAACTGTTGAGCTCACGGCGGAGGCGGCTCTGCCGGCCATGCGCGATAATGATCGTCTCCATTAGGCCGATGATGATCGCGGCATTGACGAGATAGGTTGAGAGACCTACCCATTGGCCGGCGCTGACCGGCCAGAAGATATTGTGCGGCTCGACGAAAAACTGCTGAACGATGAAAGCGGCAAGTATGGCCGCGACAAGGCCCGGCCCTGCGCCGCCTATAAAACTCGCCAGCAATATCGCCGGGAGGAAGCTCAAGAAGGGGAAGCCGGAGAGATAGTCGCTGGCGGCAAGCCTCAGAAGAAAAGTCAGGCCAACGAAGGCAACGGCCAGCGGATATGTATAACCCGGCCTATGACGCAGCCAATCCGTGGCACTCAGCAAATCCATTCCAGATCCCTTCTTACAGCGCCGCGCGTCTTTCAGATGCGCAAAGGAGGCTGTAACTCTTTCATTTTCCGCATGATTTTATCTTTAAATCGATTCGGATTTAAGGAATTATGCAGGAGCCGTTGCGCAAACGGCATCCCAGCTTTTACACATCGAATTTCACCCGGCAATATGTTGATTCTCGCACTGCCGGCCACGACACCTTGACGAGCCGTGCAAGGGGTCCACATATTTCCATGCCCAGCAAGGGGAATGGGTGGATGGGAACATGAAAGACATATTCATCGTCGAAGACGACGCGCTAATTGCAATGTTACTTGAGGACATGCTCGCCGATCTCGGCTACCGGGTTTGCGCCAGTGCGCCCGATCTGGAACGGGCGCTGACAACAGCCAGGGAGACGGAGTTCGACGCTGCAATTCTGGATGTCTCGCTTGCAGGGCAGAGTTCGCTGCCGGTTGCAAAACTGCTCGACGAACGCGGCAAACCCTATATCTACGCGACGGGATATGGCGCCGCCCCTGCTGGCAGCAGCCCAAGCACATTGCCCGTACTGCAAAAACCCTTCCAGCTCAGCGAACTCGAACAGGCGATGAAGCGGCTTACCGAAGCCTAATGCATGTCGCCCGGACGTGGGCTGCGGTTCCGGGTTAACGATGCATAAATGCAAAGAGTTGTTTTCTGGTCAGCGCACCTGATCGAGCAGGCGTTTGCATTCCAGCAGGTCGTAGAGCGCTTCCTGCAGCAATGCCCGGTCTTCCTTGCCGACGCTCGACTTGCCAATCGAGACTTCCTGCTCGTCGTCGCCAGCCACAAAGTTGAAGAAGCGGCGGGTAATCGGCGCCTTGGCACGGCCGACAATCTGGTCTTCATCGGCCATGCCGACGCGCGGTTCACCGGCAATAGCCTCCTGGACGCCCGACGCAAGCGCCTCGACGCTGGCAAGATCGCCGTGGCCGACGGATATGACGAACTTGTTGCCGTTGGTCTTCAAAAGCTTCTGCACGCCCTTGATCGTATAGCCATGATCATAGAGCAAATGCCGGATGCCCTTGAGGAGATCCACATCCTCGGGCCGGTAGTAACGACGGCCACCGCCACGCTTCATCGGCTTTATCTGGGGAAAACGCGTCTCCCAGAAGCGCAGCACATGCTGCGGCAGATCAAGATCGTCTGCGACTTCGCTGATGGTGCGAAAGGCATCGGGGCTCTTGTCCAACGTCATGCTGCTACGCGACCTCGCGGCTCGATCCTACGGCGACTCATCATATTTCAACGGTTTGGCGCCGACAATTCAAGTCATGTGTCGACGTTGCGCACAACGCAGGACAGTGCGGAGAGAAAAAATGCTGTTTAGAAACGGGAAGCAGATGATCAAGAGGCCGGATTCTGCGGCTTCAGCTTGACCTTGCGAGACACATGCGCCTTGAGGATGCGCGTCTTCAGCACGTTCGACGCCTTGAAGGTCATGACCCGACGCGGGGAAATCGGAACCTCTTCGCCAGTCTTCGGGTTGCGGCCGATCCGCTCGTTCTTGTCGCGCACCTGGAAGGTGGCGAAGGAGGAAAGCTTGACGGTTTCACCACGCACGATGGCGTTGCAAACTTCGTCGATGACGGTTTCCACAAGTTCCGCAGACTCGGTCCGGGAAAGCCCGACCTTTCGGAAAACGGATTCCGCCAGGTCTGCTCGCGTCACTGTTTTTCCGGTCATGGTTTCCCCGCCCACTACAAATATTTTGTGAAATCGCATGAAGAGTATTTGTCTTGCGCCTTACGGTCAAGCTCTTGTTCGCCGCCAGTTTTTTAGGATTCGTGCCTACCAGCGCAGCAGAACGGCGCCCCAGGTGAAGCCGCCGCCCATCGCTTCGAGCATCACCAGGTCGCCCTTCTTGATGCGGCCATCGCCAGCAGCGGTCGCAAGTGCAAGCGGGATCGAGGCCGCCGAGGTATTGCCGTGCAGATCGACTGTGATGACGACCTTCGCCGCATCGATATTCAGCTTCTTGGCCGAACCGTCGATGATGCGCCGATTGGCTTGGTGCGGCACCAGCCAATCGAGGTCATCGGCTGTCGTGCCGGTCGAATCGAAAGCCGCCTGAATGACATCGGTGATCATGCCGACGGCATATTTGAAGACCTCGCGGCCTTCCATGCGCAGCTTGCCGACGGTGCCCGTCGTCGACGGTCCGCCATCGACATAGAGTTTTTCCTTGTGAGAGCCGTCCGAGCGCAGATGCGCGGTCAGCACGCCGCGATCGGCAACAGTCCCCTCGCCCTCGGTCGCTTCGAGCACGATCGCGCCGGCGCCGTCGCCGAAAAGCACGCAGGTGGTGCGGTCGTTCCAGTCGAGAATGCGCGAAAAAGTCTCGGCGCCGATGACGAGAACGCGCTTTGCAAGCCCGCCGCGGATATAGGCGTCCGCCGTCGTCACCGCATAGACGAAACCAGTGCAGACGGCCTGGACGTCGAAGGCGAAGCCGTGACTCATGCCGAGGCGGTTCTGGATATTGACCGAGGTTGCCGGAAAGGTGTTATCCGGCGTCGAGGTGGCACAGATGATGAGATCGATATCATCAGGCGTCAGGCCGCCATTGGCAAGGGCTGCGCGCGCCGCGGCCTCGCCGAGCGACGCCGTCGTCTCGTCATCGCCAGCGAGATAACGCTGGCGGATGCCGGTGCGCTGGACGATCCATTCGTCTGACGTGTCGACGATCGCCTCCATGTCACCATTGGTCATCACGCGCTTCGGAAGTGCGGCTCCGAACCCGCGAACCACTGAACGGATCATAGTCGATTGAACCCCATTGCTCATGCAGCTTCCGGGCCCATGGGGGGCAGCCGCTTGGCATGATATTTCTTAAGATCGTTTTCTATTTTCTGATTGAGGCCGTTCTTGGCCATGTCGTAGCCGACTTCGATGGCCGCGGCGATGCCTTCGGCATTCGCCCCGCCATGGCTCTTGATGACGATGCCGTTCAGGCCGAGAAACACGCCGCCATTGACCTTGCTCGGATCGAGCTTCTCGCGGAGCATGTCGAAGGCGCTTTTGGCGAAGAGGTAGCCAATGCGGGCGAGCAGCGTGCGCGACATGGCGGCACGCAGATATTCACCGATCTGCTTGGCGGTGCCTTCAGCGGTCTTCAGAGCGATATTGCCGGAAAACCCTTCGGTGACGACGACGTCGACCGTGCCCTTGCCAAGGTCGTTGCCCTCGACAAAGCCGGAATATTCAAGCGAATCGATGTTTGCCTCGCGCAACAGCCGACCGGCTTCCTTGACCTCTTCCTGGCCTTTCATTTCCTCGACGCCGACGTTCAGAAGGCCGACCGTAGGACGTTCGACCTCGAACAGCGCCCGCGCCATGGCGCCGCCCATCAGAGCAAAATCCATCAGTTGCTGGGCATCGGCGCCGATCGTCGCACCGACGTCGAGCACGATGCTCTCCCCTTTAAGCGTCGGCCAGATCGCGGCGATCGCAGGGCGCTCGATATTGGCCATCGTGCGCAGACAGAACTTCGCCATCGCCATCAGCGCCCCGGTATTGCCGGCCGAGACCGCAACATCGGCCTCCCCCGTCTTCACCGCCTCGATCGAGCGCCACATGGTGGAGATGTAGCGGCCGCGGCGAAGCGCCTGGCTCGGCTTCTCCTCCATGCTGACGGCAAGCTCGCAATCGTGAAAGAGCGATTTTTCCCTAAGCTTCGGAAACTTGGCGAGAACCGGATCGCACTGTTCCTTGAGACCGTAGAAAACGAAGGAAATATCCGGATGCCGATCCAACGCCTTGGCGGCGCCGGGAATGACAACCTGGGGACCAAAGTCGCCACCCATGAGGTCGAGAGATATTCTGATCACGCGTCCCTGATCCTTCTTTTCGCCGATGGCGAAATTTCGGCCAAAATACCGGTTTTGGCGTCGCTTACAACTGAATTATGTCAAATGCCAGAGACGCTTCAGTCCTTTTTCCAATCCTTGAGGGCAGCGAAAGCCGAGGGCTTTTTGTCGTCTTCGCCGCCATCCTCGATATGGCCGTCGAATTCGATGTCCTTCTTGCGCGGATAGGGATCGATCGCCAGAGCGGCAAATTCGACAACCAACTCGCCGGCATCGATCGTATCGCCGACAAAGGTCTCGGGCAGATCAGGGCCGTCCGGATCGAGCAACATCTCGCCGGCGTCATTACCGGCCTGGCGGGCAAGCTTGGAGCCGTCCGGCACGAAGATCTGCTCGAAGCTCTCGTCGATGGCGGATTCGACCGGTTCCAGCGTAATGACGCAGGACTGGACGAGCTTCGCCTTTACGCGGCCCTTGATGCGCACGCCGTCGCGTTTCCAGCGGGCGATCTGCAGGTCGGCGCTGAGATTGTCGACCGAGACAATGTTCCAGGTCTCGGCAAGCCCCTTCAGTTCCTTGGCGTCTGCCTCGACGTGGACCTCGACGGGGTTGGCCGAGATATGGCCGACCTTGACGTGATAGGAGAAGGGAACATCGTCCCGATTGTTCTTCATCGTTTCCTCCTTCAATCGACCGGTGGCCAAGTGACCGGTGGGGTGGCGACCGGTGGGAGCGCTGCCGAACCGGTGGCGATCTCCTCTTCGGCAATGGCGGACAAATGCGCTTCCGCGGCGATCATCCACCCGGCGAGGCCGGACATATCGGCCGGTGCCGAGCTTTCCGGGTAGATATTGCGCGTGAGTGCCCCAGAGAGCGCTTCGGCATCGCCCGTGTCCATCGCCTTCGAATAGGCTTCGAGGCGGCCATAAAACATGCCGGCGAGCTTCTTCATCCGCTTCGGCACGCTGTTGTCGCCGATGCCGAGTTCACGGATCGAATAGTCGATATCCTGGAAGAAAGCGTCGACGATCTCCTGGGCGATCTCCTGGCCGCTGGTGCCGGAAGCACGCGTGCGGCGAAAAAATAGAATCATGACGATCGACAGCATCTCGAAACGGCCCATGACCGTGTCCGGCACATTGAGCCGCTGATAAATCTCAGGCATGCGCGCGGCCGCCGTCAGCGCCGCATATTGCCTGTAGACGATTGCTTGATTGTTGTTTTTCTTACGGAAGAGCCCGAAGATCATTGTTTTTTCCGGAAATGCCTCATTCTTCACGCCGGCTGGCCTCTGGCCTTGTTGCATGATTTCGAAAGCTGGTTTACCGAAGCAGGCGCGAATTGCAATGCCGATCATGGCCAGTTTCGGGACGACGCCTTCGATGCGTCAGCGAAGCGAATTCGGGACATTTGACCCGGAATGGCCACAATGGTTTTGCAGGAGGTAAAGCGTGCAAGGCCCAAAATGGCTGCTATCGATACTCAAGGGAGTAGATGTCGTTGAAGAAACGGTATTTCAAGTCTGACGTGAAATTCTTCAGCAGTGCGGCCATTGCCTTCATAATCGCCTCCACCACCGCTCTTTCCGGTTGCCAGACCAGCACCGTGCTCAATGGCGGATATGTCGCCGACCAGCAGTCGCTGAACCTCGTTCCGGAGGGCTCGAGCCGCGAGCAGGTGCTGCTTTCGCTCGGCACCCCGTCGACGACGGCGACCTTCGACGGTGAAGTCTTCTATTACATTTCGCAGCGACGCACGCGTGCGGTCGCCTTCCAGAAACTGAAAGTCGTCGATCAGAGCGTTCTGGCGGTCTATTTCGACAAGGACGGCGTCGTCAGTCGCCGCGCCAACTATACCCTGCAGGACGGCAAGGTGTTCGACACGGTCGGGCGCGTCACGCCGACCGGCGGCAAGGAACTCACCTTCCTGCAGCAGATGCTCTCCGGCGGCAGTGCCGCGAGCGCTGCCCGCAGCCTGTTCGGCGGTGGCGCCGGCGGTACGCCGCAGAACCCAAGCAGCCTGCGCTGATCGAATACACCTCATACGAAAACCCGCCGGAGCAGCTCCGGCGGGTTTTTTACTTCATAATTCAAGGCGTTACAGCGTTCTTCTCCGTGTCAGGCGCCGCGGCGAACCGCGGTGCCTGCACACGATGGCTCAACCGGCGAGAACGGCGAGCAGCAGCAGCGCAACGATGTTGGTGATCTTGATCGCCGGGTTGACGGCGGGGCCGGCGGTGTCCTTGTAGGGATCGCCGACGGTATCGCCAGTGACCGAGGCCTTGTGCGCATCCGAGCCCTTCATGTGACGCACGCCGTCCTTGTCGACGAAACCATCCTCGAAGCTCTTCTTGGCATTGTCCCAGGCGCCGCCACCCGATGTCATCGAAATGGCGACGAAGAGGCCGTTGATAATGACGCCAAGCAGCGATGCGCCGAGCGCAGCAAAGGCCGAGGCTTTGGAGCCGGAGATGAGAAGAACGCCGAAATAGACGACGATCGGCGCCAGCACCGGCAACAGCGACGGCACGATCATCTCGCGGATGGCGGCCTTGGTCAGAAGGTCGACGGCCCTGCCGTAATCCGGCTTTTCCGTGCCCTCCATGATGCCCGGTTTTTCCTTGAACTGACGGCGAACTTCCTCGACGATCGCACCGGCCGCACGGCCGACGGCGGTCATTGCGATGCCGCCGAAGAGGTAGGGAATGAGACCGCCGAAGATCAATCCCGCCACGACATAGGGGTTGGAAAGATCGAAGGAAATTTCGCCTATGCCGGCGAAATAAGGGAACTTGTCGCCATTCGCCGCAAAATATTTGAGGTCGTAGGAGTAGGCTGCGAAAAGAACCAGTGCGCCGAGGCCGGCGGAACCGATGGCATAACCCTTGGTGACGGCTTTGGTCGTATTGCCGACAGCATCGAGCGCATCCGTGGATTTACGCACTTCCGGCGGTAGATGCGACATTTCGGCGATACCGCCGGCATTGTCCGTCACCGGTCCGAATGCGTCGAGGGCGACGATCATCCCGGCAATACCCAGCATCGCCGTGACCGCAATGCCGGTGCCGAAAAGGCCGCCGAGCTGGTAGGTGGCGAGAATGCCGCCGACGATGACGATCGCCGGCAGTGCCGTCGATTCCAGCGAGACGGCCAGGCCCTGGATGACATTGGTGCCGTGACCGGTGACCGAGGCCTGGGCGATCGAGACGACCGGACGCTTGCCGGTGCCGGTATAATATTCGGTGATCACCACGATCAGCGCGGTGACGACGAGGCCGACGATGCCGCAGAAGAAGAGGTGCGCGCCTGAAATGTCGACGCCGCCGACCGTGCCGAGCGAGCCCCAGCCGACCGTCAGCGAGGTGGCGGCGCCGAGACCGACGATCGACAGCAGGCCGGTGACGATGAGGCCCTTGTAAAGAGCGCCCATGATCGAGCCGTTCGAGCCGAGCTTGACGAAGAAGGTGCCGATGATCGAGGTGATGATGCAGGCACCGCAGATCGCCAGCGGATAGATCATCGCAGACTGGAGGATCGGCGCTCCGGCAAAGAAGATCGAAGCGAGGACCATGGTGGCGACGACGGAAACCGCATAGGTCTCGAAAAGGTCGGCGGCCATCCCGGCGCAGTCGCCGACGTTGTCGCCGACATTGTCGGCAATCGTTGCCGGGTTGCGCGGATCGTCTTCGGGAATGCCGGCTTCCACCTTGCCGACAAGGTCGCCGCCGACATCGGCGCCTTTGGTGAAGATGCCACCACCGAGACGGGCGAAGATCGAGATCAGCGAAGCACCGAAGCCCAGCGCCACCAGCGCATCGACGACTTCGCGCGAGCCGCTCTCATGGCCGAGGCCGAAGGTCAAAATGGTATAGTAGATGGAGACGCCGAGCAGTGCCAGGCCAGCCACCAGCATGCCGGTGATCGCACCAGACTTGAAGGCGATGTCGAGGCCGGCGGAAAGGCTCGCGGAAGCAGCCTGGGCGGTGCGCACATTGGCGCGGACGGAGACGTGCATGCCGATGAAGCCGGCAGCCCCGGAAAGCACAGCGCCGATCAGGAAGCCGATGGCGGCCGTGGCGGAAAGAAGCAGCCAGGCTGCGATGAAAACGACAACGCCAACAAGGGCAATGGTTCTGTACTGGCGCGTCAAATAGGCTTGAGCGCCCTCGCGGATATAGCCCGCGATCTCCTGCATGCGGCTGTTGCCCTGATCGGCGGCAAGCACCGACCGAGTTGCCCAGGCGGCATAGACCACCGAGAGCAGACCGCATGCAATTACGCATAAAAGAATGGTCATTTCGCTCTTTCCTCCCATAGGCCGGAGATCACTCCTTCTCCGGCAAAAACGCCGCCGAATCGCCTTTCCTCTCCACAGAAATGCCACAGCTAAGCGGTGCGGAGATTGCTTGGTCGATTACGTGGCGTCAAGACCGCAACAGGCGAAAAACCGTTGCAGTTCAAAGAAAGAGGCGGGAGATTGTTTGGCGGCTAAGGAGTTATTTCTTCGCCTCGCCGCGGACCTGCTTCGCGATGCGGTCGAGCACGGCGTTGACGAGCTTCGGCTCGTCGTCTTCGAAGAAGGCCTGGGCGATCTCGACATATTCGGTGACGATGACCGCCACCGGGACGTCCTTGCGGTCGGTGATCTCGAAGACGCCGGCGCGCAGGATGGCGCGCACGGTGCTGTCGAGACGCGACAAAGCCCAATCATCCTGCAGGGCCGCAGCAATCAGCGGATCAAGATGGGTCTGATCGCGCACGACGCCGGAGACGATCGAACGGAACCAAGCGGCGTCGGCCTTCAGATAGGTCGCGCCGTCGAGTTCCTGGCCAAGACGGTGCGCCTCGTATTCGGCGACGATCTCCAGGACACCAGTGCCGCCGACATCCATTTGATAAAGCGCCTGAACGGCAGCAAGTCGGGCAGCGCCCCGCTGGTTTGCAGTCTTGACCGGCCGTTCCGTCTTGTCGTCGTTCATTCGTTATGCACCCAATTTCTGCTTCAGCTCGATCATGGTCAGAGCTGCGCGAGCGGCAAATCCGCCCTTGTCTTTATCCGAGCGGCGCGCACGCGCCCATGCCTGTTCGTCGTTTTCGACGGTCAGAATGCCGTTGCCGATGGCAAGGGACTCGCTGACCGCAAGATCCATCAAAGCCCGCGAGGATTCATTCGATACGATATCGAAGTGATAGGTCTCGCCGCGGATGACCATGCCAAGCGCGACATAGCCATCATAATGCGTTCCACCATTGTCGTCTCCATCGAGCGACATGGCAATCGCCGCTGGAATTTCCAGTGCGCCGGGAACCGTGACGACCTCAAAGGTGGCGCCGGCCTGTTCCAATGCGAAGGTGGCGCCTTCGAGCAAGGCGTCGGCCATGTCGTCGTAGAAGCGGGCCTCAACGATCAAAATATGGGGAGCGGTCTCTCTCGGCATGGTTCACCTTCGTTTTGCGGGGCGTTTTCCACTCGGCAGGCCGCGGTCAAAACATGCCTTCGCAGGAATGGCAAGCACTTTCGCCCGATGCCGCAACGCCAAAATTGAAATATCAGCAAAGGGATAGCCGCGCCACGGCTGCGTCAGCGGGCAAGCCTTTGAAATCAGCTTTTCCGGATGCCTGGAAGACGGCAATTCAAAGGCCGTATTCATGAACAATTCTTAATGGATTTTCAGTGACTTAACCCATTGAATCGCGAAAGGGACAACGCCAATTCCATGTCGTGACGCAGACGATCCCCTGCAACGACAGTCGACCGTCAAAGCAGATGAAAAGGATACTATCATGAACCGCGTTGTCACCATCACTATCGCCGCCGCCCTCTCCTCCCTCGGATTTGCCGGCGTCAGCCGGGCCGAAAGCCTTGGGATGAACACTGCCCAGGGTATCGAGCAGACACTCAGGAGCTTCCACGGCAACGATTTCAACGTCGAGCAGGTCCATAACTGGCGCAACCTCGACGACGAAACGACCGGTCCGCGCTCGGCGCCGGAACGTTCCGGCCAGGCCGTTCACGGCATCCAGGCCTCGATCGACGCCAACAGGTCGCTTGCCCATCGGCTTAACAATGAAGGCGTCGATGTCCGTAACATCGTCAATGCCGAACAGGCAGCCGACGGAAGCTTGACCTTCTACGTCCGTTGACGCTTCAGCGCATCGCGTCCCATCGGTGCGCGGCGCTCAAAGCATGGGCGGCGGTCTCCTCTCCGCCCATGCCGGGGATTTCCCAGGCCAGATAGGCCCAAATAGGCCCAAATAAGCATTGAATTATTCGCCGCGATGATGGCTTCTCTCCCTGCAACAGGAGGACATCATGGCGACGGAACCGAACGCGGTGATCAATACCGCCGATCTCAAACTCGACCACTGGAAACAGGGCGAGTTCTATGAAAGCGCCGATACTTCGTTCGGCACGCTTCTCGGCTTGGCCGGTCTCGGTGTCAGCTACAACGAAGTGCCGCAGGGCAAATCGGGCTGCCCCTTCCACAATCACCACGTCGAAGACGAGCTTTTCTATGTAATAGCAGGCGCCGGCGAATACCGCTTCGGCGACGAGCGCCATGCGATCAAGGCGGGAGACGTGCTCGGCGCGCCGGCCGGTGGGCCGGAGACGGCGCACCAGATCATCAATACCGGCACTGCACCGCTCGTTTATCTCGGCATTTCGACGGTGGCGAAGACCGAAATCGTCGAATATCCCGATTCCGGAAAGTTTCTGGCCAAAACCAACAGGACCAAGACCAACAGCGACGATAGCAACCCCGGGCGCTTCCGCCATATCGGACGGCCGGAGGGCGATCTCGACTATTGGGATGGCGAACCCGGAGCGTGAAGGACCCTATATGACCGACATTCCGACCCTCGAAACGGAACGGCTGACGCTCCGCCCTCACCGCCTCGCCGATTTCGAGATGCATGCAGTGCTATGGGCGGACGAAGACGTCGTCCGCTTCATCAGCGGTGTACCGTCGACGCGAGAGCAGAGCTGGAGCCGCATGCTGCGCCTTGCCGGCATGTGGCACCATATGGGCTTCGGCTTCCTTGCAATCATCGAAAAGGCGAGCGGCCGGTTCATCGGCGAGGCCGGTTTCATGGAATCCCGCCGGGAGATGACGCCGTCGATCGAGGGAACGATGGAGGTCGGCTGGGCTCTGATGCCCTCGGCGCACGGCCGCGGTTATGCCACCGAGGCGCTGACCGCCCTGATCGGCTGGGCGGAGAGTTATTTCCCGGGAAAACCGATGAGCTGCATCGTCAGCCCGGAAAACCAGGCCTCGTTGAGGGTCGCAGCCAAACTCGGTTTTCGCGAGACTACGCGCACGCAGTATAACGGCGAGATCATTCAGTTTTCGCGTTAGGGAATTCCGCCAAACGGGCAGCGCAGCGCGCGCCATTGTGGGCTTGCTGACACTTGCCGATATCGCCAACGGCAACAGCAAGCTCAAGCAAAAGGATGTCGACGACCTCTGCTTGCGGCACCCGACTTCATCCCCGAATGGGTCCTTCGCACCGGCTACGCGCAAGGAACGCGCTTTAGGGTCGCCACAGAGGCAGATACCTTCGCCCCCTTACGCCCCATCCATAAGAGGCTAATTACAAATATGACCATTTACATTGTTTGCCATAAGGATTTGCCGAGCTACCCTCCTCCCGCGGGCTCGAAAATCATATGGCTCAATTCTAAACTTCCTCTGGAAAACAAGGGTATGGACGTCATTGCCGGTTATGATTTTTTCAGTGAGCCGGAGGAGCTTCACGCGAAATTGTCGGGATCGCTTGGAACGATAGTCATTGCAAAAGTCGTTTCGGAAGAATCAGTAAAACCTCGTAACATTACTATCTGGCAGTATCGTAAATTTCTAACGCGACTAAAAATAGGAACACCGAATCCCGAATATCCCGGGATGAATACAACGACGTCAGAAGAGGCAGACATCACAAGACCGGAGAATCCGGCGCTTTTTTCAGAAAGTTTCTTTCTACCTCGGCCGTTAAATCTCCATAA
This sequence comes from Rhizobium sp. NZLR11, assembly GCF_019685115.1. NCBI lineage: Bacteria > Pseudomonadati > Pseudomonadota > Alphaproteobacteria > Hyphomicrobiales > Rhizobiaceae > Rhizobium > Rhizobium sp. NZLR11. Next base: position 268,276 of record NZ_JABDWD010000003.1, on the reverse strand, counting down.
CATATCTCAACACTATGCACGCTTTCACAGTATTGTTGACTTTATGAGATATACGGCGCTCTCAATCGAAGCAAACAGTTTAACGCAAGCCGAAGCTTTGCATTTTTTTAATTCCAGCACTTTCGTTCCAGGAGGCATTGAACTCGGCACGTATCCGACGGACTGGTGGCTGGAAACTTTTGTGCGCCTCGTCGCGCCGTCTTTTGAATTTGCGAAACGATATCAACCGTTTCAAGCCGAAGATCCCGTGCAGAAACGTGCGATCTCATTTTGCCAGGAGCGTCTGGGAAGCTATCTTCTCATCAAACGGATAGCCGAACTCTATGGCAATAGCCTACCTGGGTCCTTGTTCGGGGATATCGCTACCGTATCGAATGATGGGGTCTATAAAAGCGGCGTATAAACCGAGCGGCCCAATTCCAAACGTAACATCGCAACTCTTTGCGGCACTGGCAGCAGGAGCGGCTGAGCCAATAAATCTGGCTAGAGAAATTGACTGCGGATCGTCGAGTTCCCACACCCCTCCAGGCTGATCAGCGAAAGTTCTGCGAACAGTGTGGCGCAAGCTTCAACTCAAATAGTAGGCACCAAACAGGCTCGAATTGCCGTTCTGCGGATTGCCTATGCAGACGGTAACCATTCGCGAAGGACAAAACCTTGACGATCAATCAGCCCATTTCCGCTCTACCGGCCGGTCTTCCTGATCTGGCGCTTCTCACGGAGAAGGCTGCCGGCACGGGATCCGTGATTATCTATCAGCCTTATCTCGACCCTTCGCAGCGCAGTCAGCTCGATGCCGCTGCCATGCCGCTCGACATCTCGTTCAATACGCACGCTACGACCCGCGAATATGAGCTCTTCCTCACCCTGCATCAGCATCACGAGGCGATCGGCCTCGGCGACGACGTGTTCTGGGGGCTACTCTCCAGCAAATTCGAGATGAAGTCGGTGACGAGCTTCCCGTCCTTTGTCACCGAGGCGGAAAAGGCCAGGGCAGAGGGTGCGGATGCCTATCTTTACAATCCGCTGATCGGCCACGCGGCGATCTACAGCAATGTCTGGGAACATTCGCTGCTTGGCGGTCACCCCGGCATGGAGCCGATCTTTCTGCATATCCAGGAGCTCGGCTATCCGATCGCGCCGCCGCAGGACAAGACTGCCTTCATGTTCTGCAACTATTTCTGCGGCAATCGGAAATTCTGGTCCGGGTATATCGCCTTTTGCGAACGCATTCTCGAGTCGCTGGAAAACCAGGCGTGCGCTGGCACGGCCGCGGGCACCGCCTATGCCGGCACGGCTCACTATTCACGCGATGCCAACGCGACGATGCGCCCCTTCGTGATCGAGCGTCTGCTCGGGCTTTATGTCCAGCAGGCCATCGCCTCCGGATTGAAGATCGCCGCCTTCGTACCGACCGTTGCCGATTTCGAATGGAAGTTCGGTGTCCGCCTCGGCCGGTTGCTGCATGGCCTCTTCGCCGCCAAGGAAGCCTTTCTACGGAGCCGTGACGAGGCTCTCCTGACCACGTGGCAGCAAGGCCGCCAGCCGCTCATCAAGCAGCCGCATCTGATTTGGGGGGCTGATGATCCGCCCGGCTGGATGCCGCGCGGCCAATTCATCGGCGACCGCGAATTGATGCGCTCCCATGCTCCGCAGGCTTCAGGCGCCTCTCCGGTGCAGCAGCTGCAGGTACGGACGGACAGGCCCGCTATGCCAGCCGCGCCGAAAATCGAGCAGCCGCTCCACAACGCATTGCAGCCCTTTGCCGGCGGGTGGCAGGCACACAAGGACCGTCATTGCATCTGGATCGTGACGCCCGAAAACTACAATCACAGCCACGCCTTCGATGAAGTCGCACTCGGCTTGCAAGGCGCCTTCGAAGAACTCGGCGGCTCGGCACCGATCGTCCGCGACATGGACGCATTCGCCGGCCGTGCGCCGATCATCTACGGCGGCAATCTTCTCGCCCCCGAAATCGTCAGCCATCTGCCGAAGGACAGCGTCGTCATCAATCTAGAGCAGGTGTCCGAAGAAAGCATCTGGATCAATTCGCGCTACACCTCGATCCTGAAATCGCTTCCGGTTCTCGACTACAGCCCGCGCAACCGGGAAAATCTCGCCGCCAAGGGCATTGATCACGCCGGTGTCCTCGAAATCGGTTATAGCCGCTGCCTCAGCCAGATACAGCACGCCCCCGTCAAAGATATCGAAGTGCTCTTCTACGGCTCGATAAACGAACGCCGCCACCATATCCTGACGACGCTGAAGGACGGCGGGCTCAAGGTCGCGCATCTCTTCAACATCTATGGTGCGGAACGCGATGCGGCGATTGCCCGCGCCAAGATCGTCATAAACATCCATCATTATGCGAGCGGCGTCTTCGAGATCGTCCGCATTTCCTATCTGCTCGCCAATCGCGTTTGCGTGCTGACGGAAGGCGACATCAACGATCCAGACCTCCAACCCTTCATCGGCGGCTTGGCAATTGAGCCCTATGACGACATGATCAAGCGCTGCTACAAGCTGATCGCAGATGCCGACGAGCGCGATGCCATTGCCGCGACAGGCCTTGCGGCCATGCGGAGCCGCTCGCAGGCGGACATGCTGATGAGCGTCATGAAGGCTGGCGCCTGATGAAGGCCGCAGAAAAGGTACGTCATGCGCATTGAGGCCGCGGCCATCGAGGGCATCGTCGCAATTACGCCGCCACGCTTCGGCGATCACCGCGGCTACTTCTCCGAGGTATTCAAGGATGCCTGGTTCCGGGAAAATGTGGCCGACGTCACGTTCATCCAGGACAATGAATCGCTTTCGGCGCAGGCCGGCACCGTCCGGGGGCTGCATTTCCAGATCCCGCCCTTCGCACAGGGCAAGCTGGTGCGCTGCCTTGCCGGCCGGATCATGGATGTCGTCGTCGATATTCGCGAGGGATCACCGAGCTTCGGCAAATGGCTCTCTCAGGAGCTCTCGCCGGAGACCGGCAAGCAGCTCTGGATACCGGCCGGTTTCGCACACGGATTCGCAACGATCGAGCCGAACAGCGTCATCAGCTACAAGGTAACCGCACCCTACAGCCCGCAGCATGATCGGGGCATCGCGTGGAACGATCCGGTGATCGGCATTCGCTGGCCCTTCGATGAGAGAGACATGGTGTCGTCCGACAAGGACAAGACGCTGCCGCGGCTCGCCGATCTGCCAGGCCATTTTTCCTATTCAGCACAGCAACCCCAGGATTGATCGACGATGCGCATACTGGTCACGGGCGGAGCGGGCTTCATCGGATCGGCATTGGTGCGCCATCTCGTCAGCGAGATCGGCGCCGAGGTAATGAATGTCGACACGCTGACCTATGCCGGCAATCTGGCATCGCTGACATCCGTCGAATCGGCGCCGAACTATCAATTCCTGCGCGCCGACATCTGCGACCGCGCCGGGATGCAGGAAGCATTCGAGTCCTTCCGCCCTGATACCGTCACGCATCTCGCGGCAGAGAGCCATGTCGACCGCTCGATCTCTGGCGCGGCCGATTTCATTCAGACCAACATCGTCGGCACATTCAGCCTGCTGGATGTCGCACGGCACTATTGGGATGGGCTTGACGCCCGCCGCAAGAGTGCCTTCCGCTTTCTGCACGTCTCGACGGACGAGGTCTACGGCTCGCTCGGCGATGAGGGCCTGTTCGAGGAGACGACGCCTTACGATCCGTCCTCGCCCTATTCCGCCTCCAAGGCCGCGAGCGACCATCTGGCGATCGCCTGGCACCGCACCTACGGCCTGCCCGTCGTCGTCTCCAATTGCTCCAACAACTACGGCCCGTTCCATTTCCCGGAAAAGCTCATTCCGCTGACGATCCTGAACGCGCTGGAGGGCAAGCCTCTTCCGGTTTACGGCAACGGCGCAAATGTCCGCGACTGGCTCTATGTCGAAGACCACGCCCGCGCGCTCTTCACCATTGCATCCAGAGGGCGCCCCGGCGAAAAATACAATGTGGGCGGCCGCAATGAGCGCAGGAACATCGATGTCGTTCATCGCATCTGCGCTATTCTCGACGGCGTCTACAGTGACAAGGCACCGCATGCACGTCTGATCACCAACGTCACGGATCGCCCCGGACACGACGCACGCTATGCGATCGATGCCTCGAAACTCGAAGGCGAACTCGGCTGGAAAGCGCAAGAGACCTTCGAAACCGGCATCGAGAAGACCGTGCACTGGTACCTGGAAAACGAATGGTGGTGGAGGCCGCTGCGCGAAAACGTCTACTCCGGCGAACGCCTCGGCGTTTTCAAGGAAGGATAGCGATGCGCATCGCCGTCACCGGCAAACGGGGCCAGGTCGTTCAGTCGCTGCTCAGACGTGGCGCCGAAACGGGCGTCGAAATCAGCGCGGTCGGGCGCCCGGAAATGGACCTCGCGAATCCCGAAAGCATCGCAGCCGCCTTTCCGGCTCTGCGCCCGGATGTGATCGTCTCGGCCGCCGCCTATACGGCGGTCGACAAGGCCGAGAGCGAAGCTGAGCTTGCTTTTTCCGTCAACGCGGCGGGCGCCGGGGCGGTTGCCGAGGCTGCCGCGCGGATCAGGGTCCCGATCATCCACATTTCGACCGACTATGTCTTCAGCGGCGACAAGGCCTCCGCGTATTCTGAAGAGGATACGACGGCGCCGATCTCCGTCTACGGACGTTCGAAGCTTGCGGGCGAGACGGCCGTCGCGGCGGCGAACCCGAACCACGTCATCTTGCGCACCGCCTGGGTCTATTCGCCCTTTGGCACCAATTTCCTGAAAGCGATGCTGCGACTTTCCGAGACGCGCGATCATCTCCGTGTTGTCGCCGATCAGACGGGATGCCCGACCTCGGCACTCGACATCGCCGACGCGATTCTTGCGATAGCAACCCGTATCGTAGCGGACCCTGCGCCATCGCTCCGCGGCACCTTTCACCTGACCGGCAGCGGCGAAGCAAGCTGGGCTGATTTCGCCGAAGAGATATTCACGGAGCTTTCTAAATCCGGCGGCAGAAACATCGGCGTCGAGCGCATCCCAACGGCGGACTATCCGACACCGGCGAAGCGTCCCGCCAATTCACGTCTCAACGGCGACAAGCTCGCCAGGACATATGGAATCCGGCTCCCGGAGTGGAAGCAGTCTATGACGATTGTCATGCAAGACCTTTTGAATAAAGGTCTTTAAGGAGATGGGCATGAAGGGCATTATTCTCGCCGGCGGCACAGGCACGCGTCTGCATCCGATCACGCAGGCGGTCTCGAAACAGTTGATGCCGGTCTACGACAAGCCGATGATCTACTATCCGCTGACGACGCTCATGCTCGCGGGCATCAGGGAGCTGCTGATCATCACCACGCCTCACGACGTCGAAGCCTTCAAGCGCCTTCTCGGCGACGGCTCGCAATGGGGAATTTCGCTGACCTATGCCGTACAGCCGAGTCCGGACGGCCTCGCCCAGGCCTTCATCATCGGCGCCGACTTCTTGCACGGCGACAGCTCGGCACTCGTTCTCGGCGATAACATCTTCTACGGGCACGGACTGCCGGAAATCATGAAGTCCGGCACGAGCCGGCGGGAAGGAGCGACGGTGTTCGCCTATCACGTCACCGATCCGGAACGCTATGGCGTTGTCGGCTTTGACGAAAAGATGAATGCGCTGTCGATCGAGGAAAAACCGAAAGAGCCAAAATCGAACTGGGCGGTGACCGGCCTCTATTTCTACGACCAGCAGGTGGTCGATATCGCCGCCAACCTGAAGCCGTCACCGCGCGGCGAATTGGAAATTACCGATGTCAACCGCACCTATCTTGAGCGCGGCCAGCTTTTCGTGGAGCTGATGGGCCGGGGCTATGCCTGGCTCGACACCGGCACGCCGGACAGCCTGCACGATGCCGCAGGTTTCGTCAGCACGCTGGAGAAACGCCAGGGCTTCAAGATCGCCTGCCCCGAGGAAGTCGCCTGGCGCATGGGTTACATCTCGCAGGGCGACCTCGCCAAGCTCGCGGAGAAGCTCGGCAAGAGCGCCTACGGCCAGTATCTGACGAAGCTGTCCCCGGATTGGTGAGCTATTTGACCGGCGCGCGCCCTGGAAACCGGTACAGGTTTTCGATTCAGGCGCTCGGGAATTCAGCCAGCCGGGCGGCGTAACGCGCCATGGTGTCGACTTCGAAATTGACGAAATCGCCGGCCTTACGCTCGCCCCAGGTGGTGACCTCGAGCGTGTGGCGGATGAGCAGCACGTCGAAATCCGTGCCGTCGACCGCATTGACCGTCAGCGAGGTGCCGTCGAGGGCGATCGACCCCTTGGGGGCGACGAATTTGGCCAGATGCTCCGGCGCTCGCAGACGGTAGCGTGTGGCGTCGCCCTCCGATGTCACAGAGAGGATTTCCGCCTTGCCGTCGATATGGCCGGAAACGATGTGGCCGCCGAGTTCATCGCCGATCTTCAGCGACCGTTCGAGATTGATGCGGCTGCCTTCCCGCCAGGTGCCGATCGTCGTCAGCCGCAACGCCTCTTCCCAGGCCTCAACCTCGAACCAGCGGCCGTTGCTGCCTTCGTCAGGAAGTGCGGTGACGGTCAGGCAAATGCCGGCATGCGAGATCGAGGCGCCCATATCGATTGTCGTCGGGTCATAGGCGGTCGCGACCCGCAGCCGGATACCTTCCTTCAGCGGGGAAACGGATTCGACCGTGCCGACATCGGTGACTATTCCGGTAAACATCAAAGCCCTCTTTCGTATTCGTCCAGGCGATCTTCGCCGAACATCAGCGTGCCCGTATGGGCAAAACCCGATGGTATGTCGGTTGCATCAAGCGGCGATTCAATACCGCCTTCGCCGATGACGAAAGGCGCCCGGTAAAGCTGGATGCGATCGACGAGGCCCGCCTCGAGGAAAAGCCGCGCGGTCTTGGCGCCGCCCTCGACCAGGAGCGAGGAAATCCCGCGTGTTGCCAAGGCCGGCAACAGGACTTCCGGGCGATAGGGATTGCAGTAGACGATCTCGACACCGGCGGCTTCGAGTGCGGTGCGTCGGGAGTCCAAGTCCGTAGCGGCGGCGGGTGCGTTACCCCCCTCCGCCCTGCCGGGCATCTCCCCCACAAGGGGGGAGATTGGCTGGGGGCTCGCTCCCAGCTCCACATCCGGCGAAGACGATCCGTTGCTAACAGAAGCCGGGGAATTCGGGTCTCGCTCCTTGCCGATCTCTCCCCTTGTGGGGGAGATGTCCGGCAGGACAGAGGGGGGTAACCCCTCGGCATCCGCCGTCAATGGCGAAACATCCTCACTCGCGACCAAGATCACCGGCACTTGCCGCGCCGTCGTGACCAGCTTGCTCGTCAGCGGCAATGCCAGCGACGGATCGAGCACAATGCGGATGGGTGACTGCGCTTCAAGACCTGGCGTCCGCACCGTCAGCAGCGGATCGTCTGATAGCGCGGTGCCGATGCCGACGAGGATCGCGTCGGTTTCGGCGCGCAGCGCCTGCACCTCAGCGCGGGCTTCTGGGCCGGTGATCGCCACTTGGCCCGCCCCTTGACGGCCGATCATGCCGTCGGCAGAAACGGCAAGCTTGAGAGTCACATAGGGCCGATTCTTCGTCTGGCGGGTGAGATAACCGGCGAGCGAACGCCGGCCTTCCGCCTCCAGCACGCCGGAATCCACCTCGATGCCGGCATTGCCCAGTATGGCGATGCCGCGGCCGGAGACGCGCGGATCGGGATCGGTGACGCTGATCACGACGCGGGCAACGCCATAGGCAATCAGCGCCTCGGCGCAGGGCGGCGTCTTGCCGTGATGCGAACAGGGCTCGAGCGTCACATAGGCGGTGGCGCCGCGGGCAAGCGCGCCGGCCTCGGCGAGCGCCTGCGTCTCGGCATGCGGGCGGCCGCCCACAGCGGTGACCGCACGACCGACGATGACGCCGTCCCTGACGATCAGGCAGCCGACGGAGGGATTGGTGGCGGTGCGGCCGAGATGCCGGCGCGACAGGCGAATCGCCGCCGCCATGAAATTCTCGTCATGGGGCGTGACGCTCATGGCTCACCTATCCAGCGGGTCGCGGGCGATCTTGGCGTTGATTTCGGAAATCACCTTTTCGAAATCCTCGGCGAGCGAGAAATCCCGATAGACCGAGGCGTAGCGCACGAAGCCGACATCATCGAGGCTCTTCATCGCTTCGAGCACCTGCAAGCCGATCTGCTCGGAGGAGATTTCGGTCTCGCCGGAGCTTTCCAGCCGGCGAACGATGCCGGAAACGGCGCGCTCGATGCGGTCACGCTCGACCGGGCGTTTGCGCAGCGCAACTTCGAAGGAGCGCACCAGCTTGTCGCGGTCGAAGGGCACCTTGCGGCCGGTCTTCTTGATGACCATCAGCTCGCGCAGCTGCACACGCTCGAAGGTGGTGAAACGGCCGCCGCAATCCGGACAGATACGCCGCCGGCGGATGGACGTGTTGTCCTCCGCCGGGCGCGAATCCTTGACCTGAGTATCTTCCGAACCGCAATAGGGGCAGCGCATCGCTACTCCTTATCCCATGTAGTCGTACATTGGAAAGCGGTCTGTGAGGTTGACCACCTTACCACGCACGGCGGCTTCGACGGCGGCATTGCCTTCATCGGAATTGGCGACTTTCAGGCCGTCGAGAACCTCGACGATCAGATTGCCGATTTCGCGGAATTCGGCTTCCTTGAAGCCGCGCGTCGTACCGGCCGGCGCGCCGAGACGTACGCCCGAGGTGACGAAGGGCTTTTCCGGATCGAAGGGAATGCCGTTCTTGTTGCACGTGACGTAAGCGCGGCCGAGAGCTGCCTCAGCCCGTTTGCCGGTGGCGTTCTTCTTGCGCAGGTCGACCAGCATCAGATGGTTGTCTGTGCCGCCGGAGACGACGTCGAGGCCGCCCGCCATCAGCGATTCGGCAAGAGCCTTGGCGTTCTTGACGACCTGGGCGGCGTAATCCTTGAACTCAGGCTGCAGCGCCTCGCCGAAGGCGACGGCCTTGGCGGCAATGATGTGCATCAGCGGTCCACCCTGCAGACCGGGGAAAACGGCCGAATTGAATTTCTTCGCCAGATCCTCGTCATTGGTGAGGATGACACCGCCGCGCGGGCCGCGCAGCGACTTGTGGGTCGTCGTCGTCGCAACATGGCAATGCGGGAATGGCGACGGATGCTGGCCGCCAGCAACGAGGCCGGCAATATGGGCCATGTCGACCATCAGGTAAGCGCCGACCGAGTCGGCGATTTCGCGGAACCGCTTCCAGTCCCAGATACGGGAATAGGCAGTGCCACCGGCAATGATCAGCTTCGGCTTGGTTTCCTTGGCCTTGCGCTCGACTTCATCCATGTCGAGCAGGTTGTCGCCTTCACGCACGCCATAGGAGACGACGTTAAACCACTTGCCGGACATGTTGACCGGCGAACCATGCGTGAGGTGGCCGCCCGAATTCAGGTCGAGGCCCATAAACGTATCGCCGGGCTGCAGCAGCGCCAGGAACACGGCCTGGTTCATCTGCGAGCCGGAATTCGGCTGGACGTTGGCGAAATTGACGCCGAACAGCGTCTTGGCGCGTTCGATCGCCAGCTCCTCGGCGATATCGACGAACTGGCAGCCGCCGTAATAACGCTTGCCGGGATAACCCTCGGCATATTTGTTGGTCATGATGGAGCCCTGAGCTTCCAGCACGGCGCGGGAGACGATGTTCTCGGAAGCGATCAGTTCGATCTCGTGCCGTTGGCGACCGAGTTCCTTTCCGATCGCACCGAAAATCTCGGGATCGACGTCCGCAAGCGAGCGGTTGAAGAAGGACTCGGTGGAAGCATTGGTCATGGGCGGGCTCCTCAACTGGAATGCGCTGAGGTATTAGCCTTCCGCTGTGGCAAGGGCAATACGAAGAACGACATTTGCTGAGCAAACCGCGCGCTTCCGCTCTTTTGCGGCCGCGCCGCGCCGAAGACGAGCGGTCACGTTACCGAGCGCCCGCCCCGGCATAAAAAACCGCGCCGGGAAGGCGCGGTTTGAAGATGCGATGCAGAGGCCGCCGCCTACTGGACCGGCTGTTCCATGCCGGCCGTCGTATCGAGCGCCAGCTCGGCATTGCCGTCCATCTGGTAGATGTCGTCGCGGAACTGGACGACGCCGTCCGGCATGCCCCAGGCCGAGATGTAGACGAAATAGACAGGAACTTCGGTGCCGAGTTTGATCGGCGTGTTGACGCCGGTTGCGATCACCTGCTCCATCTGCTGACGGTTCCAGCCGGGGGTCTCTCGCAGCAGCCAGTTCGTCAGGTCGCGCACGTTCTGGACGCGGACACAGCCCGACGATTCGAAGCGCATCAGCTTGTTGAACAGGCCCTGCTGCGGCGTGTCATGCATGTACTCGCCGTTCTTGTTATAGAAGTTGATCTTGGTCGACGCCATGGCGTTGATCTTGCCGGGGTCCTGACGGAACATCAGGTTCGGCGCCTCGCCGTTCCAGTCGACGGTCTCGGGGGCGACTTCATTGCCCTTGCCGTCGATCAGGCGGATGGCGTTCTTTTCGAGATAGGTCGGATCCTTGCGCATCAGCGGCATGATGTCCTTCTCGACAATCGAGCGCGGCGCGGTCCAATAAGGATTGAGGATGACCTCGTAGATCTTCGAGTTGACGAGATGAGTCGGGCGGCTCAAGCGGCCGACAACCGCGGTGTGGCGCGTTGCGACACTGCCGTCTTCAACGGCCTCGACATAGGCAGCCGGAATGTTGACCATCACGTGGCGGCGGCCGAGGTCCTCGGGAAACGTCTGCAGGCGGATGATATTGGTGTTCAGCTGCTGCAGGCGAACGTCGGCCGGGATGTTCAGCGCCTTCAGCGTGAATTCGCCGAGGACACCGTCGGACGGCAGGCCGTGGCGTGCCTGAAAGCGCTTGACGGCGCCGTCGACGTAGGAATCGAAGGCGCTCGACATTCCGGCCTCGCGCGGCAAGTCGCCGGTTATCGCCAGACGCTGGCGTAGCGCCTGGACTGCGGGATGGCTGACGCCGAGCTGCAGGCGCTGGTCGCCGGGATTGACTTCAGGCCAGCCGCCGGCAGCCGCGATCTGCTGATACTGCGTGATCGCCTGCTGGGCGCTGGCGACCGATTGGGGCCCAAGGATCGGGGTATTGGAAACGACGGCGCTTGCCGTACGCGAAGCCGCCTTGGCGTCAAACTGGTCGTCCCAGTTGCCGCGGCGCGGTGCATTGATCAGCGTATCGAGCGCCGATTGCGCGAAGGCCGGTGCGGCAATCGCGCTGGCGCCAACCGTTGCCGCGGACGCAAGGAAAGCGCGGCGCGAGAGAGCTTCAATTCCGTTTTTCTTCGACATAGTCCCAACCACTGAATGCGGCGATAAAGAGAAGCCGCGGCTCTTTGAGATATCACTGCGCTTTAACGCAGATCTCCGTGCATTTGTTGTCCCGGCACATCAAAACTTTCCGCTTGCCCCATCACAAGATTGCGATGCGACAGCCTGAGCGTCCTGATCGGTCCATTGAAAGCGCCGGTTGTTAAGCCTTCCGCTGCCACACCAATATGGCCAATTCGTGTTATCGGGCCGAAAGACGGATGACCCGGCTACCGGAAATACGACACAACGAACCATGACGCGCTAAACCGTGCCGGTTAATAACGGCTAAAAGACGGCTTGAATACCGCGATAATGCTTGCCCGCCTTTGCGTTGCAAAGATGCCACTCGACAGCAAACGGCAAAACCGGACGCGCAGGGACACGTCCGGTTTTCTGCAACCCTGAAGGAGGTCAAGGGTCTTAGAGGCGATACATGATGCTGTCGTTCCAGAAGCGGTCCAGACGCTGGAGCAGCTTGTTCATCTGGGTGAATTCGTCGGTGCCGATGCCGCCGACCTTGTCGATCGAGGTGATGTGGCGTTCGTAGAGCTTGCCGACCGTTTCGGCGATGTCCTGGCCGGTTTCGGTCAGGCTGATGCGGACCGAGCGACGGTCGATGCGCGAGCGCTGGTGGTTGATGAAGCCGAGGTCGACCAGCTTCTTGACGTTGTAGGAAACGTTGGAGCCGAGATAGTAGCCACGCGAGCGCAGCTCGCCGGCGGTCAGCTCGGAATTGCCGATGTTGAAAAGGAGCAGCGCCTGGATGGCGTTGACGTCGCTGCGACCCTGACGGTCGAACTCGTCCTTGATGACGTCGAGAAGACGGCGGTGAAGACGTTCAACAAGATGAAGGGATTCCATGTAAAGATCACGGATGCCCTGATCCTGTTGGTCACGGAAGTTCGATACCGCCTGCGGCTTGATTTTCGTGTTCATATTGACTGCCTCACTGTTTGTTTGGCGGTGTGTTTTCTTCCCGCCTTGAGTGAGACCCTATCGAATACATATAAAATTCGACTTAAACCGCAGGCTTAACGGAGCCTTACCGGTAACCCCACGTTGTCTCAGGGTAAATCAACACTTACCTGGCGGCGATGGCGGCGCTTTTCCAACCAGAGCAGCAGGCGGAAAATCCAGTAAACCACGGCGACAATGACATGCAGCAGGATGATCAGCCTGTTGGGGCCGAAAATATCCGGCAACAGGCCATACATCAGGATTTGCCCGCCGGCAGCCAGCACCCAGATGACCGGACCCCAGGAGACGGTGAGCCAGAGGCCGAGGGAGGCGACGGGAAAAAGTACGGCGAGGCTGGTGCTCGCCACCTTCCATGGCAGGCTCAAAAGATCGAAGCGGCCGGCGCCGACCAGCGAATAGCCGACGAGCATTGCCCAATATTGCAGGCCGAACCAGAAGCAGGATATGGCAACCAGTCTCAGAAAGAGAATGAAGAGGATATCCGCCAGTGTGCGTTTCGGTATCGTCGGGGAATCGGTTTCCATAGCGCAGACATCGGTTTGGGGTTGCATCTTCTTAAAGAGCGCCACGCGTCTGTCGACGCGCAAACGACGCTCTATCATATCGAGTGCGCGCATAATGCCGAAAAATCGACTTTGATTTCGGCATTATGCGCCAGGTTTTTCCGCCGCGGCCAATCGCCCGGTTTGGATTTTCAAGGCGCCATGATAATGAGCGCTCCAATAAATGGAATGGCCCAGGGGGCAGATATCATGCAGGACAGGACGCATCTCGTCGACGACATCACCGGCCATCGCCGCATGCGGCGCAACCGCAAGTCGGACTGGACACGCCGGCTGGTGCAGGAAAACCGGCTGACGGTCGACGACCTGATCTGGCCGATTTTCATCGTGCCAGGTTCCGGCATCGTCGATCCGATCGCGGCCATGCCGGGGGTCAACCGCATGAGCATCGACAAGGCGGTCGAGGCCGCACGCGAAGCGGCCGGCCTCGGCATTCCCGCGATTGCCACCTTTCCGAACATCGAGATGGAACTGCGCGACGAGACCGGCTCGAACAGCCTCGAAGCCAACAATCTGATCAATCAGGCGACGGCGGCGATCAAGAAGGCGGTGCCCAATATCGGCGTCATCACCGACGTCGCGCTCGATCCCTTCACCAGCCACGGCCATGACGGTATTCTGAGAGACGGCGAGATCGTCAACGACGAGACGGTCGATCAGGTAGCACGTGCCGCGGTGATGCAGGCGGATGCGGGCGCCGACATCATTGCGCCATCGGAGATGATGGACGGACGCATCGGTGCGATCCGCATGGCGCTCGATGCGGCCGGCCACCAGAGCGTCGGCATCATGAGCTATGCGACGAAATTCGCCTCCGCCTTCTACGGCCCCTATCGCGAGGCGATCTCGACCGGCGGGCTGCTGAAAGGCGACAAGAAGACCTATTATATCGACCCGGCCAACGGCACCGAGGCGATCCGCGATGCGGCCCTGGACGTCGAGGAAGGCGCCGACATGCTGATGGTCAAGCCCGGCCTGCCCTATCTCGACATCTGCTGGCGGATGAAGGAGGCCTTCGGCCTGCCGACCTTCGCCTACCAGGTCTCCGGCGAGTACAGCCAGATCAAGGCGGCGGCGATGAACGGCTGGATCGATGGCGAACGGGCAATGCTCGAAACGCTGCTGTCGTTCAAGCGGGCGGGATGCGACGGTATCCTCACCTATTTCGCGATCGAGGTGGCGAAAATCCTCAGCAGGCGATGAATCCGGCAGAAATGTTGTATTTGGTTCTGCCGATACCATATCTGCGGCATCGCTTTTCCGCAGGAGATTGAGATGAGCTACAACCCCAATCCGCTTTATGCCGCACCGGAGGACTGGCGCACCTATAGCGGCGTGTTGAGCCGCCGTGTCTTCGCCTTCATCCTCGACTATCTGATCGTGCTGCTGCTGTGCATCCCCGCGGCGATCGTGCTGTTCTTCCTGTCGATCGTCACGCTCGGGCTCGGCTTCCTGCTCTACCCTGCCCTCTTCGTCATCGTCGCCGGCATCTACTTCGGCCTGACTGTCGGCGGGCGGAGCCAGGCCTCGCTCGGCATGCGCGCAATGGGGATCGCCATCGTGCGCGTCGACGGTCGGCCGATGGATTTCCTGACGGCAATCGTGCATCTGGCGCTGTTCTGGATCCTCAACTCGGTGCTGACGCCGCTCATCCTGCTTGCCGGCCTGTTTACCGAACGCAGCCGTCTCATCCACGACCTGCTGGTCGGCACCGCAACGGTCCGCACGGCCTGAGCGTTGGACCGAGATCACGGCTGAAACCACTAGGCGGAGACGAAATAAAGTCTCCGCTTTCTCTTTGCCCGGGGGCGCCAGCGCTCCATATCTAAAATTAGAAGACCGATATGAACGGCGAGAACCGTCCCGCTGTTGACGTTTTTTATTCTTAGGTCATGCTGTCAGGAAACGGCACGGTCTCGACAAAGGAAATTTCCGCGACAGATGAATACGCAGACAACGCCATCTCCGCAGTTTTATCTGACGGCTCCGGCTACGTGTCCGTATCTGCCGCATGAGATGGAGCGTAAGGTGTTTACCCATCTGGTAGGGCCCCGCGCCGCCGAGATGAACGACATCTTGACGCAGGGCGGTTTCCGCCGCTCCCAGAATATCGCCTACCGCCCGGCCTGCGAATCCTGTCGCGCCTGCGTTTCCGTGCGCATTCTCGCCCAGGAATTCGAGCCAACAAAATCGATGAAGCGGGTGCTTGCCGCCAACTCCGATGTCATCGCCACCGAATTTACAGCCCAGCCCTCCAGCGAGCAATATTCGCTTTTCCGGCGTTATCTGGATTATCGCCACCAGCAGGGCGGCATGTCAGACATGACGGTGCTCGACTACGCGATCATGGTCGAAGACACGCATGTGAATACGAGAATCGTCGAATACCGCCAGCGTGAAGAAGGCTCCGGACTGGAGCAGCGGCCGAAGGGCGAGCTGCTTGGCGCCGCTCTTACCGACACGATGAGCGACGGGCTATCGATGGTCTATTCCTACTTCAATCCCGATCTCGAGCGGCGTTCGCTCGGCACCTTCATGATTCTCGACCATGTCAGGCGCACGAAGGCGCTCGGCCTACCGCATGTCTATCTCGGCTACTGGGTTCAAGGATCGCGAAAAATGGACTACAAGACACGCTTCCAGCCGCAGGAACATCTGACGCCGCGCGGCTGGGAACGTTTCGATCCCGCATCCATGCCCGAAAGCCCCCACGACTGAATGTTCTCCACCGCTCTTTCCGATCACCGGAAGGGCCTCCTGCTGACGGCGATCGGCGGGCTGGCGCTTTCCATGGATATTCCGCTGATGCGGCTTGCGGACGGCGAGCTGTGGTCGATCCTTGCCGCGAGGAGCATCGCGACGCTGGGTGTGACGTTGCTGGTCGTCGCAGTGCTGCGGATCTTGAACGGGCGCTGGCCGCTGCTCGTGCCGGGCTGGCCGGGCCTCGTCACCGGCCTGCTCTACGGACTGACGACGGTGATCTTTCTTCTCGCCGTCTTCAACACGTCGACGGCCAATGTCGTGTTCATCGTCGCCTTCAATCCGATGTTCGCCGCCCTTCTTTCCTGGATTTTCCTGAAAGAACGGCCGGCGCCGGCAACGCTGATCGCCATGGCGACGATGATCTTCGGCGTCGGCCTGATCGTGCGGGACGGGCTTTCGGGCGGCCATCTGTTCGGCGACATCATGGCGCTGCTGACCGCCTTCATCATTGCCGCCGCCATCACCATCAGCCGCGCTTCCCGCCGCGACATGGGCTTTGCCTCGCTGCTTTCGACGGTGCTGCCGGCGGCGGTCGGACTCGCCTTGGTCATGCCGGCCGGCGGTTTTTCGATCGAGCATCCCGGTTGGATCCTCTTTAACGGCGCGGTCGTGATGCCGCTTGCCTTCTGGTGTCTGGCGACGGGGCCGCGTTACCTCTCCGCGCCCGAAGTCGGCATGTTCTACCTGCTCGAAACCGTGCTCGCACCGATCTGGGTCTGGCTGATCTTTGCGGAAACCCCGGCAACCATGACCCTGGTCGGTGGTGGCATCCTGGTGGCGGCGATCGCGGCACATTCGGTCTGGATGGCGCGGCGGAGAAGCATCCCGCAACCGGCGGAGTAGATGTGTCGTCTCTTTGTCTCCATGTTATAACGTCGTTATTACACTGAGGGTAAAACGATGAACGTCACGATCCGTAGGATCGGCAATTCCGAGGGAATTATCATCTCCAAGGAGGTTCTCGACCGGCTTGGATTGAAGACCGGTGATTCGCTGGAAATGCAGGTTGAAAATGGCGGCATCACTTTGAAGCCGACTGACGAGGATTTGTCGCGTCAGCTCGAGGCCGCACGATATTTCATGGACAAGTATAAGGTCGCTTTGAAAAAGCTCGCCGAATAATGGCCTTCAAATTCCTGACGAGGCCCTTGGTCGAGAGCCTGCAGAAAATGCAGATCGATCGCTTCGGCGGACTTGCTGGATTGAGTGACGATGGCGCGCTGGGGTCTGCTCTCGACCGGCCGATGCACAAGGCGCATTGTGGCTGCGACGACGTCATCGAACTCGCCGCCGCCTATCTTTTCGGCCTTGCCCGCAACCACGCCTTCGTAGACGGTAACAAGCGGATTACGATCGTAACTGCAGGTGTTTTCCTTCTCGAAAACGGCTACGAGATCGAAACGACCGACGCCAATCTCTACGCCTTCGTGCTTGCCGTCGCCGCCGGCGAGATCGACGAAGAAGGTGCTGCCCGCTTCCTCAGGGATTTCAGCGTACCGCTCAACCCGTAGCCTTCATCTGCTGCTGTTCCAGCTCCCTGCCCAGCCCTTCGACCACATGCGCCCAGCCTCGCCGGGTCTTCTCCTCGTGTTCGGCCCACTCGGCGCACATTTCGTGGGTCAGCGTCAGACGGCTGCCGCCGCCGAGAGGCTCGATGTCGATTTCGACACGGTCGCAATTGTGATCATGCTCTTCGACGGAGAAGCTGAAGACCATGCGTTGCGGGCGCTTCAGTTCCAGGAAGACACCCTGGTGAAAGGCGTCGCCTGTGGGACGGCGGTCGACGACGAAGAAACGACCGCCGACATGCGGATCGATATCGGCGCGGATGACATGACCGTCGTCGGTGGCAAACAGGAAGCGGCGGGCGATTTCGGGGTTGAGCCAGGCGTCGTACACCACAGACGGCGGCACGCTGTAGGTTTGGCTCACATGCAATTTGATGGTGCTGGCGGGCATCGATTTTCCTCCGGTAAGGGCGCGCGCACTTTTTCAAGTGCACGGGTCGCGGCCATTTCGCCCGCCTGCGAAAACCGGCCTTATCCTATTTTTGCTGACAGGAATTAGATAGAGGATTTGCCACGCCCGCCAAGAGCCGGGCACGGAAATATAATTCCTCTAATCGGTACTGATCTAAAGAATTATGCAGAAAATCAAAGCGTTACAGCCAAGACGTCTCGCCTCAGCCGGCAAATTTACCGCTGCGCGGAAAACCCTTCGGCACGGTGCGGCCGGCGGTGGCGCGGTCGGACAGCCATTCGGCAAGCTCGTCCTTGTTCTTCGTGAAGGTGCGGCCGGCGCTGTCTTCCCAAACGAGGCCGGTTGATATCGCGAAGCAGCGGACGTCGGAAATGCCGCCATCCTTGTAGCGTTGCAGACGCACGCCCTTGCCGCGCGACATTTCCGGCACCTGCGCCAGCGGAAAGACCAGCAGCTTGCGGTTTTCGCCGACGACGGCGACATGATCGCCGCCGACGGGCACGAGCAGCTGCGTTTCCTCGGGCAGCGCGACGTTCATGATCTGCTTGCCCTTGCGGGTATTGGCGACCAGCTCGGCCTCCGGAACGACGAAGCCGTTGCCGGCTGTGGAGACGATCAGCCGCTTGCGCGAGGGATCGTGAACGAAAGCGGTCAGCACCGCCTGGTCGTTGTCCATGTCGATGATGATGCGCAGCGGCTCGCCGTGACCGCGACCGCCCGGCAGCTTGTCACCGCCGAGCGTAAAGGCCTTGCCGCCTGTGGTGACGATCAGGATCTTGTCCGTCGTCTGCGCCGGGAAGGCCAGCTTCAAGCCGTCGCCTTCCTTGAAGGTCAGCGTCGCCGTATCGGCGATATGGCCCTTCAGCGCGCGGATCCAGCCCTTTTCGGAAATGACGATGGTGATCGGTTCCTTCTCGATCATCGCCTGCTGGATTGCTTCCTCGTCGGTTTCGGGTGCGTCGGCAAACTGGGTACGGCGGCGACCGACCTCGGTCGCCTTGGCGAATTTCTTCTTCACTTCGCCGATTTCCCAGGCGACCGTCTGCCATTGCTTGTCGTCGGAGGCAAGCAGCGCCTCGATCTCACCCTTTTCCTTGGTGAGTTCGTCGAATTCCTTGCGGATCTCGAACTCCTCGAGCTTGCGCAAGGCGCGCAGCCGCATGTTGAGGATCGCCTCGACCTGAATGTCGCTGAGATCCCAGCGCGCCATCATCACCGGCTTCGGCTCATCCTCCTCGCGGATGATCTTGATCACCTCGTCGATGTTGAGATAGGCGATCAGAAGGCCGCCGAGGATTTCGAGGCGCCTGTCGATCGCCGCCAGGCGGAAGCGCGAGCGGCGCTGCAGGACCTCGCGGCGGTGATCCAACCACTCCTTCAGCACTTCGTTCAGCGCCATGACCCGCGGGATGCGGCCCATGGACAGCACGTTCATGTTGAGCGGGAAGCGGCTTTCCAACTCCGTCAGCTTGAACATCGATTCCATCAGGATCGTCGGATCGACGCTACGGGTCTTCGGCACCAGGACGACACGGATGTCCTCGGCCGATTCGTCGCGGATATCTTCCAGCAGCGGCAGCTTGCGGGCGATCAGCAGTTCGGCGATCTTCTCGATCAGCCGCGATTTCTGCACCTGGAAGGGAATTTCGGTGATGACGATCTGGTAGCCACCTCGGCCGAGATCTTCCGTCTGCCATTTCGCCCGTACGCGGAAACCGCCGCGGCCGGTGCGGTAACTCTCGATGATGCTGTCGCGGCTGTCGATGATGATGCCACCGGTCGGGAAGTCCGGGCCGGGAATGAATTCGACGAGCTTTTCGACGGTCGCATCGGGATGTTTGATCAGATGCAGTGCGGCGTCGCAAAGTTCGTGGGCATTGTGCGACGGGATCGAGGTCGCCATGCCGACGGCGATGCCGGAGGAACCGTTGGCGAGCAGGTTCGGGAAGGCGCCGGGAAGGACGACCGGCTCGGAATTCGACTCATCGTAGGTATCGCGGAAATCGACGGCATCCTGATCGATGCCTTCGAGCAGCAGTTCGGAGACCGCCGTCATCTTCGATTCAGTGTAACGCATGGCGGCTGGACTGTCGCCATCGATATTGCCGAAATTGCCCTGGCCGTTGACCAGCGTGTAGCGCTGCGAGAAATCCTGGGCGAGACGAGCAAGCGCGTCGTAGATCGATTGGTCGCCGTGCGGATGGTAGTTACCCATCACCTCGCCGACGATCTTGGCGCATTTCCTGAAGGCCGAAGTCGGCCGCAAGCCCATCTCGTTCATCGCATAGACGATGCGGCGGTGAACGGGCTTCAGACCGTCGCGCACGTCAGGCAGGGCGCGGTGCATGATGGTCGACAGCGCATAGGCGAGATAGCGCTGCTCGAGCGCCGCCTTGAGGTCGACCGGTTGGATGTGATCGTCGTCTCCGCCGGAAGGCGGCAAAATCTCTTGTCCCATAGGTTCTGACTAGCCCAGAAGAGGCTGCTGGGCAAGGAATCCAGGTCATAGCAGCTGTGGATGAAGTCTTGGCACCGACATCAAAGGATGAGACAAACGTTCCGCCGCAATTCGGATTTCGTTTGCCGTTCCTTTCAACGGAAATTTAGAAGTCCGCAAATATAAAGCAGGCCCAATCCGTAGTAGCGTAACTGCAGATTTCCAACCGCCATCACGCCACCAGAGGAATCACCCCATGAACTTTTACCGGACAACGCGGCTGATGCTGTCGGGCGCCGCCATTTTCTCGCTCGCCGGCTCGGCTTTCGCTCTCGATGGCACCGATCTGC
Organism: Rhizobium sp. NZLR11; assembly: GCF_019685115.1. Lineage (NCBI taxonomy): Bacteria > Pseudomonadati > Pseudomonadota > Alphaproteobacteria > Hyphomicrobiales > Rhizobiaceae > Rhizobium > Rhizobium sp. NZLR11. The sequence goes on along the minus strand of NZ_JABDWD010000003.1, from coordinate 247,839 downwards.
TGAAAAAGATCAATGCCGCCTATGCCGCCCAGGGCGGGACGATTGCCGCTGAGGCCGTCGATATCGACGGCACGACCGTGACGTTGAAGAATGTCACCGTCAAGCCGACCGGTGGCGAAAGCCTGCCGATCGGCGAAATCACCCTTTCCGGCGTCGAAGAAGACGAGGATGGCGGCTATTACATCGAAGAAGCGGCCTTCCCCGACATCAACAAGACGGGAGACGGCGTTACCGTGACGGCGCAGGAGCTGACGCTCGGCGGCATCTCCGTGCCGGCAACGGCGGGCGGCGACACGCTCGACACGATGATGCTCTATGAAACCGCCCACACCGGCCCGGTGAAGGTGGTCAAGGACGGGGCGGAAGTGTTCTCGCTGCTCGAAACCAACATGAACCTGACGCTGCGCGAAGACGAATCCGGCTTCGATTTCGACGGCGCCTTCAAAAGCATGAAGGCCGATCTCACCAAGACCGAGGATGCGCAGAGCAAGGATGCGATCGAGAAGCTCGCCCTGCAACACGTCCAGGGCGACATCACCATGAAGGGCGCCTGGGAACTCGCCCCCGGCACGATCGACGTTTCGGAATTCGCCTTCGACTTCACCAACGTCGGCAAGCTGAACCTCGGCTTCAAGATCTCGGGCTATACGATGGCCTTCATGAAATCGATGCAGGATGCGATGAAGGAATCCGAAGCTGGTGCGAACAAGGACCAGTCGCAGCAGGCGCTGGGCCTCGCCATGCTCGGCCTGATGCAGCAGCTTTCCTTCGAGGCCGCGCAGGTGCGTTTCGAAGATGCCTCGATCACCAAGCGTGCGCTGGATTATGCCGGCTCGCAGCAGAACATGTCGGGCAAGCAGATGGCGGATTCGCTGAAGGCGATGACGCCGATCATGCTGGCGCAGCTCAATATCCCGGAACTGCAGAATGCCGTTTCGGCAGCGGTCAATACCTTCCTCGACGATCCGAAGAGCCTGACTGTCAAGGCCGCTCCTGAAAAGCCGGTGCCGTTCCCGACGATCGTCGGTGCCGCCATGGGCGCTCCGAATACGCTGCCGCAGGTGCTCGGCGTCAAGGTTTCGGCCAACGACTGATCGCATCGATCTGATGACGAAAGGCCCGGCAGTGCGTGACTGACCCCAATAGCTGGTGTCAGTCACGATCTGTCGGGCCTTATCGTTTTCAGGCGCGGTGGCGGGCGAGTTCGGCAATGGCGAGACTTGCGATCTCCAGCAATTCCTCAAGCGATGCGCCGTCCCTCGCCTGCACCGACATGCCCTGGACGATAGCGCCGAGGAACCGCGCAAGTGCGCGAGGCTTCGCCTCGGCGCTGATGTCGCCCTCGCGAATGCCGCGCTCGATCCTTGCCGCATAGGCCTCCAGCGACCGACGACGCAGCGCCGCCACGTGGTCGGCGATCAGATCGTTCTCGCTGGCGCAGTTCAGCACAGCCGTCGAGATCATGCAGCCTTTCGGATGTTCCGGCGCCGAAAACCTTGCGGCCGAGCCCCGCAAGATCCGCTCGAAGGCGGAGACGGTATCGATCGGCTCGCCGAGCGCGGAAGAGGTTTCGGCGCCCAGCGCCCGATATTGCTCCAGCGCCGCACGATAGAGATCGGCCTTCGAGTTGAAGGCGGCATAGAGGCTTTGCGGCGTGATGCCCATGGCCGCCGTCAGATCGGCAATCGAGGCGCCCTCGTATCCGTGCGCCCAGAAGGTCTCGCGGGCGGCTGAAAGAACCGTCTCACGGTCGAAGGCGGGAGGGCGACCGCGGCGGCGGGCGGTAGGATTTTTCATGTCTGCACTATTTTTCACAACGATCACTCTAGAAATTCCGCTCCACTTGTCTAATTCAGGAATGGTCATTGTGATTATAGAAGGTTTGATCTGATGAGTCTTCCCCTCGAAACGGCGAATGCCGACAGGAATACCTTGCTTTCGGCTGCCGTCGATACGGCAATAGCAGACGCGCTCGACGAAAAGCGGCTGGTCGGGACGGTCGTATTCGTCGCCCGCGACGGAGAGATCATCCATCGCCGCGCAGCCGGCCTCGCCGACCGCGAAAACGATTTGGCGATGGGCGAGGACACGATTTTCAGGCTAGCCTCCATCACCAAACCAATCGTCACCATCGCTGCGATGCGGCTCGTCGAGCAGGCGAGAATCGGGCTCGACGACCCGGTGACCCGATGGCTGCCGGAGTTCCGCCCGAGGCTGCCCGACGGCAGCGAAGCAACCATTCGCATCCGCCACCTGCTGACCCACACATCAGGCCTCGGCTACGGCTTCTCCGAAGAGGACGGCGGCCCCTATATCAGCGCCGGCATTTCCGACGGCCTCGATCAACCGGGACTGCCGCTCGCCGAAAATCTGCGGCGGATCGCCAGCGTGCCGCTGCGTTTCGCGCCGGGCAGCGACTGGCAGTATTCCCTTGCCATGGATGTTGTCGGCGGCATCATCGAGGCGGAAACCGGCATGCCGTTGGGTGGGGCCGTTGCCGAACTGGTGACGAGACCGCTTGGGCTTGCCGGCACCGCATTTTCGGTTCGTCACCGCAACCGGCTTGCGGCGGCCTATATGGACGCTTCGCCGGAACCGGCGCTGATGGGCGAGAATGCGCTGGTGATGTCGCAGATGGGTCCCATCCGTTTCGCGCCGAACCGCATCTTCGACCCCGCTTCCTATCATTCCGGGGGCGCCGGCATGGCGGGAACGGCGGCTGACGTGCTTTCCGTACTCGAAACCATCCGTAGCGGTGGCGCGCCGCTGCTATCGACGGAAACCGTACGGATAATGATGACGGACCAGGCCGGCGGGCACCGCCAGCAGCACGAACCCGGCTCCGGCTTTGGCTTCGGCTGGTCTGTCATCACCGATCCGGCCGAGGCGGGCGTCCCCTTCCCCAAGGGCACGCTGAAATGGGGCGGCGTCTATGGCCACAGCTGGTTCATCGACCCGGTCAACGGGCTGACCGTCGTTGCGCTGACGAACACGACGCTGGAGGGCATGTGGGGCAAGTTCACGGTCGATCTACGCGAGGCGATCTACGCGGCATTGTGAACGACAGCAAAAAGCCCGACGACATCGGTCGCCGGGCATTTGCATTGGGGATCAGACGATCCTCAGTCCTTCTTGACCGGCGGGATCGGCCGGATCGAGAGTTCACGCAGCTGTGTCGGCGCTGCCGGGCTCGGCGCGCCCATCAACAGATCCTGGGCCTGCTGGTTCATCGGGAACAGCGAGATCTCGCGCAGGTTCTTCGCGCCGACGAGCAGCATGACAACGCGGTCGATACCGAAGGCAGCACCACCATGCGGCGGTGCGCCGTACTGGAAGGCGCGGTAGAGGCCGCCGAATCGGTCTTCGACATCCTGCTGGCTGAGGCCCACCTTCTCGAAGGCGGCGACCATGGTTTCCGGCGACTGGTTACGGATCGAGCCCGAGGCGATTTCGAAGCCGTTGCAGACGGCGTCATACTGGAAAGCCTTGATCGTCAACGGATCCTGGTTCTGCAGTGCGTCTAGGCCGCCCTGCGGCATCGAGAACGGATTGTGGGCGAAATCGACCTTCTTGTCTTCCTCGCTCCATTCGAAGAAGGGGAAATCAACGATCCAGCACAGTTCGAAGCGGTCGCGGTCGACGAGGTTCAGCTCCTCGCCAGCCTTGGTGCGAGCCTCGCCGGCAAACTTGTAGAACTTTTCCGGCTCGCCGGCGACGAAGAAGCAGGCATCGCCATCGCCGAGACCGAGCTGGGTGCGGATGGCGTCGGTGCGCTCCTCGCCGATGTTCTTGGCAAGCGGGCCGGCACCTTCGAGTTTGTCGTTCTCGCTGCGCCAGAAGATGTAGCCGAGGCCGGGCTGGCCCTGGCTCTGCGCCCAGGCGTTCATGCGGTCGCAGAAGGCGCGCGAGCCGCCGGTCTTGGCCGGGATCGCCCAGATCTGAACCTTCGGGTTCGAGGCGATCATGCCGGCGAAGACCTTGAAGCCGGAGCCGGCGAAATGCTCGGTCACGGCTTCCATGACGATCGGGTTGCGCAGGTCCGGCTTGTCCGAACCATATTTGCGGATCGCCTCGTCATAGGGGATGCGCGGCCATTCCTTGGTGACCGGCTTGCCTTCGGCAAACTCCTCGAACACGCTTGTCATCAGCGGGCCCATCGTGTCCCAGACGTCCTCCTGGGTGACGAAGCTCATTTCGAGGTCGAGCTGGTAGAATTCGCCCGGCAGGCGGTCGGCGCGCGGGTCTTCATCGCGGAAGCACGGCGCGATCTGGAAGTAACGGTCGAAACCCGCCACCATCAGCAGCTGCTTATACTGCTGCGGCGCTTGCGGCAGAGCGTAGAAGGTACCGGGATGGATGCGCGAGGGTACGAGGAAGTCGCGTGCGCCTTCCGGCGAAGAGGCCGTCAGGATCGGCGTCGTATATTCGGTGAAGCCGACATTGCCCATTTCTCGGCGCATCGCCGAGATGACCTGGGTGCGCTTGACGATGTTCTTATGCAGCGTTTCGCGGCGAAGATCGAGAAAGCGGTACTTGAGGCGAACGTCTTCCGGATAGTCCGGCTCGCCGAAGACCGGCAGCGGCAATTCCTTGGCGGCGGAGAGCACTTCGATCTCCTGAGCGTAGAGCTCGATTTCGCCGGTTGCCATGGTCCTGTTGACGGTGTCGTCGGTGCGGGCCTTGACGAGGCCGTCGATGCGGATCACCCACTCGCCGCGCACAGTCTCCGCCATCTTGAAGGCCGGGCTGTCGGGATCGGCGACGACCTGGGTAATGCCGTAATGGTCGCGAAGGTCGATGAAGAGAACGCCGCCATGGTCGCGGACCCGGTGGACCCAGCCGGAGATGCGGACGGTCGAGCCGACATCCGTCTTGCGGAGGGCGGCGCATGTGTGGCTGCGATAGCGATGCATGATCTCAAATCCTGGCATGTGGCTTAAGACGGCAGCAAGGGCTCCAAGAACCCTCAAGCGCCGACAAGAAAATCGGGCGGAAAAGCGCATGGACGCTCCGATTTGTCAAGGCTTGGCGCGTGCCACCCGCGCGTTTGGCACCCGTTTGTGGCGGGGGCGCGCCCCATATGCCGCGGCAGATTGGCCGCACTTCCCGTATTGATGAAGGAGCGGGTCAACTTTAAAAGGATTTGGCATTATCACTGTGGAGCCTCCGCATGCCTCTCCTGACCCGCCGCAACCTTCTCAAGGCATCCGCTGTCGCGGGCGCCTATGGCGTCGGTATCGGCATTGCCGGTAAATTCGGGCTTGCCGAGGCAGCCCCCGAGCCGCAGCTGCTGACGGCGGTAAAGACCGAGGCCATGCTGACCGAGGCGGGACCGACCCGGGACATTATGAGCTGGGGCCAGGACGGCATGCCGCCGGTTCTCCGGATGAAAAAGGGGCGACCCTATGCGGCGCGGCTGAAAAACGAACTCGACGAGCCGACGACGATCCACTGGCATGGGCTTCGCATCGACAACCGCATGGACGGCGTGCCGTTCATGACGCAGCCCTACATCTATACCGGCGACAGCTTCGACTATGCCTTCTCGCCGCCCGATGCCGGCACGTTTTGGTACCATCCGCATTGCAACACGCTGACGCAGATGGGCCATGGCATGACCGGCGTCATCGTCGTCGAAGATCCGGCTGATCCAGCATTCGATGCGGAAATAGTGCTGAACCTGCGTGACTGGCGGCTCGGCGGCGACGGGCAGTTCATCGCCGCTTTCAAGCCGCGCGACGCTGCCAAATCGGGGACCTACGGCACCGTGCGCACCGCCAACTGGCAGCAGGAGCCGCAATATGACGCGCCCGCGGGCGGGCTGGTGCGGCTGCGCATCGCCGTCACCGACGTGACGCGGATCTTTTCACTGAAGATGGAAGGGGCGGTTGCGAGCGTAATTGCGATCGACGGCAATCCGGTACCGAAGCGTTTTCCGCTCGATCTCCTGCAGATCGGCCCAGGTCAGCGGCTCGATCTTGCCGTGCGCATACCGGACAGCGAAGGCGCTGTCGCGACGCTCGAAGATATACGCGGCACCACGCCGAAGACGATCGCCAGCCTGCGCGCAGTCGGATCATCGTTGAAGCGCGATATCGGCGATCTCGGGCCGCTTGCCGAAAATCCGGTGGCGAAGGCGGATCTTTCCGCCGCCGAGCAGATCCCGCTGGTGCTGAGCGCCACGGCCGAGAACACCGCCGTCGAGAGCATCTGCGGCACGCTCGGCTACAGTTTCTGGGCAATCAACAAGGTGCCGTGGCCGGGCGACACGCCCGATCCGACAGCACCGCTGGCGGAACTGAAGCTCGGCAAGAGCTATGTCTTCAACCTAGAGAATACCACGCCGCACGCACATCCGATCCATCTGCACGGGATGAGCTTCACGGTGATCTCCTCGACCAGGCAGGTGATGCCGCTCGTCTCCGATACCTATCTCATCCAGCCTGACGAGAAGGTGCAGCTCGCCTTCGTCGCCGACAATCCGGGCGACTGGCTGCTGCATTGCCATATCATCGAGCATCAGAAAACCGGGATGACCAGCTATCTCAGGGTGAGTTGAGGCAGCGTGCGCTCGTTGCGACGGCGGCGGTCTTGGCCTTGCCTCAGTTTCGACGTGATTCTTGCCCAGCAATGCTCGAAGCGTATGCTGTTGTATTGACATATCGAAGCGAAAGGAGAAGGAAGGTTCAACCGACCTTTTCCTTGCGAATGAAATGATATGATCGAAACCACCGCCGATTTGGCGGCCGCCTGCAAAGAGCTGGCCAAGTCCGACTTCATCACCATCGACACCGAATTCCTGCGCGAGACGACCTTCTGGCCGGAGCTTTGCCTGATCCAGATGGCAAGCCCGACAACCGAAGTTCTCGTCGATCCGCTGGCCAAGGGCATCGACCTCACCCCCTTCTTCGAGCTGATGGCCGATCCGAAGGTGCTGAAGGTCTTTCACGCGGCGCGTCAGGATATCGAAATCATCTTCAATCGCGGCAATCTCATTCCGCATCCGATCTTCGACACGCAGGTCGCCGCCATGGTCTGCGGTTTCGGCGACAGCGTTTCCTATGACCAGCTGGTCAGCCGGATCAAGAACGTCCACATCGACAAGTCGTCGCGCTTCACCGACTGGAGCCGCCGGCCGCTTTCCGACAAACAGCTGGAATATGCGCTGGCCGACGTCACCCATCTGCGCGATGTCTACCTGTCGCTGAAGGCGGAACTCGATCGCGAAGGCCGCACCTCCTGGCTCTCCGAGGAGATGGACATTCTCGAGGCGCGCGAAACCTACGACATGCATCCCGACGATGCCTGGCAGCGGCTGAAGATGCGATTGCGCAAGCCGCAGGAACTGGCGATCCTGAAATATGTTGCCGCTTGGCGCGAACGCGAGGCGCGGGCGCGCAATGTGCCGCGTTCGCGGGTGCTGAAGGATGATGCGATCTACGAGATCGCCCAGCAGCAGCCCAAGGATACCGAGGCGCTTGGCCGGTTGCGTACCATTCCGAAAGGCTGGGAGCGCTCGACCTCCGGCGCCGCCGTCATCGAGGCCGTCAACACAGCACTCGCTCTTCCGAAGGCCGATATGCCACATGTGCCGCGCCAGGCGCAGGCGCCCGAAGGGGCCGCTGCTGCCGTCGAACTGCTGAAAGTGCTGTTGAAACTGATTTCGGAAAAGCACGGGGTGGCGCCGAAGGTGATCGCCAACAGCGAGGATCTCGACAGGATCGCCGCCGAAGGCGAGAAGGCCGAAGTCTCTGCCCTGCACGGCTGGCGGCGCAATCTTTTCGGCGAGCCGGCGCTGCAACTAATCCAGGGTGAGATCGCTCTGCGCTTCGTCGACCGGAAGGTCGAGACCATCAGCCTCTAGCGTGATTTCAAAGTGTTACAGCTCCGCACGTCTGTCTGACGCGCGGAGCTGTAAGACCGCATCGAATTCGCTTGACGCTTTTTTCCCAGCTGAAACAATGGCTGGAAGAACCATTATTTGGCGAAGGACGGCATGCGGGAAATATCTCCGACGCAGAACTGGATCCTGATCACGATCGTTCTGGCCGCCAGCGGCGTCGTCTATGATCTGATGTTCTACTCCAATCAGACGCCCGTTGTCGGCGCAATCTTCGCGCTGTTCATCGGCATGCCGATCGTCGCCTTCGAGCGCAAGGCGCTGTTCCGCGGGATGTACAGACGTATCCAGAGGCTGCCGACCTTCGCCTTCATCATCAGCGAACTGGTGATCTACGAAATCCTGATGAGCCTCGGCTTTGCCTGCGCCGCACTGCTGCTCTCGGCAGTCGGCATCGTGAAGCCGACGTCGTTCCTCGATCTCGTCATCATGCCCTACGAGGTCTTTCTCTATGCGCTTGCCGTCTGCTCGGCGCTGATCTTCATCCTGCGCGTGCGGGAACTGCTCGGCCGCGAGGTATTCCTCAGCATGCTGGTCAGCCGCTATCGCAATCCGGTCAGGGAAGAGCGTGTATTCCTCTTCATCGATCTGGTCGATTCGACTGCTTTTGCCGAAAAGCATGGCGACCTCCGCGCGCAGCAGCTGCTGAGCTCGCTGTTTGCGACCTTCGCCGAGCCGGTCAGGCGCCACAAGGGCATGATCAACGACTATGTCGGCGATGCGGCGATCATCACCTGGCCGCTTGCCCGCGGCGTCAAGAATGCGCGTTGCGTGCGCTGTATGTTCGACATCCTCGCCGATATCGAAGCCAATGCCGCCGGCTGGCGGAAAAGCTACGGACATGTACCGAAGCTGCGGGCCGCTCTTCACGGCGGCGAGATCATCACCGCCGAAATCGGCGTCGACCATCACAAGATCAGCTATTTCGGCGATACGGTGAACACCACCGCCCGGCTGGAGACGCTCTGCCGCACTCTGAACCGGCCGGTGCTGATCTCCACTGAGCTTGCCCGACGCATGAACTTTCCCGACGACATCGCTTGCGAGGATCTCGGCACCCATGCCGTCAAGGGACGCGGCCAGGCGCTCGGCGTCATGGCGCTTTCTTCGCGTGCGGTCACCGTGCTGAATAAGCCGGCGGTCATTCTGCACGGCTGAGCGACCGTTCTGCTGCGCGTCACCAAAGCTTCACCCAACCGTCAATTCGCTGACACGGAAGCCCTGCTAAGCGGAAGCCATTCGCATCCGTTCCATGGGGATATTATGAAGACCATTCTTTTTGCTTCCGTATCGCTTTTCATTCTGGTCGCGGGCTCCGCTTACGCCGACCAACAGCAGTTCCCGGCCAAGCTCGCCGGCCAGGCGATCCTTCCTGCCAACACCATGGTTCCAGCTCCGGCCGATGCTCCTGAGTTCCTCAAGCATTCCGGCAAGTTCACGACGGCGGACCGCAAGCGCACCGAGGCGCTCGGCACGGTGCCCGGCAAGGATGGCGCACGCGTCACCGAACTGAAGCTTCCCTTCGACGGTCAAGCGATCCAAGGCTTCTCGGGCATCAAGACGATGGCCGACGGCACCTTCTGGACGCTCACGGACAACGGCTTCGGCTCGAAGGCCAATTCCTCCGACTCCATGCTCTTCCTGCACCAGATGAAATTCGACTGGGCGACCAACAAGGCTGACGTCGTCAAGAACCTCTTCCTCTCCGATCCCAACAAGATCGCCCCCTTCCCGATCGTGCTCGAAGGCACCGACACGCGTTATCTCACCGGCGCCGACTTCGACATCGAATCGATCCAGCCGGTTGCCGACGGTTTCTGGCTCGGCGACGAATTCGGTCCTTATATCCTGAAGTTCGACACGGCAGGCCGCCTCACCGACGTCATCGCGACGACGCTCGACGGCAAGCCGGTGCTTTCGCCCGACAATCCGCTGATCCAGCTTCCGGGCAACCCGACCGCGAAGATGCCGGTCTTCAACCTGAAGCGCTCCGGCGGTTTCGAGGGCCTCTCCATGTCTAGGGATGGCTCCAAGCTCTACGGCCTGCTCGAAGGCGCCATCTACAAGGATGACGGCCAGATGGAAACGGCCGATGGCCACACCGCCGTCCGCGTGATCGAGTTCGACGTCGCCGCCAAGAAGTGGACCGGCCGCAGCTGGCTCTATCCGTTCGAAGACAAGGGCGTGTCGATCGGCGACTTCAACATGCTCGACGACAGCACCGCTCTCGTCATCGAGCGCGACAGCGGCGCCGGCACCAAGGACAAGGCCTGCGCCGACCCGAAGCAGCCAAAGCCGGATTGCTTCGAAGCCCCGGCCGAGCTGAAGCGTGTCTACAAGATCGAGTTCAACGACGCCAATGTTGGCAAGGCCGTCCGCAAGATCGGCTATATCGACCTCCTGAATATTCAGGACCCCGACAACAAGAAGAAGGCCGGCAGCAAGGATGGCGTCTACGACATGCCGTTCGTGACGATCGAAAACGTCGACCGCGTCGACGCCACCCACATCATCATCGGCAACGACAACAACCTGCCCTTTTCAGCCGGCCGCGCCGTCGACAAGGCCGATAATAATGAGTTCAGCCTGCTTGAGGTTGGTGAGTTTTTGAACGCGAAGTAATTTGGGTTTGATGGGAGATGGAGGGGCGGTGCGTGAGCGCCGTCTTTTTCGTCTGGTTGGGCGGGTACATCGTACGGCATGCCGTGCCAGCCCCCCCTCTGCGCTACCGGGCATCTCCCCCACAGGAGATCACAAGCGGCTTGGCCTTCCCACCTCTCTACCGTTTCGTCGCGCTGCAACGGCAATTGTTTTGGGAAACCGTTGCGCCCAGCCGATCTCCCCACCTGTGGGGAGATGGCCGACAGGCCAGAGGGGGCCGGCACGGCACAGCGACCGTTGCACCGCCCTACTCGAACAGAAACGCCAGCCGTTTGTTCGTCAGCTTCGACAGCTGCTGCAGGCGGCCGTCCAGGCGTTCGCCGGCGAAATCGCGGTATTCGGGGGGCACGACGAATTCGAGGTCGATGTCCGGGTTCGACGACTTGCGGAAGATCAGGTTCTTGACGATTCCGGGCATCGAGGCCGAGAAGAGGTAGACGACGCGCAGCATGCCGCCGAGCAGCTTGGCGCGCTCGATGAACTGGGGTGTGGCGATCTGCGCCAACGGGCCTGTTGCGCCGTCGTCGTGTAGCCCTTCGAAACGGTAATAGTTGCTGAGCGCGATGAAGGCGCGGCCGGGATGGCTGATGCCGACGAAGGAAGAGTGAGCGATGACGTTCAACGCCTGCAGGCCGCGATAGTCGGGATGGGCACGCCAGCTGATATCGGCAAGCAGACAGGCGGCCTGACGGTAGCGGCTTTCCTCTTGCGTTTCCTGGACGCCAAAGAGAGGCATCATGCGGCCGGTCCATTCCGCCAGTTCGCGGGCATGCTCGGGCGAACGCGCACGCAGGATCGCCAGTTCGCCGGCAGCGGCAAGCAGCGGATCAAGGCGACGTTCGCCCTCCGACAGCAGCGAATAGAGATATCCCTCACGCACACCCTGCGCCGAGAAGGAAATCACCGACGGCTTCATCGCGCTCAGCACTTCCTTCATGGCGACGGCGCCGAAGGGCAGCAGCGAACGGCGGTGCTTCGACACCGCCTGCAGCGCCGGCTCCTTGGAATCGCGCGCGCTGACCACCTGTTCGAGGAACAGCATCATCGCTTCGAGCGAGACCTCATAGCCCTGCATCATGTGCAGCGGATAGTTGGTGAGCTCCATGTGCAGCTTGGCGATATTTCGCCAGGTGCCGCCGACGGCGTAGAAGGTGCGCCCCTCGCCTTTCGACAGCAGCTTTGCCGTCTTCACCTGCTTGCGGGCAAAGGTCCGGGCTTTGGACAGCGAGCCGCCGGCATATTCCGACAGGCGCAGGCCGCCGAGCGGCAGCGTGATGCCCTTGCCGACTTCCTTGCCCCTGATATCGATCAGCTCCAGCGAGCCGCCGCCGAGATCGCCGGCGATGCCATCGGGATTGTAAAAGCCGCTGATGATCCCGAGCGAGGCGAATTTCGCCTCCTCCTCGCCCGAGAGCACGCGGACCTTGCGGCCAAGGATGGTTTCGGCCTGATGGATGAAATCAGGACCGTTGCTCGCCTCGCGCGCGGCGGCCGTCGCCAATACATACATGGTGGCGGCGCGCGCCTGATCGGACAGCGCCTTGAAACGGTGCAGCGCCACCAAAGCCCGGCTGACGCTGTCTTCATCCATCTTGCCGCTAAGGGCAATACCCCTGCCGAGGCCGCAGAGAACCTTTTCGTTGAAGAGGACGGTTGGCGAACGGGACATGCCTTCGTAGACGACTAGACGAATGGAATTCGATCCAATATCGACGACGGAGACCGGGGCGATCCCCGGAAGGCGCCCCTGGGCTTCAGATTCAACCATTTGGTCCAGTTTTACTTGTTGTTGCGGCCTTCGAGCAGGCCGGCGATCAGCTTCGGCGCACTGGACTTCAGAGCTTCACCACGGCCCGACAGGCTCGGATTGGTCATGAAATACTGCTGCGCATTGAACGGTTCCTCGCCCCTGCGCACTTCCATGCGCCGCGACGTACCGTCGGGCAATATCTCGTAGCTTTGTTGATTGTCAATCACGTTGCCGAGCATAATCTGTGACAAGACCTGCTCGTGAACGGTCGGATTCGTCAGCGGAACCATGGTTTCAACGCGGCGATCGAGGTTTCTCGGCATCATGTCGGCCGAACCGATGTAAACCAGCGCCTTGTCGGACGGCAGGCCGTGGCCGTTGCCGAAACAGAAGATGCGGCTGTGCTCGAGGAAGCGGCCGATGATCGACTTGACGCGGATCTTTTCCGAAAGGCCGGGCACCTGCGGACGCAGGCAGCAGATGCCGCGCACGACGAGATCGATCTCGACGCCGGCATGGCTGGCGCGATAGAGCGCATCGATAATGTCGGGATCGACAAGCGAATTCATCTTCATCCAGATCGCCGCCGGGGCGCCGTTCCTGGCGTGCTGAATCTCTTCGTCGATGTGGCGCAGGATACGCGGGCGCATCGTATAGGGTGAGATGGCGAGCTGCATGCTCTGTTCCGGCTCGCCATAGCCGGTGATGAAATTAAAGATGTTCGCCATGTCGTGGGCGATGACCGGATTGCAGGTGAAATAGGACAGGTCAGTGTAGATCTTCGCGGTGATCGGGTGGTAGTTGCCGGTTCCGAGGTGGCAATAGGTCCTGAGCTTGCCTTCCTCGCGGCGGACAACCATCGACATCTTGGCGTGGGTCTTGAGTTCGATGAAGCCGAAGACGACCTGCACGCCGGCACGCTCGAGATCGCGCGCCCAGCGGATGTTCGCCTCTTCGTCGAACCGAGCCTTGAGCTCGACCAGCGCCGTCACCGACTTGCCGGCTTCGGCGGCGTCGACCAGCGCGCGGACTATCGGGCTGTCGTTGGAGGTGCGGTACAGCGTCTGCTTTATCGCCAGGACGTCAGGATCGCGCGCAGCCTGGAGAAGAAACTGGACCACCACGTCGAAAGATTCGTAGGGGTGATGGACGACCATGTCCTTTTCGCGGATGGCGGCGAAGCAATCGCCGGCATGTTCGCGGACGCGCTCGGGAAATCGCGCATTGTAGGAAGGAAACCTGAGATCCTCGCGCGGCGCCTTAGTGATCTCGGACAGAGTGTTCAGCGCCAGAAGGCCCGGCAGAACGGCGACGCGATTGTCGGGGATATTAAGCGCCTGAACGACGAACTGGCGCAGCGAGGCCGGCATTTCCGAGTCGGTCTCGATACGGATGACCTTGCCGCGGCGGCGCCGCTTCAGCGCCGTTTCGAAGAAGCGGACAAGATCCTCGGCCTCTTCCTCGACTTCGATATCGCTGTCGCGGATGACGCGGAACGTACCGGAGCCCTGCACCTCGTAACCCGGGTAGAGCCGGTGGATGAAGATGTTGGCGACATCTTCCAGAGTGATGTAGCGGATCGTGTTTCCATCATCCGGCAAACGGACGAAGCGGTCGAGCGCCGGCGGCAGGCGCAGCAACGCCGTCATCGGATCGCGGCCATTCTTGCTGACGAGTTGCAGGCCGATCGAGAAGCCGAGATTTGGAATGAACGGGAACGGATGGGCCGGATCGATCGACAGCGGCGTCAAGACAGGAAAGATCGCCTGTTCGAATTCGGCGGCCAGCCACTGGCGATCGGCATCGCTCAAAGCGCCGGGGCGGACGATCAGGATGTCTTCCTTGGCGAGATACTGCTGCAGCACGGCCAGCGAGGCCTGCTGCTCCATCTGCAGATGGTCGATTTCCTGCAGGATCGAATCGAGCTGCTCGGCCGGCGTCTTGCCGTCGGGGCTGCGGATGACGATGTTCTGGCGCACCTGGCCCTCGAGGCCGGCGACACGCACCATGAAGAATTCATCGAGGTTGGCGGCCGAGATCGACAGGAAGCGAACGCGCTCGAGCAGCGGATGCTCGGTATTCAACGTTTCTTCCAGGACGCGGCGGTTGAACTGCAGCCAGGAGAATTCTCGGTTGATGAAGCGCTCGGGGCTCTTAAGCAGCTCTTCCAGCGGGGGAGTGTTGTCGTTGGATTGCGGAGTAAGTTCCTGATGTTCTGCGACTGCGCTATCCATAGACCGTTTACCCCGCTCTCAATCGCCGAAGGCAATTATATCAGTTTCACGACGGAACTGTGACAGTCAATCGGCCGGCTCCGAATTTCCCAATTCATTCAATACTTCGGCGGCCAGAGACCGGGTGATTTTCGTGCCCCGCGACAGGGCCAGCCGGTCAAGCCTTTCGACGATCGTCTGGGCGGCATTCAGCGACCGCTCCATCCGGTTAACGATATAGAGCACGAGTTTGTCATCTATATAAAGCTGCCGGTCGGCAAAGAGCTTGACGATCACCTGCGACAACAACGCCTCGTCGGGTTCGCCGATTTCGACGACGGTTGCAGCTTTCAGGCGCGAGCGCAGATCGGGCAGCAAAACCGGCCAGGACATCGGCCAGAGACGGCTGGTCATCAACAGCCCGGTGCCATTTTCGCGCACGCTGTTGATGACGTGAAACAGCGCATTGTCGTCGAAGCCAAGGCGGTCGGCGTCCTCGAACAGTACGGGACCGGCGGCGGCAGCAACCGCGGCGTCTGAGCCAAGTTCGGGATGGATGTCGACTGCGCCGCTCAGTTCCCGCCAGATGCGGGCGAGATGCGATTTTCCCGAACCGACCGGGCCGGCGAGCACGACGACCGGCGATGGCCATGCCGGCCAGGCATCGACGATCGAAACGGCGGCGGCGAGACGCTCCGAGACCAGGAGGTCGTCGCGCCCGCTTGCAGCATCGTGCAAAAAGACCAGCGGTAGCTGCTCTCCGGCCTTGCGCTTCGGATCAGCGTTGTTCACGTCATTCATTGGGAACTGATTTCGTCTTTCGGGTGCGGCCAGTGGGCGACACGCCAAAATAAAGATCGCTCTGAAGGTAACGCGAAAGCGCGAAACGAACAAGCACGCCGACGGCGGCGGCGGCCGGCACGGCGACCAGAAGACCGACGAAACCAAAGAGCGCGCCGAAGGCAAACAGCGCAAACATCAGCCAGACCGGGTGCAGGCCGACGCTGGAGCCGACGAGCTTCGGCTGCAGGATATTGCCCTCGAGGAACTGGCCGCTGAAGAAGACGGCGAGCACCAGGCCGATCCAGGGATAATTCGGCCAGAACTGGACGATCGCCACGCCGATGGCGAGGACGAGGCCGACCATCGAGCCGACATAGGGAATGAAACTGATCATGCCGGCAAAGAGCCCGATCAGCAGGCCAAAATTCAGGCCGACGAGAGACAGGCCGGCGGCATAATAAATGCCGAGGATGAGGCAAAGCGAGCCCTGGCCGCGGATGAAGCCGGCGATCGCCTGGTCGATCTCCTTGGCGATCTGGCGGACATCGCTGATATAATCGCGCGGGATCCATTGATCGACCTTGGCGACCATGCGGTCCCAATCGAGCAGGATATAGAAGGCGACGACCGGAGTGACGACAAGCAGCGATATGACGTCGACGATCGCCTTGCCGGAATTCCAGATCTGCGCGAAGAGCCCGGTCAAGAAGCCCATGCCTTCGGAGAGGATTCCGGAGAAATTATCCTTGATCGTGCCGGCCTGGCTCTTGACCCAATCCGGCAGCAGCGAATTCTGCGATTGGCTGATGAACTGCTGCAACTGGCTGATATAGGTCGGCAGACGCTCGGCGAAATCGTTGAACTGGCTGACGAGCACGGGAATGAGGATCATCAGCGCCAGCGCAAAGATAATGACGAAAGAGATGAGGATGCCGACCGTCGCCATCATGCGGCTCAGGCCCAGACGCTCCAGCCGATCGGCCACCGGATCGAGGAAATAGGCGATCGCCATGCCGGCGATGAAAGGCAGCAGGATCGAGCTGAAGACATAGAGAAAGACGATGAAGAAGACGAGCACTGCCAGCCAGAAGAATATCTGACGCTTGAGACTGTTGCCGCTGACTTGCTGTGGCATCGCTTCCCCGCTGTTCGCTCGCCGCCGACCAAAAGCCGCATCCGAACCGGAGCGGCCATTCAGCACATAGGATGCAGGCGCAAAGATGGTCAACCCTGCCGCGCCAAATCCCGAAAAGGCTCGGGGAAGACGCGGGAAATTGGGGGCTTTTGCCATGCGGCGCTTGCATAAAGGCCCCTGTCATGCAATTGCGACCGGCAGATGACGCGGCGCGTCTGCCGCCAGAAATAGCCATCGGAGACCAGCATGAGCCAGTCTGGGAAAAACGGCCTGACATACAGCGATGCGGGCGTCGACATCGATGCCGGCAACCTCCTCGTCGAGAAGATCAAGCCGGCGGTGCGCTCGACGCGCCGCCCCGGCGCCGACGGCGAGATCGGCGGCTTCGGCGGGCTGTTCGACCTCAAGGCCGCCGGCTTTACCGACCCGGTTCTGGTCGCCGCCAATGACGGCGTCGGCACAAAGCTGAAGATCGCCATCGATGCCGATTACCACGACACCGTCGGCATCGACCTCGTCGCCATGTGCGTCAACGATCTCGTCGTGCAGGGCGCCGAGCCGCTATTCTTCCTCGATTATTTCGCCACCGGCAAGCTCGACCCCGACCAGGGCGCGGCCATCGTCGGCGGCATTGCCGCCGGCTGCCGGCAGGCCGGCTGCGCGCTGATCGGCGGCGAGACCGCCGAAATGCCCGGCATGTATTCCTCCGGCGACTACGATCTCGCCGGTTTCGCCGTCGGTGCTGCCGAACGCGGCAAGCTGCTCCCCTCCGGCGATATCGCCGAGGGCGACGTGATCCTCGGGCTTGCCTCCTCCGGCGTCCATTCGAATGGCTTCTCGCTGGTGCGAAAGATCGTCGAACTGTCCGGTCTCGACTGGGATGCGCCGGCGCCGTTCGCCGACGGCAAGAAGCTCGGCGAGGCCCTGCTTGAGCCGACCCGCATCTATGTGAAGCCGCTTCTGAAGGTGATCCGCGAGACCGACGCCATCAAAGCGCTGGCGCACATCACCGGCGGCGGCTTCCCGGAAAATATTCCGCGCGTGCTGCCGAAGCATTTGGCGGCCGAGATCGATCTTGCCGCCGTCAGGGTTCCCAAGGTGTTTTCGTGGCTCGCCAAGACCGGCGGCGTCGAAGCGAATGAAATGCTGCGCACCTTCAACTGCGGCGTCGGCATGATCGCCGTCGTCGCCGCCGAGAATGTCGCGGCCGTTTCCGCCGCACTCGAAGCCGAGGGCGAGACCGTCGTCACGCTTGGGCGCATGATCGCCCGCGATGAGGGTTCTGCCGGCACGGTCTATAAGGGCACGCTTGCCATATGAGTTCGCCGCGCAAACGCGCCGTCGTCTTCATATCCGGCGGCGGCTCGAACATGATGGCGCTGATTGCGGCGGCGAAGGCCGCCGACTACCCCGCAGAAATCGTCGGCGTGATCTCCGACAAGGCCGATGCCGGCGGGCTCGCCAAGGCGGCAGCCGAGGGTATCGCCACCTTCGCCTTTCCCCGCAAGGATTATGCCAGCAAGGAAGCGCACGAGGCGGCGATCTTTGCCGCGCTCGACACGCTGTCCCCCGACATTCTCTGCTTGGCAGGCTACATGCGGCTGCTGACGCCTACCTTCATCCAGCGTTATGAAGGCCGGATGCTCAACATCCACCCTTCCCTGCTGCCGCTGTTTCCGGGCCTGCATACACATCAGCGGGCGATCGACGCCGGCATGCGGATCGCCGGCTGCACGGTGCATTTCGTCACCGAAGGCATGGACGAAGGGCCGGTGATCGGCCAGGCCGCCGTCCCGATTCTCACAGGCGACACGGCCGAAAGCCTTGCCGCGCGCGTGCTCACCATCGAACACCAGATCTATCCGCAAGGGCTGCGGCTCTTTGCCGAAGGCCGCGTGACGATGGAAGGCGGCAAGGCCGTCGGCGCCAAAGCTTCGGCCGCTGCGCCCCAGGCCCAACTGATTTCGCTGATCGGCGACCGCGCTTAGGGCAACAACGACCGTTCCAGAGGCAATGACGGCGCCGAAGGATGTGTCGCGGCGGCGAGACCTGCCGCTACACTGCCAAGCAGGACGACGATGCTGAGGGCGACCGCCGTCAACTTCCTATTCAAAGGCGTCACTTATATCTCTGTCGAAAATTTCCGACCGATGTAGGCGCGAATCGGTTCATCGAAACGGGTGGATAGAAAATGTGCCGCCCCAACGGCAGCTAAGAGGGTGCCGCTTACCGCAATCGGCAATGGCACACTTCCGTCGCCAAGGTTTTGGAACTCAGCGCCGAGTCGAATGATGGGCTGATGAACAATATAGAGCGGATAGGACAACCGTCCCAGATATGCCGCTAACGGCCGCTCCTTGTTCAGCGGAACTGCAACCGCTAGCACGACCACGATCGGAATTATGATAGCGATACAGAAGAAATCGTACATGTTTTTGGAGACAGCAAAGGGGAAAAATAAAACCCCTATCAGGATGAAAAGCGGGATCTGAGGTGGAACCGTTCCGACAAGACGACTGATTTTCCAGCGAAAAATCAGAACACCACCAAGGAACGAAAAGCCGACCCTGACAAATCCTTCAAGGAACGCTTGCCAGCTGGCAAAGCCGACCGGACCAATAGAACCTTCGAGGGTGACGACCAGGAAAAGCGCTGCTGCCAATAATATGAGCGCCGCTGCCTCATGCTGGAAACGAATTCTCCGGCGAGCGGCTGATCCGTACACCCCGCTGGCGAACATCTCAAAACAGAGCGACCAAAGTGGGTTGTTGATCGCGAACGCCTCTTGCCCCGCCAGAAGCCCTAACGGCAATAGGAGTAGTGCACCTAGAGCCAGAATCGGGACGTCGGCGAGTGGGATACTCGGTGTTGAAGTAAATAGCGACGCGACAACGCCCAAGCCGACACCAGCCACGATCAAGGGGTAAAGGCGCAATAGACGCTTCAGGAAGAATGCACTGCTCCGCAGAACGCCCGACTTTAATTTTTGATCGTACCTATGAGCGAGAACGAAGCCGCTAAGGCAAAAAAAGAAATCCACGGCCAGAGAGGCGTGGGAATTAAGGCCGAATCCGAAAGCCTGGCTGGCATGCAAGAGAACCACGGATAGCGCAGCTACCCCCCGAAGTTCATCCAGAAAGAAAAAGTAGTTCTTCAATTTGCGAGCCTTGCTAGCGAGACTCGCATCACCAAACCGTATGGTACGCTGAGCCACCATCGTGCAGTCCGACCGGGACTTGGCAATGGCTCACCCAAACCTTGGCTCATCATATCGAGATCCCCATCAGCTGGCGCTGGGATAGTGATGCCGTGTGACAAGTCAGAATCGTCGACGGCGTCGACTCTCTCGATCGAGGCATTCGGACTCAACGTTTGCCGGTCCCAAAGCTATTCATATTTCCCCAGCCCAGTGGCCCGCCGGACGGAATCCAGCGCCCTGAAGTTGCAATTGCGGTAACCGTTGTCGATGAGCGTAGATTACAAATTGAATTTTCAATTGCAAGTGAAATTTATGCGCTCACTGGACGAGTGATGCACCGTGACTTCGCAGACGTTCCAGGCACCTCAGCAGGGAGTTGAGCTATGCCGCCAGCGCATGTATAGGATGCAGCGTGCCGTCGCTGTAGACGAAGCGGCCGGCGCGGAACGTCGCACGGATGCGATGGACCTCGCCTGGCTCAACCACGACCAGATCGGCGCGCTGGCCGATGGCGATTTCGCCGCGATCCAGGAGGCCGGCGGAGCGGGCGGCATTGCCGGTGGCCATGGCGACGGCGGCCGGCAGTCCACCCTCCACCATGTCGGCGAGCTTGAAGATGCCCGGCACGAAGGCGGCCGGGTGATAGTCGGCGGCGATGACGCTGAGGAGACCGGCCCTTGCGGCATCGAGGGCGCTGAGATTGCCCGACATCGACTGGCCGCGCAGCGCGTTCGGCGCTCCCATCAGCGTCCAGAGGCCGCGCCGGCGCGCCTCCTCTGCGGCGGGCGCCGTCACCGGAAACTCGCTGATGGTGACGCCGAGGTCGTGCATCTCGGCGACTTTTTCGACGCTGTCATCATCATGCGAGGCCAGCGACAGCTTGTGCTTCAGCGACAGCGCGACGATCTCCTTCAGCTTGGCCTCGATGTCAGGATTGTTGCGCATGGCGATGCGCTTGGCGACGATCTCGGCTGCCATTTCCTCGGAGACGGCGCGGCGCTCGGAAATGCTGAGGATGTAGCTTTGCAGGTTGTTGTACTGGCCCTGGCCCGGCGTGTGGTCGGTCAGCGAAACCATGTCGATCTGGTCGGCATTCAGCAGGCGTTCGAGCGCCGGAGCGGCGCCGACATTGGTGATTTCGTAGCGGGCGTGAACGCGGTGATCGATCAGCAGATTGTCGCGCAAGCGGTTGATGCCTTCGATGACCGCCGAGGTCGTCTCCAACGAGCGGACGTGACCATAGACGCTTTCGGTGGCGA
This sequence comes from Rhizobium sp. NZLR11, assembly GCF_019685115.1. NCBI lineage: Bacteria > Pseudomonadati > Pseudomonadota > Alphaproteobacteria > Hyphomicrobiales > Rhizobiaceae > Rhizobium > Rhizobium sp. NZLR11. Next base: position 226,939 of record NZ_JABDWD010000003.1, on the reverse strand, counting down.
AGGAGACGGCGGCAAAGGCCGTGGTGACCCCGGCGGCGGCAAGCTTCTTGTCGAGTTCATGAATGCCGAAATCGATCGGCATCGTCGCGTTCGGGCGCGGCGCGATCTCGCGCTCGATCATGTCGCCGTGCAGATCGACGAAGCCCGGCATCAGCAGCCGACCGCCGCCGTCGATCGCCGCCCCGGCAACCGGCTCCGGCCTGATCTCGGCAATGACGCCGTCCTCAACACGCACGGAACCTTCACTCACCACCTCGTTTGGGAGAACGAGGGTGAAATTGCTGAGCCACATGGGCTTTCTCCTGACCGCATCGGATGATTGACAGACCGCAGCGGATAGAACCGCTTCGTGACAGTCGTATGAAATTTCGAGCACACTCACCTTAAAGCGGAAACTTGCGCTTTGGAAATGGTCCGATGCGCCGCTCCATGAATTCACGGTCACCGATCCAACCGAGTACCCTGTCCAACAGCCAGTTGACTAGTTATAACTTAACTAGTAATACTATGACTATGACCTTAATCAAACGCTCACCAGTCGCGCTCGCTGTCCTTGCAATGCTCATGGAAGAGCCGCTGCATCCTTACCGAATGCAGCGGCTCATCAAGGAGCGCGGCAAGGATGAAGTGATCAACGTCACGCAGAGGGCGAGCCTTTATCAAACCATCCATCGGCTCGAGCGCGAGGCATTGATTGCCCAGCAGAAAACAGTCCGGGATGACAAGCGTCCCGAGCGGACCGTATACGAGATCACCGAAAAGGGCCGCGACGTTGCGCTGGCATGGATCCGCGAGATGTTGTCGACCTTGACGCGGGAATATCCGGAATTCCCCGCAGCCGTATCATTTCTTGCTCTGCTGACGCCGAACGATGTGTTGGGTCTGCTTGAGCACCGGGCAAAAGCCATCGAGTCGGAACTTCGGCGGATCGACGGGCTCCTGCGGGAGGCGCAGGCCGTACCAAGGCTCTTCCTACTTGAGATGGAATATCTCCGAGCGCTTCACGCGACCGAGTTGTCTTGGGTCAATGGCGTCATCGGGGACCTGCGCGCCGGGCGCATCACCTGGACAGACGAGTGGCTCAGGCAGATTGCCGTCGAGTTCTCCACCCACTCCAAGCTCGACAAGGACTAGCACCATGAAGGTTTTGATTATCGGCGCCGGGACTGGCGGTTTGGCACTCGCTCATCTGCTTAAACAGGCTGGCGTTTGCATTGCGGTGTATGAGCGCGACATCGCACCGAACGCCGACACCGGCGGCTATCGCGTCGGTATCAGCCCGGCTGGGAGCCGAGCGCTAAAGGCCTGTATACCCAACGAACTCTACGACCTCTATCTTACCACATGCGCCAGGTCGCCATGCTATTTCAACATGTTGACGGAACAGCTTGGTGAGGTGCTGAGCTTCGACATCGGTGATGCGGCTGCGAATACTCTTGACGGTGAAAAGAACGTCGTTCGAAAGACGCTGAGGCGGGTTCTGCTCAGGGGGCTTGAAGACAACGTCTCCTTCGGCAAAGCGCTTCAGGGGTACGGACGTAACGCCGACGGGTCCGTCACCGCTTGCTTTCAGGATGGAAGTCTGGCGACGGGAGATGTTTTGGTCGGCGCTGACGGCACGAACTCTGCTGTGCGCAGGCAATACTTGCCGGAAGCGCGTCTGGAAGACACGGGGATCGTGTCGCTCGGGGGCAAAATTCCTATGACGGTCGAGGCGAAAGCTCTGCTGTCGGACAAGATGCTGAAAGGCATGTCGATGATTATGGCGCCGATGGGGTTCGGCGCGATTATTCACTCGCTCGAGTTCGCCGACAGCCGCAGCAACCCTGATTTTGCCGCTCGCTGGCCGGATTTCGTCGAAGCGCTCGACGAGGACAGTATCGGCTGGGGCATCTGGGGCGCTCGGCAGAATTGCCCGCGGGATACGGCCGGCCTGAGCGGAGAGCAATTGAGAGAATTGGGCCTGGAGCTTGCTCGGGACTGGCATCCGCACTTGCGCGCGCTCATCCGTATGACGGAGCCCGCGACCATCCACGATGTCAAGGTCAGGACTTCCGTGCCGCTGAAACCTTGGACGAGTTCGAACGTCACACTGCTCGGTGACGCCGTCCATACGATGACACCTGGACGCGGCGCCGGCGCCAATACGGCGCTTCGCGATGCCGCTCTGCTTGGGCATATGCTGGTCGAGGCGGACCGAGCTCAAAAGCCGCTCGTCGAAGCCATACACGCCTATGAAGCCGAAATGCTTCGCTACAGTACCGAAGCAGTACTCGAATCGAAAAGGCATATGGATGCCAGCGATCCGGCTCATCGGCCGATTGTCGGTACAGTCCAGCTCGCTGCCATGCGCGGCGTCATGCGCATCATCAACGCAACACCTGTATTAAAGCGACGTGCCTTTCGGCAGATGATGCGAGTTCGCGGCGAAAACTAAGACGATCGCGGGTAATGGGATCGCCCCGCAGGCAATTTGGCGAACGAGGCCTCGATCGCCGCATCCGCTATCGAAGATCATTCCTGTTCAACATGGCCCATTGCAGCAGCATGATCGTCTTGGCGTCGAAGATCTCGCCGTCTTCGATCATTCCGGCGGCTTCGTCGAGCGGGACTTCGAGAACCTCGATATCCTCGTGCTCCTCGTCCAGGCCGCCGCCTTCCGCGACCCGGTCGGCGATGTCGATCAGGGAGACGAAGAAGTGGACGACTTCGGTGACCGCGCCCGGCGACGGGTAGCATTTGAAGAGGAAACGCGCATCGCGCAGGTGGTAACCGGTTTCTTCCATCGCCTCGCGGCGGATCGCCTGTTCGGGATGGTCGTCATCGAGAAGGCCGGCCGGCACCTCGATCATCCAGGCCGGATCGCCGTTCAGATGCACGGCAAGCCGGAACTGGCGGACGAGAACGACGAGATCCCGCTTCGGATCATAAAGCAGGATGCAGGCGGCGGGCGTGCGGTGATAAACCTCCCGCTTCAAGCGCTGGGTCGCGCCTTTGCGGTCGATATAATCGAGCAGATAACTGCTCAGCTTTGTCCAACCATTCGACAGCGTTTCCTCGCTGACGATCTTCACCCGCGATTTCGGCTGCATCATGCTGCGTCCCTGCGAAGCCAGACCTTGTTATCATGCACGGCCGCCCCGCCATAGGGCGCGACCGGGTCGGCGCCGGTCAAGACGTTGATACCCTCGCCATCGACATGCGCCTTGTTCGGCCAGAGGCCCTCGGCGATCAAAACGCCAGGTTTCACCTCGGTGGTGATGCGGGCGTGGATGCGCAGATCGCCGCGACTGTTGCCGATGCGGACGAGATCGCCGTGGGCGATGCCATTGGCTTCAGCGTCGGCGGGATTGATCATCACCTCAGGACGGCCTTCCTTCTGACGAGACGTCTTGGTCTCGGAGAAGCTCGAATTCAGAAAATTGCGGGCGGGCGACGTGGCGAGACGGAAGGGATGTTCGCGATCGGCAACTTCGATGACATCGACCTGATCGGGGAAAGCCGGAAGCTCGGCATGCGGCCCGAGCACGCCGATCGCCGCCGGCGGCTTGTTCGGCGCCGGCTGATTGATCCAGTCCGGGCGGAAATGGAACTTGCCATCCGGATGGGCAAAGCCGTTCAGATAATGCGCCTCCTCGAAAGCGGGCTGACGATCGAACCATTTGTGTTCGAGGAAATGGTCGTAATCTGGCAGGCCGCTCGATTCGAGGACGCGGTCGACCATTTCGCGGGCAGAAAAACCGAAGCCGGGTCGATCGGCGACGCCGAGGCGTTTGGCCAGTTCCTCGATGACGAAGAGATTGGTGCGCACGCTAGGTGGCGGCTCGACCAGCTTCGGCCCGAGCAGGATATGGTTCTGGCCACCGGCCCGGTAGATGTCGTCATGCTCGACGAACATCGTCGCCGGGATGACGATGTCGGCGATATCAGCCGTCTCGGTCATGAACTGCTCGTGCACGGCGACGAAGAGGTCGTCCCGGGCAAAGCCGCGTCTGACGAGGCGCTGTTCGGGAGCGATGTTTGCCGGGTTGGTGTTCTGGATCAGCATTGCTCTCACCGGGCCGCGATGGCGTAGCGCCACAGCATCGCCGGTGAGCACGCGGCCGATCTGCGACTGATCGAGCATGCGGATATCGGCATCCTTCATCGGCCGGCCGGTCAGCTCCGCATTGTTCATGCGGAAGATATCGCTGTTCGAATGGAAGGCGCCGCCGCCCTCATATTGCCAGGAACCGAGAACGGTGGCGATCGAGGCGGCCGCATGCATGGCTACGGCGCCGTTGCGCTGGCGGGTGAAGCCATAGCCCAGGCGGAAGAAGGTCTTTTTCGTCGTGCCGACGAGGCGGCCGAAGGCTTCGATCTCCTCGACCGAAAGGCCGGTGATATCTGCTGCCCATTGCGGCGTCCTGGTTTTCAGATGCGCTTCGAGCCCCGCGGGATCGTCGGCATATTTCGCCATGTAGTCACGGTCGGCATGGCCGTCGCGGAAGGCGATGTGCATGACGGCACAGGCAAGTGCCGCATCGGTGCCCGGCTTGACGATCAAGGCCATGTCGGCCTGCTTCATCGTCGGATTGTCGTAAATGTCGATGACGACGATCTTCGCGCCGCGCTCCTTGCGCGACCTGATGGCGTGGGTCATCACGTTGACCTGCGTCGAGACCGCGTTGGTACCCCAGATGACGACGCAATCGGTGCGGCCCATCTCGCGCGGATCGGGACCGCGCAGCGTGCCGGTCGCCATGGTGAAGCCGGTCCAGGCGGGGTTGGTGCAGATCGAAGAGAAGAAGCCCGAATAGCGCTTGGCATGGCGCAGGCGATCAATCGAATCGCGCTGCACCCAGCCCATGGTGCCGGCATAGAAATAGGGCCAAATCGCCTCGCTGCCGTCCCTTGCCTCGGCCTTCACGAAGGCTTCGGCGATCTCATCCAGCGCATCGTCCCAGGAAATCTGCTGCCACTGCCCTGCCCCCTTGGCGCCGGCGCGGCGCAAGGGATGCATCAGCCGCTCGGGATGGTAGAGCCGCTCGGCATAACGGGCGACCTTGGCGCAGATGACGCCGGAGGTATAGGAATGGTCGCCGGCGCCGCGCACGCGGCCGATGCGGCCATCCTCTGCTATATCGACCTCCAGCGCGCAGGTGGAGGGACAGTCGTGCGGACAGGCCGTGTGGCCTACCCTGGTGTCCGACTTCGGGGATTTGGCGTGGATGGGGGTCGCAATGTTCATGGCATTTGTATATTCCAAGGCTTGCACGGCCAAAAGCCACAAAACTTCCCCATGACGCGAATTCATACGGACATCAGCGAAAATGAACTACCGCCACATCTATCACGCGGGCAATTTTGCCGATGTGCTGAAACATGCCGTGCTGGCGCGGCTGATCCGCTACATGCAAAAGAAGGATGGGGCATTCCGCGTGCTCGACACGCATGCCGGCATCGGGCTCTACGACCTCTCGTCCGAAGAAGCGCAGAAAACCGGCGAATGGCTCGAAGGCATCGGCAAGCTGATGGAGGCCGATCTCGGCCCTCAGGTTTCCGAACTGCTGGAGCCGTATCTCTCCGCCATCCGCGAACTCAACCCTGAGGGCGGCGTCCGTTTCTATCCCGGATCGCCGAAACTTGCGCGGCTGCTGTTCCGGCCACAGGATCGCTTGTCGGCAATGGAACTCCATCCCGAAGATTTCGTCAGGCTGCACCGGCTGTTCGAGGGCGATCACCACGCCCGCATCACCGAGCTCGACGGCTGGCTGGCGCTCGGCGCGCACCTGCCGCCGAAGGAGAAGCGCGGCATCGTGCTCGTCGATCCGCCCTTCGAGGAAGAGGACGAATATCAGCGCCTCGCCGAGGGACTGGAAAAGGCCTATCGCCGTTTTCCCGGCGGCACCTATTGCCTGTGGTATCCGCTGAAGAAGGGTGCGCCGATCAAGGAATTCCACGAGGCGCTGCAGGCGCTCGACATCCCGAAAATGCTCTGCGCCGAACTCGCGGTCCGCAGCGACCGCGGCATCACCGGATTGACGGGCTCAGGCCTCGTCATCGTCAACCCGCCCTTCACGCTGAAGGACGAGTTGCATCAATTGCTGCCGGCATTGAAGGACCATCTGGCGCAAGACCGTTTTGCCTCGCACCGGGCCTTCTGGCTGCGCGGCGAGAACAAGGCGGCGATCAAGGACGATTGACCCGGCAACCGGGTTCGGGAATAGTCCGCGCCACAGGTCCACAATCTGATCAGGTATCCCATGAAGCTGCTCTGTTCGCCCGCCTCGCCCTATTCCAACAAGGTGCGGATGGCCGCGCATTTTCTCGGCCTAGGGGTGAACGCCATTCGGGTCGACACCAATACCGGACCGGCGATCCTGGTGGACAACAATCCGCTCGGCAAGATCCCGACGCTGCTGACCGATGACGGAGTGTCGATATACGACAGCGTGGCGATCATGCATTATTTCGACCGGCTGACGAAGGGCAAGCTCTATCCTGCGAAGAAGGGCAAGCGCACGGATGCGGAAATCCTCGAGGCGCTTTGCGACGGCATCTGTGACTGCCTGCTCGCCATCATCTACGAGCGACGCTTCCGCGACGAGGAAAAGGTCCATCAGCCCTGGATCGACCGGCAATGGAAAAAGGCGACGAGCGGGCTTGCTCACCTCAGCGCCGATCCGCCGAAGCTCGGCAAGAAGCTCAGCGGCGGGCATTTCGCGCTGGCCGCGACGCTCGATTATCTCGAGCTGCGCTTCAAGGACCAGTGGGAAGCCGATCATGCGCCGCTGGTCGACTGGCTGCGGCAGTTCGACAAGAAATTCCCCGCCCATGGCGAACTGAAAGCCCAGGGCTGAGAGCAGTCGGCTCGTCGGGCGTGAGCGCCGGCAACAACAAGGAAGCAGCAAAAAGCCGGGCAACGTGCCCGGCTTTTCCATGCTTGGACGGTTCTGTTCGGCTTAGAACTTGACGCCGATACCGAGCTTGACGCTGTTCTCGTCGTAACCGCGCGAGAAGCTGCCGGAGTCGAGGTCGTAGTCCTTGCTCTGGTAGTCGGTGTAGCGATATTCGAGGCGCGTCGTGATGTTGTTGGTCACGAAGGCTTCGACGCCAGCGCCGACCGTATAGCCGTAGTTCGTCTTGCTTTCATCCGAGGTGCCGTCGGAAACCTTGACGTTGCCGAGGGCAAGACCGGCGGTGCCGTAGAGCAGGAAGGGGTTCATGTCGTAGCCGACGCGGCCACGGACGGAGCCGTTCCAGCCATACTTGTTCTTGACGCCGTCTGAGGAGACGTCGTCGCCGCTGTAGCCGAGATCGGATTCAACGCCATAAACGATCTGGCCCTGCTGCCAGTTGTAACCGGTGAAGACCTGGCCGCCGAAACCATAGGTGTGACGGTCGGAACCGAAGTCACCCATGTTGTAGGTGCCGGCGCCGCCGAGGTAAAAGCCTTCCCAGCTACCGGCCGGCTTGACCGGAGCGTCCTGGGCGACCGGTGCTTCCGGAACCTGGTCGACGGCATCGGCCGCCTGAGCTGCCGAGACGCCCGCAATTGCAAAAACGGAGGCCATGAGGCCAGCAATGAGTACACGCATACTTAGTCTCCTTTCAGTCCCGCTTTGCTTGCCATCTGTCTATCAGTGAAGCATTGGCGGGATATTGCCAGATGTCCCTTCCGGATCGAGACTGAAATTGGAACTCAAATGCGGATTTGAAAGAGCCAAATTGTGATATCATTGTGGCTGCCGCGTGGCCGAAATTCGATGTTGCTTGAGTGCAACATACACTTCATTAACCATACCGAAGAGTTAATCTTAAAATACTTATTTTAAGAAATCGCATTCTTAAATAATACATAGAATATCCTGCTCACGGACGCAACCGCGACGGCCTATTTATATAATCTCCGCCCGCGCCTATATAGTCAGCAGACAGACTCGCGGGATCAGAAGGCAGGATTTTGAACCACAAAAGACTTCGCTCGGCCCTTGTAACTGGGGCCGCTAAAAGAATAGGCAGGGCAATCGCCGAAGACCTTGCTGCAAATGGCTTTTCCGTTGCGATCCACGCGAACGGCTCCATCGATGAAGCCGAAGAGCTGGCGGCGGAATTGCGGCAGAAGGGATATCGGGCGATCGCGCTTATGGCCGATCTTACCGATATCGGCGAAACAAGCGCGCTCATGAAAAGAGCGTCAGAAGCTCTCGGGCCGATCGACCTGCTCGTCAACAACGCCTCGATCTTCCGCCAGGATTCGGCCCGCAGTTTCGATGCGCAGGCATGGGCGCAGCATTTCGACATCCATGTGCGGGCGCCCTCGATTCTCGCTGCGGGTTTTGCCGAACAACTGCCCGACGATGCGAACGGACTGATCGTCAACATCATCGACCAGCGGGTCTGGGCGCTCAACCCCGGCTTCTATTCCTACACGCTTTCGAAGGGCGCACTCTGGACGGCGACGCAGACGATGGCACAGACCTTTGCGCCGAAGCTGCGCGTCAACGCCATCGGCCCCGGTCCGACGGTGCGTAGCGCGCGGCAGTCGGAAGAGGACTTCCAGGCACAGATCGACGGGCTTATCATGAAGGCGGGGCCGGGATTCGGCGAGTTCGGACAGACGATTCGCTTTCTCTTCGACACGCCCTCGATCACCGGCCAGATGATTGCCCTCGATGGCGGCCAGCACCTCGCCTGGCAGACGCCCGATGTGGCGGAGATTACGGAATGAACGGACGAAAGCTGCCGGATGGCGGCGTTCTCTACGATGATACGGATGAGAGCGAAGACGATATCGAGGTGGAAGGCGATGTTTCCGCCGCCGCCCCGCTTGCGACTGCGGTCGACTGGAACGCGGGCAGCCTCAACGAGACCGGGCTCATCGGCGCGGAACTGATCGGCGAATTCGTCAAGCGGCTGCCGAACAGCCCCGGCGTCTACCGCATGTTCAATGCCGACGGCGACGTGCTTTATGTCGGCAAGGCGCGCAGCCTGAAGAAGCGCGTCGGCAATTACGCCGTCGGCCGCGTGCATTCCAACCGCATCGCCCAGATGGTGCGCCAGACGGCGAACATGGAATTCGTGACGACGCGCACGGAAACCGAAGCGCTGCTGCTGGAAGCGAATCTGATCAAGCGCTTGCGGCCGCGCTTTAACGTGCTGCTGCGCGACGACAAGTCCTTTCCCTATATCCTCATCACCGGCGACCATCGGGCGCCGGCCATTTTCAAGCATCGCGGTGCGAGAGCGCGAAAGGGCGACTATTTCGGACCTTTCGCTTCGGCCGGCGCGGTCGGGCGGACGATCAATTCGCTGCAGCGTGCCTTCCTGATCCGCACCTGCACCGACAGCGTCTTCGAAACGCGCACCCGCCCCTGCCTGCTCTACCAGATCAAGCGCTGTTCCGGGCCGTGCACCCACGAGGTCAGCGACGGGGGTTACGGCGAACTGGTGCAGGAGGCGAAGGACTTCCTCTCCGGCAAGAGCCAGAAGGTGAAGTCGCACATGGCTGAGGCCATGAACCAGGCGGCCGAGGACCTCGACTTCGAGCGGGCGGCGATCTATCGCGATCGACTGGCAGCACTTTCGCATGTGCAGAGCCATCAGGGCATCAATCCAGCCGGCGTCGAGGAGGCGGATGTTTTCGCCATCCACCATGAGGGCGGCATTTCCTGCATCCAGGTGTTCTTCTTCCGCACCGGTCAAAACTGGGGCAACCGCGCCTATTTCCCGAAGGCCGATCCGCAGCTTTCCGGCGCCGAAGTGCTGAATGCCTTTCTCGCTCAGTTCTACGACGACAAGCCTGTGCCGAAGCAGATCATGCTGTCGGAAACGATCGAGGAGATGGAACTGCTCGCGGCCGCACTCAGCCAAAAGGCCGCTCACAAGGTTTCGATCCTGGTGCCGCAGCGCGGTGAGAAGCGCGATCTGGTCGACCATGTCGTCGGCAATGCGCGCGAGGCGCATGGGCGAAAGCTCGCCGAGACGGCGTCGCAATCGCGGCTGCTCGAAGGTTTCAAGGACACGTTCGGGCTTGCCTATGCACCGCAGCGCATCGAGATCTACGACAACTCGCATATCATGGGCACCAATGCCGTCGGTGGAATGGTGGTCGCGGGGCCGGAAGGTTTCGTCAAAAACCAGTACCGCAAGTTCAACATCAAATCGACCGACATCACCCCCGGCGACGACTTCGGCATGATGAAGGAGGTGATGACGAGGCGCTTCTCGCGGCTGATCAAGGACGAAGGCATTCCCGACCGGACGGCGCAGACCGCCGCGCTCGACGCCGCCGACATGCCCTTCCCGGCCTGGCCCGATGTGATCCTGATCGACGGCGGCCAGGGGCAGATGACCGCGGTACGCGCCATCCTCACCGAGCTCGGCATCACCGACAGCGTGACGGCGATCGGCATCGCCAAGGGCGTCGACCGCGATGCCGGGCGCGAGCGCTTCTTCCCGCCGGGACGCGAGAGTTTTACCCTGCCGCCGCGCGATCCGGTGCTCTATTTCGTCCAGCGCATGCGCGACGAGGCGCATCGTTTCGCAATCGGCTCGCACCGGGCACGGCGCAAGAAGGAAATGATCAAGAACCCGCTCGACGAGATCGGCGGCATCGGGCCATCGCGCAAACGCGCGCTGCTCCAGCATTTCGGCACGGCGAAGGCGGTTTCTCGCGCGGCGCTCTCCGACCTGATGACGGTCGAAGGCATATCGGAAGCCGTCGCCAAGCAGGTCTATAACCATTTCCACGACGACGCCGCGAAATAACCGGTGTCCGTCGCAAATTCCACGCAAAGGCAGTGAAAAGACAGAAAGAATGTTGACGGTCCGCAGCCAAAGCCGTCATCTACCGCATCGGCCCGAAAATCGGAATCGATTGGAAAGCACGATGCGCAGGTTCAAAGTGTTACAGCGTCCTTTGCGCGTCTGAAAAGCCGCGCGGCGCTGTAGCGGCGCATCAATTCAGAGAAACGATCCCATGGCATCGCGTGCGTACAGCATTCCCAATCTTCTGACCTACGGCCGTATTCTCGCCGTACCGCTGATCGTTCTCTGCTTCTTCATCGAGGGTAAGCTGTCGATCAGCAACACGGCGCGCTGGGTGGCGCTGTGGATCTTCGTCATCGCCTCGATCACCGATTTTCTCGACGGCTATCTCGCGCGCATCTGGAACCAGACGTCGAATATCGGCCGCATGCTCGATCCGATCGCCGACAAGCTGCTGGTCGCCTCGATCCTTCTCCTGGTCGCCGCCGACCAGACGATTGCCGGCTGGTCGATCTGGGCTGCGATCACCATTCTCTGCCGTGAGATCCTGGTATCGGGCTTGCGCGAATATCTGGCAGCGCTGAAGGTCAGCGTGCCGGTGACGCGCATCGCCAAGTGGAAGACGACGCTGCAACTCGTCGCCATCGCCTTCCTGCTCGCCGGCCCGGCCGGCGACGAGATTTTCCCCTACACGACGCAGACCGGCATCGCGCTCTTATGGATCGCCGCGCTGCTGACCATCTATACCGGCTATGATTATTTCCGCGCCGGGGTGAAACATATCGTGGATAACGAGGAATGACCCGGCTGGTCTATTTCGCATGGGTGCGTGAGCGCATCGGCAAGAGCGAGGAGGATATCGACCTCCCCTCCTCCGTCGTTACCGTTACCGATCTCTTGAATCATTTGAAGACGCTGGGCGAAGAATATGAGACCGCGCTTCAATATCCCGAGGTGATCCGCGTGGCGCTCGACATGGAGCATGTCGAGCATGACGAGCCGATATCAGGCGCGCGCGAGATCGGGATATTTCCTCCGATGACGGGGGGGTGAGACAGTGATGGTGGTGCCGTGTCGCTACCCCCCTCTGTCCTGCCGGACATCTCCCCCACAAGGAGGGAGATTGGCTGGAAGCACGAACTTCCCCAACCAATCAACCTCGCAGCCCGGAAAAACAGAAGATGGGCACGATGGTCAAGCCGCCCGTAATTTCCCTCCTTGTGGGGGAGATGCCCGGCAAGGCAGAGGAGGGTTGGCAGGGCACGCCCTCTCCATAGTTTCCGCTACTGCATCAAAACAGTTGGGGATGTTATCATGATCATCACCCCCACCATCCGCGTCCAGCATGAGGACTTCGACCTTCAAACCGAGGTCGACCGCCTCTCCAAGGACAGGCCCGGCATCGGCGCCGTCGTCACCTTTTCCGGCCTCTGCCGCGATGAAGGCGGGGCGCTCTCGGCGCTCGAACTCGAACATTATCCCGGCATGGCCGAAGCGGAGATGGCCCGCATCGGCGATCTCGCCATTGCCCGTTTCGGGCTTCTCGGCCTCACCGCCATCCACCGTTACGGCAAGATCGCCGTGGGCGAGAATATCGTGCTCGTCATTGCAGCGGCGCCGCACCGGCAGGCGGCGTTCGACGGCGCCAATTTCGTCATGGATTTCCTGAAGACCGCAGCCCCCTTCTGGAAGAAGGAGCATGGTCGGGATGGCGCCACCGGCGAGTGGGTCACGGCGAGAGACGCCGACGACGCGGCGCGCGACAAATGGAAATGAATTAGAGCGTGACTCGCTCCCTGCGGCTCATGACCAAGACCAGGACGAGCAGCGAGAAGATCACCAGATCCCGCCAGACAAAGGGGCCATAGGCCCCCCACATGGTCTCGACGACGGCGAGGCCGGCGGCGCCGCCTGCCGAGCGTAGCGGATCGGAATAGCCGCCGACAGCCGCAATCAGCAGCACCTTCAGCCCGAACATCAGGCCGGCGCCGAAATCCATCGAACCGTAATAGAAGGTGGCGAGGATTCCGCAAATCGTGGCGACGAGGCTAGCTGCCGCATAAGCGACGAGAAAGACGCGGTTGGCGCTGGTGCCGCAGAGCTCGGCGGCCAGCGGGTCGTCGGTGACGGCGCGCCAGATGCGGCCCCAGGCTGTGCGCCTGAGGATCAGCGTTCCAACAGCGACGATGGCTGACATCAGCGCGGTGTCGATCAGTTGGATATAGGTGAGCGTTACCTTGAACGGGCCGTCACTCCAGAAGATCACCGTATCGTTCAGAAACGGCGGCAGCCAGATGGTGCGGGTATTGGCGGCAAGCCTGGCGGTCTCCATCAGCACGATCATGATGCCGAGGGCGGCGACGATGACCGTATTCGGCGATTTGTTGACCAGCGGCAGCATGATCGACCGGCCGATCCACAAGCCCGCCCCCAGCGAATAGGCGATGGAAGCGCAGGCGCCGACGGCAAGGGCGGCCGGCAGTACCAGCCAGAGGCGGTTGAAGGCGAGTTCGGTGAAGAGCAGCAGGATCTGGCCTGCGAAGGCGAAAATCGCCCCATAGGTGATATCGGCCCGCTTCGTCACGCCGAAGGCTACGGCATAACCGAAGGCGAGCGCGGCATAGAGAGCAGCGAGCGGAACCGCATTCGCCAACTGCTGCAGAAGATAGGCCATTCCAGACACTCCACGTCACCAAAATTATAACTGGCAAAAGTTATTTCACCAGTTATAATTTCACCATGAGCTTTTCCTGGACCCCTCACCGCTTTGCCGGCGGCGCCCTGGCGCTCGATGTCGCCAACAGCGTCGTGCTGCGCCATGATGCGACGCGGCGGATCGACCGCTTCGCGGTTCGGGACCAGATGCGGGACTTTCCGCATGCCGCCGCCGAATTCTGCGCCGAACGCGCCCTCTTCGGCGATATCGCCCCGGTGGCGGCGGAAAACGAGACGGATTTCATCGCGCTGCGGGAAGCGATCGACCTCTATTTTCGCAAGCGTATACTCAAGGGCGGCGATGACCAATTGCTGGCCTTGCTGCTGGAAGCGCTGGCGAAGGTGTTGCGCGAAGCAGGCCGCGGCAGCCTGGCGGCGGCGACCGCGCATTCGGTGCTGCGGCTGATCACCATGCCCGATCCGGAACGCATGAAGATCTGCGGCAATTGCGGCTGGCTGTTCATCGACCGCAGCAAGAACAGGAGCCGCGCCTGGTGCGACATGGCGGTCTGCGGCAACCGCGCCAAGGCGAACCGGTATTATCGCCGCAAGAAGGAGGAGACGCCATGAGAAAACATTTGATCATAACGGCGGCAGCGGCCAGCCTTCTGATGTCTGCCTGCCAGCGCCAGGCTGAAGACCTGGTCGAAGTCACCGGCCATCTCTTCGTCTTCAACTATCGCGTGGCAAGCGCCACCTATCTGCTGACGCTGAAGAAGACGGGTCCCATCCCCGACGGTTCTCTCATCATCGCCGAATTCGAAAATCCTGAGGGCGGCGATCCGCTGGTGCTGAACCAGAAAATCTACCCGATCGACGACAAAATTGCGCTGCAGAGCGAAAAACTCCACTGCGTGCGCAAGGACCGTCCCTATTCCGTCAGTGTCCGGCTGGTCGACAAGGACGGCAAGGTCCTGCAGGAATTGAAGACGCAGTTCCGCTCCGACCTTGACCAGACTGTGCTGCCGAGCAAGCCGCTCGTCCTCGGTGCGCTTTATGACAAAAACCCGGAGGTCTTCAAGCCTGACGGCAGCGTCGATTTTTCGAATACCGACAAGTGCCCCGCATAGAGGCTATTCGGCATGGAAAAAGCCGGAGCGAGGCCCCGGCTTTTAAGAGTCAATTCAAGGCATTGCCGGGCAATACAGAAACGTTGCCTCAGCCGACGACTTCGGTATCGGAGAACCAGTACTTGATTTCCTGGGCAGCCGTCTCCGGAGCATCCGAGCCGTGAACGGAATTTTCGCCGATCGACAGGGCATGGACCTTGCGGATCGTGCCTTCGTCAGCGTTTGCCGGGTTGGTCGCGCCCATGATTTCGCGGTTCTTGAGGATGGCGCCTTCGCCTTCCAGAACCTGAACGACGGTCGGGCCGGAGGTCATGCCTTCGACGAGTTCGCCGAAGAAGGGACGCTCCTTGTGAACGGCGTAGAAGCCTTCAGCTTCGCGACGGCTCATCCAGACGCGCTTGGAGGCGACGACGCGCAGGCCGGCATCTTCGAGCATCTTGGTGATGGCACCCGTCAGGTTGCGCTTGGTTGCATCCGGCTTGATCATCGAGAAGGTGCGTTCAATCGCCATAGTCAAATCCTCTGTTTTCTCTGGAAAAGTGGGCGGTCTTTACCCGCCCCAACACCCGAAAACAAGAGGCCGGCGGCAATTTCACGCCGCTGTCACAGAGCTGTTGTGGGTTGGTGACGATCGAGGCATGTTGTAACCTGCAACTTCACATGGCACTAACCGGGAATAGCTGAGAATTGCCGGGAAATAGCGGTGAAATCCCTTAAACGCAAGGCTTCAGGTGGATTTCGCGGCGAGAGATGCGACAATAGCGGCGCCAGTTCAAATGGCACCTCAGTCGCGGAACTGTATCTGCTTTAGATCGCCTGCGGGTTCAGTCTTTTCGTGAGAAAAGCGACTTCATAATTTTATAGAAATCTATGAATGCCTTGATTTCTCTGCCGCCCCTAAACTCAAGATAATATTCGATTTCTTGCTTTTTCTCGGGAGGCGTCTCGTTCTCATCGCGCTTTGTCATCAGATTTGATGCCTTTTACAAGCCACTCATCGTCGAGCTGACGATCGGCCTGTAGATAAGGTATTGCGATGTCTCCACCGCCGGATCTCTGCAATATCGGCTTCGAAACGTGACAAGGTTTCCCCGCTCGCTGTCGCGCCAAGTCCGCGTCTCGGTCGTGCAGTATGTCGGAGGACCAAGATCGAGGTCGTCGAGTTCAGGCCTGCCGTATTGTGCACGGAGCTGTGCATTAACCCGCATGGCTTGCTCGCGATCACTCATATACAGCACAACCGCAGAAAACTTCTTGTTACGAAACAGGTAATCGGCAGAGAAGTTTTCATCTCCTGCCCTGTAAGGCCCCGAAAGAAGCGCCTTTCCATATGCCGGAATCGAGCGATCCTCGATCGCTCCCCCGGTAACCGGCTCTACTCGTCTCCCGCCAGCTGACAGGTCTTCAGGCGATTGGCCCCACTGGGTGTCTTGCCAATTCGCGTAGACATAAGTGGTTGTAAACGAACAAATTATCGCGGCTATTATCAAAACAGTTCGAAGGATCATATTGACCGACCAAACCACATCACGCGGCCGGCGATGTGCAGATCAGGAACCTCTTCAATCGGCACGTCTTCGCGTGGGTACCGCTCATTGTCAGATATCAGTGTCTGCGAGTTTTCGCGCTTAAGGTGGACGCGTTTCACCAGGACGTTGCCCGCATAGATAATGACGTAGATGGCATTGTCGCGAACCTGGGTTATCGAGGTGTCGACAACCAAGATGTCGCCGTCGCGGATCGTCGGCTCCATGCTGTCGCCTTTGACGTCGAGCACGCGAGCGGCAGCCGCATTGATGCTCCTCTCACGGAGCCAATTCCGATTAAATGCAAGAATATCAACGGTATCTTCGCTGACAACAAGGGAACTCATACCCGCCGACGCCTGGACATCCAGGCGCGGAATAAAAGCAATTTCATTCACAATGCGACCACGACTATCAAGAGCGCCGCCCTCGAACGCATCCTCTGGCGGCCTAATTTCCTTTGAACCAGTGCCCGCAATTAACCACTTAAGGTCGACTTTCGCAACCTCCGCAATTTTAAGGGCGATATCTTCCCCTGGCATCCCTCCCTTTAGGTAGCCGCGCAGCGAACTGTCACTGATTCCCGAATTTTTCGAAAAACCGTGAATTGATTCGTCTCCGACGGCCTCAAGTAGTCGATCTGCAAAGGTTGTTCCCGACATTCCGCGAACTCTGACCAAGCGTCAGACTTTGGATTCGCAACAAGCGAGCCAAAAATTCCCAACACGGGTCTGGACAGATGACCGGAAGCTGCGGCACGCTTCATATAAGGGACTTCGCGAGCTGCAAGATCACGAAGCAGCGTTTAAGGTCGAGCAGTTGGGCTAACGCCATTAATCGAAGGCGCGCTTGAAATTAAAGCGGACCGCTTGTTGCGTGGCAATATCGGCCTTTACCTTTGCTATCTGATCCTGGCGTGGCACCACCAAGTATTGCACGGCGTTCTTGCCCTGGAGGCCATTTAGATAGCTCATCGCGTCAACTGAAAGCTCCAGCGGCGTCGGAAGCGTCTTTCCGCAGGTGCCTGTTGTGGCGTCCTGGTCAGTGTGCAGATAGAGGATGTGGCGAGGCGATATGGGTAGAAATACATCGCTACCGCGAGCGGAAACCAGAAATGCAGCATAAACATTTTCAGGGAGTTCGCGATCGTAGAGCGCTATAACGGGATTGTCGCCAACAACCGCTAACTCCCCTGGCGCTAATGCCAGCGCCAAGTGGGCGCGGCGGAGTACGTTGGCCAAACCTTCAGCATCGATAGGAATGCCCAACAGTCCAACGTCACGTAACGGATCTGGAGTGGTTGGGGTGCCAAACACTTTGAGATTTCTCGCCGGTTCTTCTTTTCCAGACATCCGGGCCAGTCCTGAACGCATGTTGAAGATTCGACCCGGCGTACGCACCCACTGCAGTGCAACGAACCGAATGATCACCTGACGGTCGTCTGGAGTGAGGCCGCTCAACGACGAACTCTCGACCACTCTTGCAAAGAGTGGAGCCGCCAGGTCCTCGAATTCTGAGTTCAATAGGTCTTCAATTTGCGGCAAATCCTCGTCTGGGAATTCTCTTCGCATATTCAACGAGAGGGTATGGAAGTCCTTAATACTACCAAAGTCCTTGACCGCAGGATGGAGCATCTCGCCCGAGAGCTTGTCCAAAACATTTAGGTTTCGCCCCTTGTCGTGTTCGACAAAACGTCTCAGCAGGCTTTGTGGGATATAGTGATCTTTCGCCATTGATCTGAGTCCAACGAATCTCGTTGGTCAGCAAAATAGCGGCCATAGAGAAAACTTGCTACCTGCGCATTATGACCCCCGCGCTCCTTCCCGGTTAATTAACAGCTCGCTTAAACAACAATCACAGGGCAATTTCTGTTGCCATTCGATGGCTGCAGAAGGCGGCCGTGTTACCGGTGTCGGCCTTGCAGATGATGACCTAGTCAAAGCAGCCGCAGATCTCGGGTTGATAGATGTCGCCACCGGCGATGCGTGGACCCTCGTCGATACCGTATCGCTTACGCCTCAGCAGCGCTCGGAAATGGGCCTGCCGCCCATCGTTCGAAAGCCTTCCATGTTCGCTTCGGGAGCAAACACGATCGTATCGATGGTCGGCCGCGTCTTCGGAAAACCTAGCCCGCTACGCTAACGCCCAGATCCGCCTTGATGATGTAGCAGCACCTGAACGCCAATTAATCTTCAGCTACCGCGGCAATTTCACGCCGCTGTCGCAGTCCGGCCGCGGCTTTGATGGAGATCAAGGCAGCGTTCGAACCAGGCCATGACGGGATCGTCGGCGGCCAGCATCGCGAGGCCGGTGCAGACACGCAGCCATTGCAGCGCGCCGAAGACAATATAGTCGGCAAAGAGCGGCGTCTGCCCGCCGATGAAGGGCTGGAACTTCAGCATGTGACGGAGCGGCTCCAGCTTGGCGCCGAAGGCGGCCTTCTCCGCTTCGCTGTCGGCGGCAATCACCTCCAGCGGCTTGCCGAGCCTGACCTCGCGGCTCTCGCGGAAATAGGCCTTGTCTCCTTCGTCGAGGTTGGCGTGGATGTCGAGAAGGGCGATGCGCGTGATTGAGGGATGGATGATCATCTGCGAATAACCCTCGACCATGCGCGACAGCGCCTTGCCGCCCTCGCCGTTAAACAGCGACGGCCGCTCGGGATAGGCTTCTTCCAGATAGAGGGCGATGTCGAAACTGTCGGGGATCAGCCGGCCGTTGTCGTCGAGAACGGGCACGGTCTGCGAGACACCGCCACCGATTGCGCGGATGCGGGTATAGGTCGTCGGGATTTCCTCGAAATCGAGCCCCTTATGCGCCAGCGCCATCACCGCCTTCCAGCAATGGGGCGAAAAGAAGCGCCGCTCGTCGGCGCCGCAAAGAGAATAGAGAGCTCTGGTCATACCAGTCCTTTCGAGATCGCAGCTTCATCCATTGCACGACAGAAAGCGCCCGTAATCAAATCAGGAAATTTCATGGGCGCCATCACTCCGATTTCTGGACAAACGGCATAGACTGCCGATACGACAGCAGGAGGGGTCGGATGCTCAGGCATTACAGGATGTTTGCCGCCTATATAGGCTGCGGTTGGGGCGGGGCGTAGTGCAGATTGGATAGAGCGGACACCGCATGCTTGAGCGCGGGGTTCTTCGGAGGACGCTGTGACAAAACGCCTAAATCTTATCTGTCTGGTAGCTTTCTTCTTCTGCTTCGCAGGAGCGTATGCTGTGCAGCTGTTGAATGGCGGTGTAGAAAACACACACGGGATTTACAGGTCTGTATACACGGTATTTTGGTTTTTTATCGTTGCGTTGCTTCCATTCAGCGTCGGGAGTTATCTCCTTACGCGGTCCTGGCGAGAACTGCGCAAAAATAAAGAAAATAGGGAGTTCCTACTCAAAAATCCGATTCTCACATTTTTCATTTGGCGTGAGGAGATTGATGGTGAGTAGCGCGACAGCGTTTCGACTACCGATGGCTGTTCACCCTGCTTCGGCGAGACGGAGAGCCGTCCGGCGCCGATCGTATCTACCGGCTCTATCGCGAGGAAGGTCTTCTGTCCGCACGCGCAAAGGCAGGTGGCGGGTGCCATCAAGACTGCATTAACCGCTTATGCCGTAAATCCCGGGCTTCCCGTTGAAAATTCAGCCTCTTTTAAAAGCTTGCAGGCATGAATGCAGGAAATGAGGCCGGGCAGCGAGGGATCGTCATGCAGAATGCAAGCGCAAACGCACTGGTGCCGCGCGAAGCGGTGCGCCCGGCGCCCATGACGGACATTCAGAGGATCGCCCAGCACCTGGCACGCCTCAACGTCGCCGCCTTGCCACGCAATTACGAACTCTTCCACGAGGCGATTATCGGGCTCAATGCCGGCCTTGCGCAGGATATTGCAGCACTTGGGTCCCAGCCGCAGCAGGCGATGCTCGATGAACTCGGCCTGAAATACCGGCTCGTCAGCCATTGCGGGCTGGCCGGCGAGACGTCACGCAACGAGGCGAGCCGGATGCTGCGCGAGGTGGCCGAG
Organism: Rhizobium sp. NZLR11; assembly: GCF_019685115.1. Lineage (NCBI taxonomy): Bacteria > Pseudomonadati > Pseudomonadota > Alphaproteobacteria > Hyphomicrobiales > Rhizobiaceae > Rhizobium > Rhizobium sp. NZLR11. The sequence goes on along the minus strand of NZ_JABDWD010000003.1, from coordinate 206,855 downwards.
AGGCTTACCGAAGGGCTGAGGCACAGAGATGCCTTTGCACGCGCCTGCGCCACGATCCTGAAATCCGTTTCCGGAAACGACGACCAGAGCCTTGCCGCCTTCCTCAGCGAGATCGATTACCTCACCGCCTCGCTCGCAACGGTGCTGTCGGCGGAGATGGAAATCGGCGCCAGGCTGCAGGACGACATCAAGGCGCTGGAAACGCTGGAGCGCGGCATTTCGGCAATGCAATCGGCCGCTGTGGCCGACAAGATCACCGGGCTTCCGAACCGCATCGCGCTGAACCGGACGATCGCCGATCTCTACGAGCGCGAAGAGGGTGCTGCCGGCAGCGCGCTGATCATGGTCGATATCGATAATTTCACCGATCTCAACGGCACATACGGCACCCAGGCCGGCAACAAGCTGCTGAAGAAGCTCGCCACCCTCTTCCGCAAATCGGTCAAGAAGAACGACTTCGTCGCCCGCACCGAGGCTGACGAATTCGCTGTCTTGTTTTCCAACGTCGGCATGCAGGACGCAATCGCTATCGCCGAGCGGCTGCGCGCCTCGGTCGAGGACAATCTGGTCTTCGCGACATCCGACAAGGCCGATCGCGGCCGGCTGACCATCTCGATCGGCGTAGCACTCAGCACCGATGCGGCAACGCCGGGGCAATTGCAGGCCAATGCCCGCGTGGCGCTTCTCGCAGCGCAGTCCAATCCTCGACGGCCGGTGCAGGCTTTCGGCCACTGAGGCACACAAGCATTCCTTGGCGCAGGGCAAGTATGCTTAAGCGCTCTTGCCTTGACGGGCGCTTTCGGCCAAAACGCCGCCATGATCACGATTACCGACATTTCCGCCCGCATCGCCGGGCGCCTGCTTCTCGACAATGCCAGCGTCTCGCTGCCTTCGGGCACCAAGGCGGGGCTGGTCGGACGCAACGGCGCCGGCAAGTCGACGCTGTTTCGCGTCATCACCGGCGATCTCGGCTCCGAGAGCGGATCGGTATCGATCCCGAAGGCCGCCCGCATCGGCCAGGTGGCGCAGGAAGCGCCGGCGACCGAGGACGCCCTGATCGAGATCGTGCTTGCCGCCGACAAGGAACGCACGGCGCTCGTCACTGAGGCGGAAACGGCGACCGATGCGCACCGCATCGCAGAAATCCAGATGCGCCTCGTCGATATCGACGCGCATTCGGCCGAAGCGCGGGCGGCGAGCATTCTCGCCGGCCTCGGCTTCGACCAGGCGGCGCAAGCCCGCCCCGCCTCCTCCTTCTCCGGCGGCTGGCGCATGCGCGTCGCGCTCGCAGCCGTGCTGTTTGCCGAGCCGGACTTGCTCCTGCTCGATGAGCCCACAAACTATCTCGACCTCGAAGGCACATTGTGGCTGGAAGACTATATCCGCCGCTACCCGCACACCGTCATCATCATCAGCCACGATCGCGACCTTCTGAACAACGCGGTCAATTCGATCGTGCATCTCGACCAGAAGAAGCTTACCTTCTATCGCGGCGGTTACGACCAGTTCGAGCGGCAGAAGGCGGAGGCCGACGAGCTGCAGACGAAGGCCAAGGCGAAGAACGACGCGGCCCGCAAACATCTGCAGGGCTTCATCGATCGCTTCAAGGCCAAAGCCTCCAAGGCGCGGCAGGCACAGTCGCGCGTCAAGGCGCTGGAGCGCATGGGAACGGTCGCCGCGGTGATCGAGGACCACGTCACGCCGATCACCTTTCCCGAGCCGGAAAAGCAGCCGGCATCGCCGATCGTCGCGATCCAGAGCGGCGCCGTCGGCTACGAACCCGGCAATCCGATCCTGAAGAACCTCAACCTGCGCATCGACAATGACGATCGCATCGCTCTTCTCGGCTCGAACGGCAACGGCAAGTCGACTTTCGCCAAATTCATCTCCGGCCGGCTTGCGCCGGATAGCGGCGAAGTGAAAATCGCGCCGAGCCTGAAGATCGGCTTCTTCGCGCAGCACCAACTCGACGACCTCATTCCCGAGCAGTCGCCGGTCGAACATGTGCGCCGGCTGATGCCCGGCGCGCCGGAGGCCAAGGTGCGCGCCCGCGTCGCGCAGATGGGGCTTGCCACCGAGAAGATGGCGACGGCCGCCAAGGATCTTTCCGGTGGCGAAAAGGCCCGCCTGCTAATGGGGCTTGCCGCCTTCAATGCGCCGAACCTGCTGATCCTCGACGAACCCACCAACCATCTCGACATCGACAGCCGCCGCGCGTTGATCGAGGCGCTGAACGATTACGAAGGCGCCGTCATCCTGATCTCGCACGATCGCCATCTGATCGAGGCGACGGTCGATCGGCTGTGGCTGGTCAACGCCGGCACGGTGACCGCCTTCGAAGGCGATATGGACGAATATCGCGACCTGATCGTCAGTTCAGGTAAAAAAAAAGAAGAAAAACCGCAGCTAATTGAAGACGCGACGTCGAAGGCGGAGCAACGCAAGCTCAATGCCGAACGGCGGGCGTCGCTGAAGCCGCTGAAGAAAAAGATCAACGAAATCGAATCCTTGACGGCGAAGCTGGAGAAACAGATTCAGGCGCTTGACGCGGAACTTGCGGATCCTGTTCTCTATGAAAAGACGCCCGCCAAAGCCGCCGAAAAGGCAAAGCAGCGCGGCGAGGCTGCGGCCAAGCTGGCTGCGGCCGAGGAAGACTGGCTGATGCTTTCGGCCGAATACGAAGAAGCGATGGCGGGATAGCCACAGCTGTCGCCGAAACGCGGCGAAGTGCCGCGCATCGGCACAATTCCGGCCACCATCAACCAATCGTTAACCATAATTCGAAAGGTTGTCTCAACATTCGTTACCGATTTGTTGAGCCCTTTCGATGTATCGCTTTTTCATTCTGTTTTGCATGGCCCTCACGGCCACCCTATCTGCCTGCACCACCACCAAAGCCCCGGATACATCGATCAAGACCTCCTCGGTGATCGCGCCCGAGGGGCGGAAACTTGGCTATGCCGGCGACGATGCGGGCCCGCGCATGACCGGCTGGCACCGTCTGGCCGGGCGGACGCTGGAGGTTTCCTCGCTCGCCGATCTCAAGCTGCAGGACAAGGAAGTGATCCTGAGCTTCGACGACGGCCCGATCCCGGGCCGGACCGACAAGGTGCTGGCGATCCTCGACCAGTTCGGCGTCAAGGGCGCCTTCATGATGGTCGGCGAAATGGCCGAAATGCATCCGGCGCTGGCCCGCAAGGTCGCTGAGGACGGCAACACGATCGGCAGTCACACCTATGACCACGCCAACCTGAGTGCGCTTGATTTCGACGCGGCGATGGCCGAGGTGATCAAGGGCGAATTGGCGGTGACCAAGGCGACGGGGACCGACGTTTCCTTTTTCCGTTTCCCCTATCTTTCCGAGAACCACAGACTGCGCGCCGCGATCGCCATGCGCGATTTGGTAGTCATGGATGTCGATATCGACAGCAAGGACTATTTCGCCACAACACCGGCCTCCGTGACTCAGCGGACGATGGACCTGCTGCGCAAGCGCGGCCGTGGCATCATTCTGATGCATGACATCCACAAGCGCACCGCAACGATGCTGCCGACCCTGCTTTCGGACCTTGAAGCCGAAGGCTACAAGGTGGTGACGCTGAAGTTCAAGAAGACGCAGGCGCCGAACAATCTCGTTGCCTCGGCCGATTTCGTGACGACCCGTTAAAGCCGGGTTGCCAAGCCTGGACCGGCTGCCTAGATCTGAGCGACGTCAACGGAAACCGGCAGGTCGAACATGAACCTTCATCTCGAAACGGACGACGATCCGCGCACCCGCCAGTTCATCGACGAGCATAACCGGGTGTCCGACGCTGCACTCAGAACAGCTGAATTCGTCAGGGATCGGGACGCGATCAAGGCGCTGATCGAACGGCAGGACAGGCTGATCGTGCCGATGCGCCGCGGCGACTGGCTGTTCGATTTCCGGCAGAGCAAGGACAATCCTCTCGGCGTCTGGCTCCGTCTGCCTGCCGATCAGGAACCGCTGCCGGACGCCGATTGGGAGCCGGTCTTCGATCTCGATGCCTTCTGTGCCAGTGAAGGCAAGCGCTGGAGCTGGCGCGGCGCGGTTACCTGCCCGTGGGAGCCGACGCGGGTGCTGCTCACGCTTTCCGACGGCGGCTCCGACCTTAACCGGCTGCTCGAGTTCGACGCCGAGAGCAAGCAGATCGTCGAGGGCGGTTTCGATACGCCGACCGCACGATCGCATGCCAATTGGCTGAGCCGCGACGAGATCTGCTATTTCGGCTCCATCGACCGATTTTCGTCGACCCGCTCCGGATGGCCACGGGTCGGGCGGCGATTGAAGCGCGGGCAGCGGCCAGAAGATGCCACCGTCATGTTCGAAGCCGCAAACGAGGACGTCTACGGCTTTAATCTCGTCATCGACCCGGCCCTGTCGGGCGCTTCGGCGGATGCCGGATTGATCGACATTTTCGTCGCCGCCCATGAGATCGGCGTGGCCAGCGCGTTCCTGATCGGCGACGACGGCACGCGGCGGCGCATCGATCTGCCCAAGGAGGCGGACTTCCAGTTCAATCATGATCATTGCCTCTGGCGGGCAAAGACCGATGAGCGCGTTGCCACCGGCAGTCTCGTGCTGCAGCGCTTCGATCCGAGTTCGGAGACGGTTCCGCTCGGGCCGGCGCGGATCCTGTTTCAGCCTGGCGAGGGCCAGTCGATCTCGCAGATGATGCTGATGCGCGAGTGGTGCGTCTTCATCATCTCCGATCGGCTGCGTCCGCGTCTCCTGGTGCTGGACCTGACAAAGCCCGATGCCGAACAGCGCGAGATCGCGCTGCCGGCGGACATGCAGACGGCTCATTTCAGGCCGCTCTATGCGGATCTGCATCTTGGCGACGATACGCTCTGCATCGTTGGCCAGGGTTTCCTGCAGGCTCCGGCCTGTTACCGCCTCGCGCTGTCGGACCGCAGCAAGGAGGCCGGGCCGATTTTCGTCGCCGCGGCGCCCAGCTATTTCGATGCGACCGGTATGTCATCCGAACTGCTGGAGGCCGTTTCCGAGGACGGAACCAAGGTTGCCTACCGGCTGGTCCTGCCGAAGCAGTGGACCAAGGGGGCGCTGCCGGTGCTGCTTTACGGCTATGGTGGCTTCGACGTCTCGCTGTCGCCGAACTATTCCGGGGTGACGGGACGCTGGCTGGAACAAGGCGGCGCCTATGTGCAGGCCTATATCCGCGGCGGCGGCGAATTCGGGCCCGACTGGTATCGCAGTGCCAAGCGGCAGGGGCGAGACCGGGCGTTTGCCGATTTCGTCGCCATCGCCCGCGACCTCGTCGACCGCGGCTATACCGTGCCGTCGCGGATCGCCTGCCAGGGCGGCAGCAATGGCGGCCTGCTGACGGGCGTGATGCTGACGCGTTACTCTGAAGATTTCGGCGCCGTCTGGTGCCAGGTACCGGTGCTCGACATGACACGCTTTCACCTTTTCAGCGCAGGGCAAGCCTGGATGGACGAATACGGCGATCCGGAGACGCCGGCGGACCGGGATTTCATGCTCGGTTATTCGCCGCTTCACAATGTCAGGCCGGCGACCGAGATCACCTACCCGCCGATTTATATCGAAAGCTCCGCCAATGACGACCGCGTGCATCCCTCGCATGCGCGCCGCTTCGCCGCGCGGCTGGAGGAAGAAGGACACCGGCCGCTCTTCCATGAATTCGGCTCAGGCGGGCATGGCGGCGACGGCAATTCCGAAGAACGCGCCGCCCGCGCGGCAATGGGTTACAGCTTCCTTCGCCAGACCATCATGGGCTAGTATCCAACAGAATGGAGGAGGAGAGCTTGTCGGCACGCCTCTTTCTGCTACAAAGCGCAATAAATCATACTTTTCATACAGGCTGGAAAATACCATGTCCCCAATCAACCTCGCCATCGTCGGCGTCGGCAAGATCGTCCGCGACCAGCACCTCCCCTCCATCGCCAAGAACGCGGATTTCGAGCTTGTCGCCACGGCGAGCCGCCACGGCACGGTCGAAGGCATCAGGAGCTATACGACGATCGAGGCGATGCTCGACGCCGAGCCGTCGGTCGATGCCGTCTCGCTCTGCATGCCGCCGCAATATCGTTATGAGGCAGCCTATAAGGCCCTCGTCGCCGGCAAACACGTCTTCCTGGAAAAACCGCCCGGCGCAACGCTGAGCGAAGTGGCCGATCTCGAGGCGCTTGCGAGCAAGCAGGGTGCGTCGCTGTTTGCCAGTTGGCATTCGCGCTATGCGCCGGCCGTCGAGGCGGCCAAGGCGTTTCTGGCTTCGACGACGATCAAAAGCGTGCACGTGATCTGGAAGGAGGATGTCCGCCACTGGCATCCGAACCAGGATTGGATCTGGCAGGCGGGCGGCCTCGGCGTTTTCGATCCCGGCATCAACGCGCTGTCGATCGTCACCCACATCCTGCCGCGGCCGATCTTCATCACCGAGGCCGTGCTCGAATTTCCCGACAACCGCGATGCGCCGATCGCTTCCGACATTCGCTTCCGCGATGCCGGCGGCCTGCCGGTTCATGCCGAATTCGACTGGCGCCAGACCGGCAAGCAGAGCTGGGACATCGTGGCGGACACGGCAGCAGGCCAGATGGTTCTCGCCGAGGGCGGCGCCAAGCTTTCTATCGATGGAGCGCTGACATTCGCCGAGCCGGAGCAGGAATATCCCTCGCTCTACCGTCGCTTCGCCGAAATCATCAAAGCCGGCAATTCGGATGTCGATCTCGCGCCGCTGCGCCACGTCGCCGACGCCTTCATGCTCGGCAAGCGGAAGTTCGTGGACGCGTTCCACGACTGAGCCATTTGGCAATCTTTGCCGAGGAGTTGCCCGTCAACAGCGACGGGCAACGGCCTGGCTCACCCCAGCCGGGGGGATCGTGCCGCTCAATATCCTCACGAATCTCGACGACGACAAAGGCTCGAGGCGGTAACGCGCCACCACCGCGGTGAACCGCTCAAGCCTTCTTCTCCCACCGTCCCTCCGAAGTCTGCTGCCAATAGGTGAGGTTATGCCCCTCGCCTTTCAGCTTCTTCCATTGTGCACGCGCGGCCTCCAGTTGCTCCTGGTCGTGACCGTCGAACATGAAGACCACGCGCTCATAGCCATCGACCGGCGGCGGCTCGGCGCCGTCGATGATAAAACGCACGGTCGCAGCATTGGCATTATCAGGTGTCACCGTCAAAAGTACCGGCTGGCTTTCGGCGAAATCGCCCTCGTCGGTGCCGTGCGGCAGGAAGCTCTCCTCGCGGAACGTCCAAAGATGCGCGTCGAGAACATCGCGCCGCGCCGGCTCGCGCGTCTGGATGGCGACACGCCAGCCGCGCTCGACGCTCTTGTCGATCAGCGGCGGAAGCGCGTCCTCCAGCCTGGTTTCGGTCAGATGATAAAAGAGAACGTCGGTCATCAGGCTTCATAATGAGCGCGAACGAGCTCGTCGAGCAGGCGCACCCCGAAACCGGAACCCCAGGATTGGTTGATCTCATCCTGCGGCGAGCCCATCGCCGTGCCGGCGATATCGAGATGCGCCCAGGGTGTGTCCTGGACGAAGCGCTTGATGAAATGCGCCGCGGTGATCGAGCCGGCCTGTCGGCCGCCGGTGTTCTTCATGTCGGCGAACTTGCTATCGATCAGCTTGTCGTAGTCCTTGCCAAGCGGCATGCGCCAGAGCTTCTCGTTGGTCGAAAGGCCGGCTGCCGTCAGTTGGGCGGAAAGCTGGTCGTCATTGGAGAACAGGCCGGCATGCACATTGCCGAGCGCCACGATGATGGCGCCGGTCAGCGTGGCGAGATTGATCATGAACTGCGGCTTGAAACGATCGTTGCAATACCAGAGGGCATCGCAGAGCACGAGGCGGCCTTCGGCATCGGTATTGATCACCTCGATCGTCTGGCCGGACATCGAGGTGACGATATCACCAGGACGCTGGGCGTTGCCGTCAGGCATGTTCTCGACCAGGCCGATAATGCCGATGGCATTGACGGCGGCCTTGCGGGAGGCGAGAACATGCATGAGGCCGGTGACGGCTGCGGCACCGCCCATATCGCCCTTCATGTCCTCCATGCCCGCGGCCGGCTTGATCGAAATGCCGCCGGTATCGAAGACGACACCCTTGCCGATGAAGGCGATGGGACGATCCTTGCCCTTGCCGCCCTTCCACTGCATGACCGCCAGGCGCGGCGGACGCACGGAGCCCTGGGCGACGCCGAGAAGGGCGCCCATGCCGAGACGGCGCATCTCCTTCTCCGTCAGGATTTCCACGTCGACGCCCAGCTTTTCCAGCTCCTTCGCTTTAGCGGCGAACTCGACGGGGCCGAGCACGTTCGGTGGCTCGTTGACGAGATCACGGGCAAGATTGACGCCGCCGGCAATCGCTTCGGAATCGGAAAACGCCTTCTTGGGACCATTCGGATCGGCGGTGACGATCGTCACCTTGACGGATTTCGCCGCCTTTTCCTCGTCGTCACTCTTCTTCGTTTTGTAGGTATCGAAACTGTAAGCGCGCAGCAGCATGCCGAGCGCGAAATCGGCAGCTGCCCGCGCGCTCGTCTCAAGGCCAGGCACGTCGATGAAGACGGCGGCCTTGTCGGTATTCTTGATTCTCGCTGCCGCAATACCGCCGGCCTTCAGCCAGTCATGGGCGGTGAGGTCGGCGGCCTTGCCAAGCCCGATGACGACGATGCGCTCGACGGATGCGCCTTCCGGGGCGACGATATCGAGCGCGCTCATGGATTTCGCGGAGAATCGGGCGATCCTAGCAGCCTTGGCGATCACGCCTGCAGGGTCGACCGTTTCGGTGCCTGCGGCGCTGTCGGCCTCCGCAGTCTTCAACAGGATCGCCAGGCCGCCATTGAGCTTTGCCGATTTTGAGAATGCAATTTCGAACTTTGCTGACATGTCTTCTCCGCTGGGATTCTTTGAAATCCGTCCATGGCGGATAATTTCGCGTTTGGCGGGTCTGTCAATGGCTTGCGACAATTGTTATGGTCGCCCGCGGCCATCAGGGCCTTCGTGTTTTCGTCAGTTTCATAGATATTCGCGTTGACAATTTTTTCGAAAAATCGATGGCGGGGCCCAGCAATCCGCCTGCCGAAAACGACTTTCGGTGCATTCGTGCTGCTGTTCTGGACGTGGTGGGCGCTGCTTATCGTCTTCCGCGCCTTCCCCGGGATAGACATCTATTTTTCCCAGCTTTTTTTCGTGCGTGCAGATTGCGACGCGGCTGCCGCCGCCGGCAGCATCTGCGGCGGCTTTCCCTATCGCGACTCGGGGAACTTCGACCTTCTGCGCACCGTCTTCTTCCGTCTGCCCTATGTCGTGGCGATCGTGATGGTGTGGAAACTCATCGAATGCCACCAGCAGCATGGCGCAACCTTCAACGCCGAACGGGCGCGCAAACTGAACGTCGCGCTCGGAACGCTGCTGATTGGGCCGGTGCTGCTCGTCAATGTTGTCCTCAAGGAACATTGGGGTCGGCCGAGGCCGATACAGACGGACATTTTTGGCGGTGCCCTGCATTTCGTCGAAGCCGGTTCGCTTGCCGGAAAATGCGTTTCGAACTGCTCGTTCATCTCAGGTGAGGCTGCGAGCGCCGGATGGCTTTTCTGCCTTCTGCTCTTCGTTCCAAAATCCCTGCGTTATGCACTGGCTGCACCTGTGGCGGCAATCGCGATTCTCACTCCGGCGATGCGGCTATCCTTCGGCGCGCACTACCTCTCCGACGTCGTTCTCGGATGGCTTTCGTCGCTTGTCGTCTTCGCCGCGTTGCTGGCGTTAACTGAGTCGCAACAGCATCGAAAAAATTCTGAAATTTGAATGAATTTTTGACACCAGCTTGTCGCAAAAGCGCGACAAAGAGCGTAGAGGGATTCTCCTGCAAAGCCGTTTGGGCTTGCAGGTGCTTTCAAGGGCAGGCATGAAACTACTCGAGACATACATATTGCGGCGCGTCGGCCAGATGTTTCTCGTGGCGCTCCTGCCCGTTCTGGCGATCATTTGGACGACTCAGGTTTTGCAGCGCATCAATCTGGTCACCGACAGCGGCCAGTCGATTGGCACGTTCGCCAAGCTCGCGACGATGATCCTGCCGTCGATCATTCCCGTCGTGCTGCCCTTCGCCCTCGTTATCGCGATCACTCAGACGCTGACGACGATGAACAATGATTCCGAGCTCACCGTCATCGACGCGGCCGGGGCGCGGCGCAGCGTGCTGATCCGCCCGATCCTGCTGCTTGCCGCCGTCGTCAGCGTCTTTTCCTTCTTTGTCGACAACGTCGTCGAGCCGCGCGCAAAAACCGTCGTGCGCCAGATGATCGCCGAGACCTATGCCGACCTGCTGTCTTCGGTGATCGAAGAAAAGACCTTCCGCAAGCTTGATGAAGGCCTTTATGTGCAGATCTCGAAGCGGATGGCCGGCCGCATGCTGAAGGGACTTTTCGTCGCCGACGAGCGCGACCCCGCCTACGAGCTGGTGTATTATGCGAAGGAAGGCGCCGTCGACGATACGGGCACGACGCTGATCATGCATGAGGGTGAAGTGCACCGCAAAACGCCCGACGGCAATGTCTCGGTGATCAATTTCGATTCCTATTCCTTCGACCTCTCGGACATGACGGAAAGCCGCGGCCAGGCGACGCTGCGCGCCAGCGACCGTGACCTGTGGTTCCTGATCAATCCGGATCCGGCCGACAAGGATTATACGATCCGGCCGCTGAGCTACACCGCCGAACTGCATCGCCGGCTGACGGACTGGATCCTGCCTGTCGTCTTTGCCCTGTTTTCGCTGGCGATCGCCGGCGATGCGCGCTCGCACCGCGAAGCGCGGCTGCATCCGATGGTGAGCGCGCTCGCCTATGCCTTCGCGCTGCGATGGGCGGCATTTTATGCGGCCAATCAGATCGACACCGACCCTGAATATATCGTCGTTCTCTATGCCATACCGATCGTCAGCGGCATCGTCTCGATCGTCTTCCTCGGCCTGCACAAACGACTGGCCATTCCATCGTTCATCCGGGACCGGATTTCGTCTTTCTGGAGACGGGGACAGGAAAGGCTGCTTGCCGCGACCGGCAGGACCGACGGGGATACGGCCCAATGATATTCGGGACATTGTCGCGTTATTTCTTTCGCCGCTACTTGGTGACGATGGGCTGGTTCCTGATCGGCGTCTCGGCGATTTCTTTCCTCCTCGATTTCAGCGAGACGGCAGGCCGCATGTCCGGCCTGCCCGGCTACACGATCGGCGGCGGCATTCTGATGACCGCCGTGCGCCTGCCGCTTATCCTGCAGCAGACGGTACCCTTCATCGCGCTGTTCGTCGGCATGACGGTGCTGATCGGGCTCAACCGCAAATATGAGCTTGTCGTCACGCGCGCAGCCGGTATTTCGGTCTGGCAGTTCATGTTCCCCTTCATCGCCGGGTCGCTGCTGCTTGGTTTGCTGACGATGACGGCGCTCAATCCGCTTGCCGCCTGGGGACAACGCCAGGCGCTGCTGGTCGAATCGGACTGGCGCGGTGAGAACGCGGTTCTGCGCAAGGCGCCGCAGATTCCGTGGCTGCGCCAGATCAGTGGCCGGGACGACGTCATCATCGGCGCCCAGACGGTTCAGGAGAACGGAACCAAGCTGATCGACGCGGTGCTGATCCATTTCGATTCAAGCGGCCAGGTCATTCTGAGACAGGACGCCGCGACGGCAAAATTGGAAGATGGTTACTGGCAACTTAACAACGTTGTCGAGCGTAAGGCTGGCGAAATCCCCGTGCGTAAAGCTTCGGTTCAACTTCGCACCAATCTGAAACAGGACTTCGTCCAGGAGCGGCTGACGGCGCCGGAAACAATTGGTTTCTTTGACCTTTCCAACCGCATTGCCGCGGCCAAATCCTTCGGTATCTCGACCAAGGCGCTGGAGACGCAATTCAACTCTCTGTTGTCCCAGCCATTGCTGCTGGTGGCGATGACTTTCATTGCCGCAACAGTGTCCCTGAAATTTAGCCGGTTCAACCAATCTCGCTCCGTGATTCTGGGTGGCATCCTTTCGGGCTTCATGCTTTATGTCATCACCGTGCTTGTAAAGGCATTCGGAAGCAGTGGAGTTGTGCCCCCCTTCGTGGCGACGTGGATACCGGTGATCGTCGCGCTGGCTTTAGGTGCGACAATTCTGCTTCATCAGGAGGACGGCTAGTGGCGGCAGGCGACCGCAAGTATTTTAGTAAACAGTTGGTTGCCCTGCTCGTCGGCGCGACTCTATATTCCTATTTCGGCAGCGCCCCGGTCTCCTACGGCCAGGTCAGCGCGCCCGACCAAACGATTGGAAAGAAAATTCCTGCAGAGGCCAAGCTTCTGCTTTCGGCCAATGAACTCGTCTATAACCGTGACGCCGATCTGGTGTCGGCGGTCGGCGGCGTGCAGATCAATTATGCCGGCTACAAAATGGTCGCGCAGAAGGTCGAATACAATCAGAAGACCGGCCGGATGATGGCGGTCGGCAATGTCGAGCTGGTCAGCCCCGACGGCAACCGCATCTATGCCGACAACCTAGACGTGACCGACAATTTTGCCGACGGGTTCCTGAACTCGCTGCGCATTGAAACCGCCGACAATACCCGCATAGTCGCTGAAAGCGGCCAGCGCGTCGGCGGCACGATGATGATTCTCAACAAGGGCGTTTACACCGCCTGCCTTCCCTGCGCCGAAGATCCGAAGCGCGCGCCGTTCTGGCAGGTCAAGGCCAAGCGCGTGATCCAGAACGGCGTGACGCACACGATCCGTCTGGAGAGGGCACGCTTCGAGCTGCTCGGCCATCCGATCGCCTTCTTGCCGTTCATCGAAGTTCCCGACAATACGGTGAAGCGCAAGTCGGGCTTTCTCTTCCCGACGATGAGCCTGTCGCAGAATCTCGGCTTCGGTCTTTCCGTTCCTTATTATTACGTGATCTCGCCGAGCATGGACGCGACGGTGACCGGCACCGGCTACACCGCCCAGGGCTTCCTCATCGAAGGTGAATTCCGCCAGCGCTTCGAAAACGGCACGCATATCCTGCGCGTCGCCGGCATAGATCAGGCAAAGCCGGACAATTTCAGCTCCGGCACCAGCGATGCCGAAGCCAGTCAGCGTGGCATGGTGGCCTCGAAGGCCGAATTCCGTATCAATCCGCGCTGGACGTTCGGTTGGGACGTCATGATGCAGAGCGACAACAATTTCTCGAAAACCTACAAGCTGCGGGACTTCACCGGCACGGATCGCACCAACCAGATCTACCTGACCGGACTTGGCAAACGCAATTATTTCGACATGCGGGCGTTCTATTTCGACGTCCAGGATGCCGATCGAACGAACACGGCCGAAAAACAGCAGGCGATCGTCTATCCCTCGCTCGACTATCACTATGTAGCGCCGCAGCCGCTTGCAGGCGGCGAACTGTCGGCTGATGTCAACCTGACGAATATTTCGCGCACCCATGACGACTTTTATACCGTCGACGGATTCGATCGCTTCCGCGGCCTGAAGGGCCAGACGTCGCGACTGACCACCGAGTTGCAGTGGAAGCGCACCTACGTCACGCCGACCGGCCTGGTCATCACGCCGCTGCTTGCGGCGCGCGGCGACGCCTTCGCGCTGAATATGGACGACCCCACAGGCTACGCCGGCAACTACAGCGACGGAAATTCCGCCACCCGCTCGATGTTCACCGCCGGGCTGGAGATGCGTTATCCGATCCTGATGACGACGGATAACAGCACCCATATCCTCGAGCCGATCGCGCAGATCTATGCCCGCCCCGACGAGCAGCTCGCAGGCCGCCTGCCGAACGAAGATGCGCAGAGCTTCGTCTTCGACGCCACCTCACTGTTCGACCGCGACAAATTCTCGGGCTACGACCGCGTCGAAGGTGGCACCCGCGCCAATCTCGGCGTCCAGTACACCGGTACGTTTGACAGCGGTTACAAGCTGCACGGCATCTTCGGCCAGTCTTATCAGATCGCCGGCCAGAACTCGTTTGCCACCGACGATCTTGTCAATGTCGGCGCGGATTCGGGCCTTGAAACCACTCGCTCCGACTATGTCGGCCTCGGCGGTATCGAGACACCGTTCGGCGTTTCCGTAACGGGCTCGTACAGGCTCGACGAGAAGAATTTCGAGTTCCGCCGCGGCGACCTGACGACGGCCTACCAGAACGACACCTTCTCCACGCAGATGACATTCACCCATCTCAGCGCCCAGCCGGAATATGGCTTTGCCTCGGACAATGACGAGCTCCAGACCAGCAGCAAAATCAAGTTCAAGGATTACTGGTCGATTTTCGGCGGCATCGCCTGGGATCTGAATAATGATGTGATCAGCCGCCGGACGCTTGGCCTGTCCTATGACGACGAATGCACGATCTTCACGATTGCGTATACCGACAGCAGGGATTCCGGCGACGAGACGGCAAGCGACTGGACGATCGGCGCACGGCTGACCTTCCGCACGCTCGGCGACATCAAGATCGGCTCAGACACCCTCGAGTGATGGGCGGACAGCGCAAACATGGCCTGAAGCCATTCTTTCGCCGTAAGCCTGTGCAGGACATTGCCGCCAGTCGATATCTGAGGCATAGGGGATTCGCGCCGTGATGGAAGCGAATGTCCGCGTGTCTCGCACTGTGGTAAGAACGCCGCGAACAACGTCTCGCGGCGCTATTAGGAGGTCAACAACAGATGATTGACGCAAAAAAAGCTATAGCTACGTTCCTCGCCGGGGCAGCGATTGCCTTGCTGACGGGTGTTGCCGCTCCAGCGCTTGCAGCAAGTGAGGTCAAGGCCGTGGTGAACGGTACCGCCATCACCAGCGGCGATGTCGCCAAGCGCCAGGCCTTTATGCGCCTGCAGCATACGAAACCCGATGCCAAGGCTGCCGAGGAGCAATTGATCGACGAGGCGCTCAAGCGCCAGGAAGTTTCCCGAGTCCATATGTCGGTTTCGCAACAGGACGTCGACGCGTCTTTCGCCCGCTTTTCGAGCGGCAACAAGCTTTCCGTCGAGCAGATGTCGCAGATCCTCGATCGCGCGGGCGTTGGCGTCGACCATTTCAAGGGTTTCATCGCCGTGCAGATGAGCTGGCCGCGGGTCGTCAACGCGCGATACGGTTCGACCTCGCGGCTGTCGAACTACGATCTCGTCTCGCGCATGATGCAGAACAACAAGCAGAAGCCGGTGACCACCGAATATATGCTGCAGCAGATCATCTTCGTCGTTCCGCAAGCCAAGCGCAATGCCATCACCGGCAAGCGCAAGGGTGAGGCCGAGGCGTCGCGCTCGAAATTTCCGGGCTGCGATCAGGCGAAGGTCTTTGCCGCAACGATGCGCGACGTTTCCGTGCGCGATCTCGGCCGCATGCTCGCCCCTGAGATCCCGCCGGATTGGAAGCCGCTGGTCGAGCAGGCCAAAGGCAATACGACGGGGACCCGCGTCACCGACAAGGGCGTCGAATATCTGGCAATCTGCAGCCAGCGCCAGGTTTCCGACGACCAGGCGGCCGAAATGGTGTTCCGTCAGGAAGATCTCGGCAAGTCCAAGGCCGACAAGGACGCCAGCCCGGAAAACGATAACAGCAAGAAGTATCTGGATGAACTGCGCAAAAAGGCGCAGATCGCCTATCGCTGACCGACGATGACGATACCGTTTTCGCGACCGCTTGCGCTGAGCCAGGGCGACCCCGCCGGCATCGGGCCGGATATTACGCTGATGGCCTGGCTGCGGCGGCGTGAACTCGGGCTGCCGCCTTTCTTCCTGATCGGCGATCCCGAGGTATTGGCGTTGCGAGCCCGCCAGCTCAACCTTTCGGTTTCGATCGGCGAGGCGGATAAGGCCAGCGAGGCCGCCGGGATGTTTGCCGAGGCGCTGCCCGTCATGACAGTACCTGTCGGTATCGAAGTGGTGGCCGGCGAGCCGCATGCGGCAACGGCTAAGAGCACGATCGCGGCAATCGAAAAAGCCGTCTCGCTTGTCATCGACGGCGAGGCGCTCGCGGTCGTTACCAACCCGATTTCCAAAGCCGTGCTCTACGAGGCAGGTTTCCGGTTTCCCGGCCATACCGAATTTCTCGCCGATCTCGCCGCCAGGGCAACCGGCAGGCCGGTGACGCCCGTGATGATGCTGTCAGGACCGAAGCTCAGGGCCATTCCCGTCACCATCCACATCCCGGTTCGGGACGTGCCGCAGGCACTGACCGGCGAACTGATCGTGGAAACCTGCCGGATCGCTCATGAAGACCTGAGGCAACGCTTCGGCATCGAGGCGCCGCGGCTCGCGGTTGCCGGCCTCAACCCGCATGCGGGCGAAGGCGGGACGATCGGCAAGGAGGACGAGGATGTCATTCGCCCGGCGATCGAGCGCCTGCGCGACGAGGGCATCGATGCGATCGGCCCCCTTCCCGCCGATACGATGTTCCATGACGAGGCGCGGGCGCGATATGACGTCGCCGTCTGCATGTATCACGATCAAGCGCTGATTCCGGCCAAGGCGCTGGGTTTCGACGACAGCGTCAACGTGACGCTCGGGCTTCCCTTCGTGCGCACCTCGCCGGATCACGGCACCGCTTTCGGCATTGCCGGCAAGGGACTGGCGCGCGAGCAGAGCCTTGTTGCGGCGCTGAAGCTTGCCGCCCAGCTCGGCCGCAGCGCGGAAAGCCGCCGCTGATGGCAGCACTCGATGGCCTGCCGCCGCTTCGCGATGTCATCCAGCGTCACGGCCTCGACGCGCGCAAGGCGCTCGGGCAGAACTTTCTGCTCGACCTCAACCTCACGCAGAAGATCGCCCGGACGGCGGGCGCTCTCGAAGAGGCGACCGTGTTCGAGGTCGGCCCCGGTCCCGGCGGGCTGACGCGGGCGATCCTGGCGCTCGGCGCCAGGAAGGTTATCGCCATCGAGCGGGATACACGCTGCCTGCCGGCACTCGCCGAGATCGCCGATCATTATCCGGGCCGGCTGGAGGTGATCGAAGGCGATGCGCTGAAGACCGATTTCGAGGCCTTGGCGCCGGAAGGCCCGATCAAGATCATTGCCAACCTGCCCTACAATGTCGGCACGCAGCTTTTGGTCAACTGGCTGCTGCCGAAAGCCTGGCCGCCATTCTGGCAGTCGCTGACGCTGATGTTTCAGAAGGAAGTCGGCGAGCGGATCGTCGCCTGCGAAGACGACGACCATTATGGCCGCCTCGGCGTGCTTTGCGGCTGGCGGACGGAGGCACGCATGGCCTTCGACGTGCCGCCGCAGGCCTTCACGCCGCCACCGAAGGTAACGTCGACGGTCGTCCATCTGACACCCCGCGAAAACCCCATCCCCTGCGCTGTCAGCAATCTGGAAAAGGTGACGCAGGCGGCCTTCGGCCAGCGTCGCAAGATGCTGCGTCAAAGCCTGAAACCGCTCGGCGGTGAGAGCCTGCTCGTCAAGGCGGGCATCGATCCGGCCCGGCGGGCGGAGACCCTGTCCGTCGAGGAATTCTGCCTTCTCGCAAACAGCTTAGTGATGACGAAGGCAAGCCGCGAAGTCGGCACCTAGGCCTCGGACGGCTCTTGGAAGCCACGGCAAAAAAATGCCAAATAACCGGCTGTGGCCGACGGCTGCCGCAATTTCGGCAAGGAAATTCGAGGCGAATTCAGTTTCGGATACTGATTCACGATGCACCATTGAGAATATGGTTTAGCGAAGCGAGAACGCGATCATTCTGCTTGGGCGTCCCGATGGTGACGCGCACCCAATTTTCGTAGCCCGCCTCGCGCCACGGCTTTACGATGATCCCGTCTGCGAGCAGCGCCTTGGCGGCATGCTCGCTCGGAAGGGTGGTCCGGAAGAAAAGAAAATTAGTCTGGGAAGACGCGGTGAAGACGCCGAGCTCGTCCAGACCTCGCGCCAACCGTGCTCGCTCGGTTTTTGTGCGCTCGACGGATTGCTTCATCCATTGTTGATCGGCAAGCGCGGCGACTGCCGCGACCTGGGCTGCAGCGTTCACGTTGAACGGCGGCTTTGCAGCGGCAACGATACGGGCGATCTCGGGGTTGGAACAGGTCGCATAGCCCACTCTGAGGCCTGCAAGTCCATAGGCCTTAGAGAAAGTTCGCAGCACGATCGAAGGGAAATTGCCGCTGCGAACCAGCGCCATCCCGTCCGCCTGCCCTTCTTCCATATATTCGAAATAGGCTTCGTCCAGCACGAAGAGCGTTTGCGGCCGCGTGGCGGCCACCAGTCTGTCAAGCTCGCTGCGGGTCAGCGCCGCACCGACCGGGTTCGACGGAGAGGGAAGGAAGAAAAGCGCCGGGCCGGTTGCAAGCGCCGCTTCCAGAGCCGGGATGTCGAAGCCCATATCCGATGTCATCGGCACCTTGGTGACCCGTGCTCCCGCCGCAAGCGGCTCGATCTCGTGCAAGCCGAAGCTCGGCGTCACGGTCAATGCCGATGAGCCCTGGACGAGGAAGGCACGGGAGATGGCGGCGACCATCTCCTCCGAGCCATTGCCGACGACGATTTGGCCGGGCGGCAGGTCAAGCAGGCGTGACAGGGCGTTTCTCAGTTCTGTGCAGGCTGGATCCGAATAGCGCGACGGGTTGAAGGCCGACGATGCCATTGCTTCCATCACCTTCGGCGAGCAGCCGTTCGGATTTTCATTGCTGGCGAGTGCCGCGATGTCGTCATGGCCGCTCAACTGACGCGCAAGCCTGATATTCATGCCCGCATTGTAAATCGGCAAGGCCGATATATGCGGATTAGGGACGATCCCTGGCCTTGCGGATTCATTGACTGACATCGATCGAGCGCTTTCGAATTTCCATGGAACGGGTTACCAGGGGAGCGGGATTGCTGCGGGCAGTCTTGGTTCAGGAGGCCGGGGCAACGTCCGCGAGATGGCGAAAGGCGCCGTTCCAGTAAAGAAGCGGCTCAGCCCCTCTCCGCAGCGTGATCGCCCTCACCCTTCCAATCAATATGGCGTGGGAATGCATGGGGACGGCTTCGTCCAATTCGCAATCGAGAGCCGTCAGCGCGCCGTCGAGCATCGGCGCGCCGGTGCTAATCGCCGACCACGCGGCACCCTCGTAGCGGCGAACGCCGCTTCTTCCCCCGTAACCGGAAAATGATTGCGCCACGCTCTGCTGATCATGCGCAAGCATGTTGACGCAGAAGTGTCTGTGGCGCTGCAGCGCCGGCCACGAGGACGATCCGCGATTGACGCTGACGATGACGGAGGGGACGTCGGCCGACAACGATGACACCGATGTCGCCGTAAAACCGGTCCGGTCATCACCAATACCCACGGTGATGACGCTAACGGCGCCGGCGAGATGGCGCATCGATGCCTTGAAAAGGTCCTTGTCGACCAACTGCAACTCGGCAGGGATCTCGGGAAGCGTTATTGAAACTGTCATCGGGGATCCTCGATAGGCTTTCGGGAAGCCCCGACCGGAGCCTCCGAGACATCGCGTCCTGGCTCAGACGGATTTGCGTGCGGCGGCGTAGCGGTTGACCGGCATAGAGAGACCCAGGTTCTCCTGCAGCGTCTTTCCTTTATACTCCTCTCTGAACAAGCCCCGAGATTAGCCTCAAGGAATTCAGACAGCATCCGGCGGCCGACATCCGCGACATTCAGCAAGTAATTGAAATCATTTGCACCGTTGACATTGCTTTGCGGATGCAGCCATGAAGCCGGATGATAAACGAAGGTGCCAAGTTTCGGTTTGTCCTGCCGAGGCATGCAATCACCTTTCAGAGACTTTGGGTTGCTGATCGTCTTCGGCAGCTCCCATGACATTCAATAGGCTGCGCCTGCCAAGGCAACAAGGCGGCAACAAATGCGTTCATTTTTAGATTTTCTAAACGTCGGGAGACGCGTGAGCATCCATGACACGCCCTTGGTTGCGACCCATGACCTGTGCGAGCACAGCGAACAACAGGCGTCGGTTTTGCCTTTGAGCTGGTTGGTGACGAGCTAATCACCCTCTGTAACGGCGGAGCGTCAAGTGAGATCCACGTACAAGGGTTCCGAGCTGTAGGCCGGATTGAACTTTGATCAAATGCCAATGCCCAGATACCAAGAGACAGCGATCAATTGACCGAGGTAATCGATGACATTCAATGAGGAAAAATTAATCGCTCTGCGCAAGAAGTATGGCGAAAGCCACGGCGGAGAATTTTTCGATGCCAATTTCCGTAACGTGGCGGATAAGATCTTCTCGAAGAGCGGCACCCGGCTTGCGCCATATGCCGGCATCCCGACCTTCCTGTCGGCACCCCATATGCCGGCCTATGCGGAAAATCCGGAGTTTGGCAATCTGCAGGTCGCGATCCTGGGCGTGCCGATGGATCTCGGCGTGACCAATCGGCCCGGTTCCCGCTTTGGACCGCGCGCGCTGCGCGCTATCGAGCGCATCGGTCCCTATAATCACGTTCTCGGCTGCGCGCCCGTTTTCGATCTCAACGTCGCCGATATCGGCGATGTTCCGTTCCGCTATCGTCTCGAACTCAGCCAAGACGATATAGAAAAGCGCATCAACCAGATCGTCGATGCCGGCGTGCTGCCGCTGTCCGTCGGCGGCGATCACTCGATCACGCATCCGATCCTGAAGGCCGTCGGCAAGAAGGCGCCGGTCGGTCTTATTCATATCGACGCCCATTGCGATACCGGCGGCTCCTTCGACCAGACGAAGTTCCATCATGGCGGTCCGTTCCGAAATGCCGTCCTCGACGGCGTGCTCGACCCGACGCGGACGATCCAGATCGGGATTAGGGGATCGGCGGAATATCTTTGGGAATTCTCCTATGAATCCGGCATGACGGTCATTCATGCAGAACAGGTGACCGGCCTCGGCATCCCGGCCATCGTCGAGAAGGCCAGACAGATCGTCGGCGACGGCCCGACCTATCTTTCCTTCGATATTGACAGCCTCGATCCGAGTTTTGCGCCTGGCACCGGAACGCCGGAGGTCGGCGGTCTGACCACCCGGGAGGTGCTGGAGCTCATCCGCGGCCTGAAAGGCATCAATCTGGTCGGCGGCGATGTGGTCGAGGTGGCGCCGCAATATGATGCGACGACCAACACGGCCCACGCGGGCGCGCAGACGCTGTTCGAAATCCTGAGCCTGATGGTTTTCAGCCCCTCGGTGAAATAGCGCGGGGCAACATCGGGTGGAAATGGAATGAGCGGCGGGCTTGTGAGTGCCTGTCTTATGGTCTTCGACAAAGCGGTTGAGAAGGCGATCGATATCGGTGTAGCAATCGATTTCAAAAGGATAATCGATATGCCTATCGCTGCCGCCAATTCGCTCGTTGCTCGTCTTTCACCCCCACCAATTCCCTCTGTCATCGCCTGGAGCCGCGAATATACCGGTGGAAAGGGCGCGCTCATCGATCTCTCGCAAGCAGTGCCGGGCTATCCGGCGCATCCGGAGATGCTGCGACTGCTCGGCGAGGCCGCCGCATCGCAGGCCATGACCGGCTACGGACCGATCGAGGGAGAGGCGGTCTTGCGGACGGCCTATGCGCGACATGTGAGCGGGCTTTACGGTGCGCCCGTCGGTGCTGAGAATGTCCATATCACCTCCGGCTGCAATCAAGCCTTCATGTGCGCGGCCATCGCACTTGCAGGCGCCGGCGAAACCGTAGCACTGACCAATCCCTTCTATTTCAATCACGATACGACACTGGCAATGCTCGGGATCAAACGTGCGTTGGTCGCATGTGATGCGGCCAATGGATTTCTTCCCGATCTCGCATCCGCCGAACAAGCGCTGGCTGCCGGAGCGCGCGCCCTGGCGATCGTCACGCCCAACAATCCGAGCGGCGCAGTCTATCCGCCGGCATTGTTGCATGATCTGTTCCTGTTGTGCCGGAAACACGGCGCCTGGCTGATCCTGGACGAGACCTATCGCGATTTCCTGGCGGCGGGTTACGGGCCTCCGCACGCGCTGCTCTCCGAGCCCGGATGGAAGGAAACGCTCGTTCTCCTTTACAGCTTCTCGAAGTCCTTCTGCATTCCCGGCCACAGGCTCGGCGCAATTACGGCGGGACCGAAGCTGCTCGCCGAGATCACCAAGGTCATGGACAATATGCAGATCTGCGCGCCGCGCTCAGCGCAGCATGCCGTCGCCGAGGCCTTGCCGGTGCTGGCCACCTGGCGGGCCGACAACCGGCTGGAAATCGCCAGGCGGGCGGATGCGTTGAAGGCGGTGATCGCTGAGTTGCCCGGCTGGGATATCGCCGCGATCGGCGCCTATTTTGCTTTCATCCGCCATCCGTTCGCCGATCAGCCATCCACGGTGGTCGCCGAGCGGCTTGCAAAACAGGCAGGTATCATTTCGATCCCCGGCGCCTATTTCGGCGAAGGGCAGGAGCGATATCTGCGCCTGGCCTTTGCCAACGCCGATACGGCTTCGATCGGCCTGCTCGGTGAACGCCTGCGCTG
The DNA here is from genome assembly GCF_019685115.1 of Rhizobium sp. NZLR11. Taxonomy (NCBI): domain Bacteria; kingdom Pseudomonadati; phylum Pseudomonadota; class Alphaproteobacteria; order Hyphomicrobiales; family Rhizobiaceae; genus Rhizobium; species Rhizobium sp. NZLR11. Next base: position 184,427 of record NZ_JABDWD010000003.1, on the reverse strand, counting down.
ATCAGGCGGGGGTCGCGAACCGATTTGCGGGCATGGAGAGCCCGAGATTCTCGCGAAGTGTCGAACCTTCATATTCCTCGCGGAACAATCCGCGGCGACGCAGTTCCGGCAAGACAAGCGTCACGAAATCGTCGAGGCTTGCCGGCAAGGTCGGGAACATCAGGATGAAGCCGTCGGCGGCGCGCGTCTCGAACCATTCCTCCATGAAGTCAGCGATTTCGGCCGGCGTGCCGGTCATGCCGTTGCCCGTATGCTTTTCCGCATAATGGCGGATGAGTTCTCCTACGGTGCGGCCGTTCTTGACGAAGTCGACCAGTTCGTCGAAGAGCGCCCGCGAGCCCTTCGGCGCGTCCGGCAGCCGGTCCATCGGAAAAGGCTTGTTGAGAGGCACGCCGCGCAGATCCGCCTCCAGGAATTCCGAAAGCATCAGGCGACCAACATCGGGATGCATCTTGTCGATCAGATAATCGACCTTCGCCTGCGCTTCGGCTCTGGTCTCACCGACATTGATGACGACGCCCGGCATGATCTTGAGATCATTCGGGTCGCGTCCGTAGGCCGGCATACGTTTTTTCACATTTTCATAGAAGGCCCGGTTGCGGTCGATGTTGGACGCGAGGCTGAAGACGATCTCCGCCGTGCGCGCCGCCATTTCCATGCCGGGTTCGGAGCCACCGGCCTGCGCGATAACCGGGCGGCCCTGGGGTGTCCGGGCGATATTGAGGGGACCGCGCACTTGGAAATGCTTACCCTTGTGGTTCAGCGTATGATGCTTAGTCTTGTCGTAATAGACCCCGTTCTTGCGGTCGAGAAGTAGGGCGCCGTCCTCAAAACTATCCCACAGGCCGAAGACGACATCGACGAATTCGTTGCCTCGCTCATAGCGCAAGGCATGCGGATCCAGGCCCTCGCGATTGAAATTGTAGCCGGTCTCGTCATGGTCGGAGGTGACGACATTCCAACAGGCGCGGCCGCCGCTCAGATGATCTATCGAGGCGAAGAGGCGCGCGACGTTATAAGGCTCGTAGTAGCTCGTCGACACGGTTGCGACCAGACCAAGGTTCCGTGTGGTGACCGAAAGCGCCGATAGCAGTGAAAGCGGCTCGAAGCGGTTCATCTTAGTGGGAATACGGGCGAGAGCATCAGGATCGCCGACGGCTGCGGCGGGTGAATCCGCCATGAACATGAAGTCGAACTTTGCCGCCTCCGACCGTTTGGCAACCTCAAGAAGATGGGCAAAGTCGTTGGCGCCGTTGATATCGCTGGCAGGATGAAGCCACGATGCCGGATGGAAGCCGAACGTGTAGACAAAGGTGCCGAGCTTCATCTTACGCGCCATAAAATTCCAGCCTCCAAGATTGATGATTGTGCAAATTATCGCCGCGCCGATTTTTCGAGCAATAGTGCTGAACTATCTTTCATTTTAGTTTTTCTAAAAGATTGGCAAGATTTTCATTGCGGGGCGGAAATCCGCGCCTGCTGCCGCGAAATCGTCATCAGCCAATCGCGGAAGGCGGCACCATGGGATTTCTGCAGCGCTGACCTATCCCAGGCCAGGAAATAGCTTTCGCGAAGCGGGATCCGGATATCGAGGGGGATGACCAGCGCCTGAGCTTCCAGCTCATCGGCGATCATCGACATTTGCGCGAGGACGATGCCACGTTTTTTGACGGCAGCGTCGATCGCGCTACTTGATAAGGTGAAGGACAGTCCAGGCGTCGTTTCCCTGAGAGTCGCGCCCACTTTCGCGGCGAAGTCGACCCAACTGGGGTACGGGGTGAAGTGCCTTTCCCATTCGACATGCAATAGCGGATAGTCGAAAAGTTCAAATGCCGACGGCTTACGCTCTTGAATGAGCGCCGGCGAGCAGGCGGGCACGACCCAGTCGCGGAATAGTTCACTGTAATGCTCGTGCTGCAGCACGTCCGATCCGTAGCTGATGCGAAAGTCGATTTCGTCGAAGCCCATACGTGGCTCACTGTCGCGACCGATGATCCGGACATGGGCATCCGGATGAAGCGCCTGCCAGCCGAAGATAAGCCGGCCGATCCACTTATTGACGACGGAAGACAAGGCACTCAGGACGAGGGCATTTTCATTGCGTGCCCGCTCCAGCATGCGTTCGGCAATCGCGAATTGCTCGAAGCCTTTGGATATCTCCTGATGATAAAGCCTGCCCCAGAGGGTCAGCTCCGTGGTGCGGCCGTTGCGCTCCAGAAGCGTCACGCCCAGAAAGCTTTCGATCTTGCGCACCTGCTGGCTGATCGCGCCGGGCGAAACGTTCAATTCCAGGGCAGCGGCCGTCACGCTGCCGCAGCGGCCGACGGCTTCGAAGGCCTGCAAGCCTTTAAGCGGAATGGCTTTGAAGCGGCGCGGCGCACTCACGTTGCGTTTCTCCGGGACGAATAGTCGGACATTTCCTGCTCGGTCGGCTGAAAGTCACCGGCGAATTGAAAGCGGTCGCCGGGATGGGTGATTTCGACATAGGTGACGGTCCGGCCATTTTGCCATGTCTGGCGAATGAGCGTCAGGCAGGCGTCACCACGCTCGGTCTCGAGCAGCCTGGCGGTGGCCGGATCTGCGGAAACGGCGCGAATGATGTGCCTTGCCTTCGACCACGGCACCTGCTCCAGCAACCATTTGGCCGGCGGAACGGATGCGAAGTTTTCATTCCTGGCAAGCGGTACGGCATCAAGCATGATGATGCGTCGCTCGATTGCGTTCGGCTTGCCGTCGACGAGGTGCAGACATTGCAGCTTGAGAACCTCCGCACCCGGACTTTCACCCAATAAGACGGCCCCTGACGTATCCAGTTTCTCTATCTGCCGCTTCAGTATGCGGTGGTCGTGCTCGTGTCCGGCAAGCTGCGCCTCGGTACTGATATCCTGAATATCCATGACCGTGCGATCGATCTGCCGCGAGGCGACAAAGGAGCCTGTCTTGCGCCGCCGGACGATCATGCCGCGCTCGGCGAGCGCCGACAGCGCCTTGTTCACGGTCATCCGCGAGCATTGGTATTGGTCGGCGAGTTCATGCTCGATCGGGATACGCTGGCCAGGTTTCCAGTCGCCATTCATGATCTTCGCCTCGATGTCTCCGAAGATTCTATGATGAATTGAGACCAACACTCACCTCGATCCCGCGACGGCGTTCAGATCCTGGCCTCAATGCGAGGCGGCTTCGGCCAAAGGTCCGGCACGTTTTTTGCTTTTCAAGACTTTTACATTGACACTGTATGCCGAGCTATATCTATTTGTATAGACAAAAGCGGGCCAGAGAAGCTCGTTCGGCGGGAAACGCTGGGGAACCTGGACTCTTCCGCTGGAAGGGCAAAACTGGAGAGAAGATCATGAAGAAGAATTCATTGCTCAAAGGGTTGATGAGCGCCGCGTTCCTGCTCGGGGCGACACTTTCCGCGCACGCTGCAGATACGCTGGCGACGGTCAAGGCCGCCGGCACCCTGAAGGTCGGCACCGAGACGGCCTTCGCACCCTTTGACTTCATCGACGCTGGTGAGCATGTCGGATTGAACGTCGATCTTTTCGACGAGATCGGCAAGGAGCTCGGTGTGAAGATCGAGTGGGTGACGTTGCCCTGGGACGGCGTTTTCCCTGCTTTGGAAGCCGGAAAATTCGACGTGGTGGCCGGCCCGGCGACGATTACCAAGAAACGCATGGAGCGCTATCGCTTTACGCCGCCGCTGGCCGAAGCGACCATAGCCATTCTCAAAAAGGCGGGCGATCAAACCATCAGCAAGCCGGAAGACATCGCTGGCAAGAAGATCGGCGTCGGCAAGGCAACCTCGCAGCTCGATCAGCTCAAGGAATTCTCCGAGACATTGCCGACGAAAGCGGACATTCGTGAATATCCGGCCTTTACCGAATCCTATGCCGATCTTGCCGCCGGTCGCATCGCCGGCGTGGCAAACTCTCTGCCGAACATCGCATTCGTCGCCAAGCAGCGTGAGGGTGTCTTCGAAGTCGTGCTGCCGCCCTTCGGCAAAAAATCCTATTTCGGCTTTATCGGCCTGAAGGATACCGATCACACGCCGCTAATGGATGCGATCGATGCCGCGATGCTGAAGATAAAGGCGGACGGCAGAATGGCCGCGCTGCAGAAGAAGTGGTTCGGCGCGACCTTCGACACCCCGGATTCGGTCAAGGACCCAGCATTCTGATCGATTGATCGTCATCACCAATCATGCCCCGGATGTGCCGGGGCATGATTGGAAGCATATCCGGTTTCATGACCGCCAAGGGGACGACATCCAACCCTCATGTCCTTCAAACTCTTCGAATTGCTGCTGCAGGCTTCGATCTATACGGTCACGATCAGCGTCGTATCAATCCTAATCGGTTTCGCCATTGCGATCCTGCTGTCGGGCATGCTGCTTTCGCTGCGGCGCCATCTGGTGCTGCCTGCCCGGATTTTTATCAGCTTTTTTCGCGGTGTGCCGCTGCTCGTGCAATTGCTGCTGATTTACAATCTTCTGCCAGTTATTGGCATCAATGTGCCAAGCGTTGTGGCGGCGGTCATTGGCCTGTCGCTCTGTACCGCCGCTTATCAAGCGGAGAACCTGCGGGGCGGCTTTGCCAGTGTTCCCGTCGGGCTGGTCGAATCCGCTGAAATGGTCGGCTTGACGCCCGGTCAGATCTTCCGCCGCATCAAGGTTCCGACCGCCCTTCGCCTGACATTGCCTGCCCTCGTCAACGAAGCGATCCTCATTCTCAAGGCGTCGTCTCTCGTCTCCGTTGTCGGCATTGTCGAATTGACGCGCATGGCGCAGGATCTCGCCGGCAGCACCTTTCTGCCCCTGCAGCTCTTCGCGTCAGCCGGCTTGATCTATCTGGTGATCAACTGGATCGTCGCATTGGCCGGCGGCCTGATCGAACGCTCTCTTCCTGGAGCACCCCGATGAGCTTCGACATCAACGTCCTCATCGAGCAATGGCCTGCGATCGTCAGCGGCGCGGGCGTCACGATCATGATTTGGGTTTTCGGCACGATTGCCGCCGCCGCCCTTGGCTTTCTGCTGGCTGTCGCCAGGCAATATGGCGGTCTGGTGGTCGATAAGGCGCTTGGTCTTATTGTCGCGGTCCTGCGCGGTACACCCTTCCTGATCCAGATATTCCTAGTCTATTATGGCGGTCCTTTCGTCGGTCTGTCGCTCGATCCCCTACCCGCCGGGCTGATCGGCATCTCGATCTATGGTGCGGCCTATTTTAGCGAAATTTTCCGCTCCGGCTTTCGGGCAGTCCCAAGGGGGCACATCGAAGCCGGTGAATGCGTCGGCCTCACGCAAGGGCAGATCGTCAGGCGCATCCTGCTGCCGGAAATGACCATGCTGGTGCTGCCGCCGTCGGTGAACATGGCGGTGATCCTCATAAAGGAGACGGCAGTACTGTCGATCATTACCGTGCCGGAACTGACGGCGACATTGAGCGCCATAGGCTCGCAGCAATACGCCTTCGTGGAAGCGCTTTCCGCGCTGGCGCTCTTTTATTGGGTGCTGGTCGAATTCACCGGCCGGCTTGGCAATCTCGCCGAAACGAAACTTTCCAGATTCAGGTTTTTCAACGCATGAGCGTTCCCGCAATCGCAGTCAACAATCTTGTCAAGAAGTTCGGGGATTCCACTGTCCTGCAAGGCATCGACCTCGAGATAGCGCAGGGACAAGTCTCCTGCCTGATCGGCCCTTCCGGCTCCGGCAAGAGCACGCTTTTACGCTGCATGGCCTTTCTCGAAGAGGCAACCCGCGGCACGATTGCCATCAATGGCGAGGTACTTGGCTTCAGCGAGAACGCCGAGGATGTGCGGGAGCGCGTTCCTGCGGCTACGAACCGAACAATCCGCGCCCAGATCGGCATGGTCTTCCAGCAGTTTAATCTTTGGCCGCACATGACGGCGCTCGGCAATGTCAGCGAGGCACTAAAGATGGTTCACAGGCTGAGCCGCAAACAGGCCGAGGATCTGGCGTTGGCTCAGCTTGTGAAAGTCGGGCTGGAAGCGCGTGCCGGGCACTATCCCTCGCAGCTTTCCGGCGGCCAGCAACAGCGTGTCGCCATTGCCCGCGCATTGGCGCTCAAGCCTAAGATCATGCTGTTTGACGAACCAACCTCTTCGCTCGATCCGGAGCTAACGGGCGAGGTGCTGAATGTCATGCGCGATCTGGCGGCCGAGGGCATGACCATGGTCGTGGTCTCACACGAGATCGGCTTCGCCGCGACGGTCGGTCAGCAGATCATCTTCCTCGACCATGGCAAGGTACTGTTTACAGGGGCGCCGCAAGACGTGTTCAAGAAACCGCGAAATCCGCGTCTGGAGCAGTTCCTAGACACCTATCTCGATCGCGGCGCGTCCATGCTTCTCTAAGCGCAGCTGCAGCTATAGCAACAGGCTCAGTGAAACCGTCGCCGTAACGTTAGCGGTGGCCGTCGCTGGCATCTGACGTTTCTTACCCAGAGCGGCTAGGACCGCTCAAGCTTCTCAGGATCTACCCCTAAAGCGACGGCGTCTCTTCCAGCAGCTCGCGGACGAAGTCGAACATGCCATGGCGGCGGTCGCGGCGCAGGCGTTCGGCTTTGACGATCGACTGGACGGCGTCGAACGCGGCATTAAGATCGTCGTTTATGATGACGTAGTCGTATTCGCGCCAGTGGGCGATCTCGGCGCGGCTGTTGGCGAGGCGCGTCTGAATGACCTCCTCGGAATCCTCGGCGCGGCGGTGCAGGCGCGACTGGAGCTCGGTCATGGTCGGCGGCAGCACGAAGATCGAGACGACGTCGGCCGACATCTTCTCCTGCAGTTGCTGGGCGCCCTGCCAGTCGATATCGAAGAGCATGTCACGGCCTTCTGCCATCGCCTGCTCGACCGGCTCACGCGGCGTGCCGTAGAAATTGCCGTGCACCTCGGCCCATTCGAGCAGCGCGTCGCTATCGCGCAGCCGCTCGAACTCGCGCACACTCTTGAAGTGGTAATGCACATCCTCGACTTCGCTCGGGCGGCGCTGGCGCGTGGTGACGCTGACGGAGAGGCCTATTTGCCTGTCCTGCTCCAGCAGCGTACGCGCGATGGTGGACTTGCCGGCGCCCGACGGCGACGAGATGACAAGCATCAGACCGCGGCGGGCGATCTGGACGGGCGAGGGTTTCGCCGGTTTCATGTCCTACTCCAAATTCTGGACCTGCTCGCGGAACTGGTCGATCACAACTTTCAGCTCGATGCCGGCGGCGGTAACCGCCGAGGCATTCGACTTCGAGCAGATGGTATTCGATTCGCGGTTAAATTCCTGTGCAAGGAAATCGAGCCGGCGCCCGGCAGGGCCATCTTTCACCAGGAGATCGCGCGCTGCGGCGACGTGCGCCTTCAGACGATCGATTTCCTCGCGCAGATCCGCCTTGGTCGCCAGCAATGCGGCTTCGGCATGCAGCCTGTCGCGGTCGAGCGCGGCCATGCCGTCCATCAACAAGGCGACTTGCGCGGCAAGCCGTGCGGCGATCTCCTGCAGCGAGCGTGAGGGATCGGCCGCGATCGTGCGCGTCAGACCGTCGATTGTCGTGACATGGTCGAGGAGAATGCGGGTCAGCGCCGCCCCTTCCTGCTCTCGCATGGCTCTCAGATCTGAAAGCGCGGCCAACAGGCCGGCTGCGATATCGGCATCACGGGCGGCAAGCGCTTCCTCGCCATCCTCGCTTTCCCGGAATTCAACGATGCCGCGCACCAGAAGCAGCGTATCGAGCTTCAGCGGCGCCGGATCAATTATCCCGTCCAATTGTTCGCGCATGGCAAGCACGGCGGCAAGCGCTTGCTTGTTCAGCACTGCATCGAAGCGGTTCTCGTCGGCGGTGACGGACAGCGATGCCTGCAGGTTGCCGCGGCTGAAGCTTTCGCCGGCGAGGCGGCGGACGTCTGCCTCCATACGTTCGAGGCCGGGTGGCAGGCGCAGCCGCAGATCGAGGCCCTTGCCGTTGACCGAGCGCAGTTCCCATGCCCAGCGCCAGCGGCCGCTCGTTCCCTCGCGCCGCGCAAAACCGGTCATGGACTGCAAAGCCATCCGAGCCTCCAGAAACTATCAGTTAATCTTCTTTTTCTTCGGCGGCACGACGGTCGCGCCGTCATCCGCCGGCTGTTCTTCCGGCTGGCCGTCGACGGCGATGCTCGGATCCGAGCCCTTGTCGGCTTCGAGCTTGCGCCAGTGCTTGACGTTGGCGTTGTGCTCCTCGAGCGTAGCAGCGAAAACATGGCCGCCGGTGCCGTCGGCGACAAAGTAGAGATCCTGGGTCTTCCAGGGATTGGCGACGGCTTCCAGCGCATCCTTACCGGGATTGGCGATCGGCGTCGGCGGCAGACCCTTGATGACATAGGTGTTGAATGGCGTGTCCCGCTTCAGGTCCGACTGGTAGATCGGCCGGTCGGCCGGTTTGCCGTCGCCGCCGAAGAGACCGTAGATGATCGTAGGGTCGGACTGCAGGCGCATGCCCTTGCCGAGGCGGTTCAGGAAAACCGAGGCGACATGGGCACGTTCGTCGGCAACGCCGGTTTCCTTTTCGACGATCGAGGCGAGCGTCACGAGTTCTTCCTTGGACCGCAGCGGCAGCGAAGAGTCGCGCTTGTCCCAGATCTGATCGACGATTTTCTGCTGTGCCGCCTCCATCTGCTCGATGATTTCCGAGCGCTTGGTGCCGCGCGAGAACTTGTAGGTATCCGGGCGAAGGCTGCCCTCGGCCGGAAGGGCGGCCGGCAGGTCGCCTTCCAGCACCCGATCCTCCAGCATGCGGTTGAACATCTGGCGGACCGTCAGGCCTTCGGGGAAGGAAACAGAATAGAGAATGGATTTGCCCGATTTCAGAAGCTCCATGATATCGCTCATGGAGGCTCTGGCCTTGATCTCATATTCACCGGCCTTCAGGCTCTCGCCGGCAGAAAGATGCGTTGCCGTGAGATAACGGAAGATGCGGGCATCGCCGATGATCGCGTTGCGTTCGAGGTTCGTCGCAATTTCGGCCAGACCGGCGCCATTGCGGATAATGAAATTGGTATTGGTCTGCAGCGGACCGGGGTTCAGATAGGTCGATGTGGCGTAGTAGAAGGCGATGATGGCGACAACGCAGACCACAACTGCCATCGTCATGATGAAGTTCAGGAAAAGAACCACCTGGCCGCGGGCTTTCTTGGACCGTTTCGGCGGCTCCGGAACGCGCTCCGGACGCAGGGCTTCGCTGGGCGACTTCGGGATGATCGGCCCCTTCTGCGCCTGGGTATCGTTGCTCTGGTTCGTCGTATCGCTCACCGGCAATCCTCTAAAACTTGACCCTCACTTCGCTATTTCGCGAAGCAATGCGGCAAAAGCAGGTTCTGCCGCCGTTCAACGGCGCTTCCGCTCATTATGCTCGCGCGCCCCGCTACGCAACGCAGAGGACGGTTGCGGCGCAAGAGACACCCATTACACCGCGCGGACAGGACCGTTATTGCGCGTAACGGCGCAGGACGAGCGACGCGTTCGTGCCGCCAAATCCGAACGAGTTGGATAGCGCCACATTGATTTCTCGCTCACGTGCCTTGTGCGGAACAAGATCGATCGCCGTCTCGCGTTCGGGATTGTCGAGATTGAGCGTCGGCGGCGCGGTATTATCGCGGATGGCAAGCGTGGTGAAAATCGCCTCGATCGCGCCGGCAGCACCGAGAAGGTGCCCGGTTGCCGATTTTGTCGAAGACATGGAGATCTTCGGCGCCGCATTGCCGACCAGCCGCTCGACGGCGCCGAGTTCGATCGTGTCGGCCATGGTCGAGGTGCCGTGGGCGTTGATGTAGTCGATATCGGCCGCCGTCAGCCCGGCGCGCTTCAGCGCCATCGCCATGCAGCGGCCGGCGCCCTCGCCGTCTTCGGACGGAGCGGTGATGTGATAGGCGTCGCCCGACAGGCCGTAGCCGACGATTTCGGCATAGATCTTGGCGCCGCGCGCCTTGGCGTGTTCAAGCTCTTCGAGCACGACGATGCCGGCGCCCTCGCCCATGACGAAGCCGTCGCGGTCGCGGTCATAGGGGCGCGAGGCCTTCTGCGGATCGTCGTTGTGCTGAGTCGACAGCGCCTTGCAGGCGGCAAAGCCGGCGAGCGAAATGCGGCTGACCGGGGATTCTGTGCCGCCGGCGACCATGACGTCGGCATCGCCGAGTGCAATCAGCCGCGCGGCATCGCCGATCGCATGCGCGCCTGTCGAGCAGGCGGTGACGACCGAATGATTGGGTCCGCGCAGCTTGTGGCGGATCGAAACCTGGCCGGAGACGAGGTTGATCAGGCGGCCGGGAATGAAGAAGGGGGAGATGCGGCGGGGGCCCTTGTCGCGCAGTGTGTACCCTGCCTCGACGATGCCTTCGATGCCGCCGATGCCGGAGCCGATCAGCACGCCGGTGGCGATCTGGTCCTCATCGGTCTCGGGATGCCAGCCGGCATCGGCAAGCGCCATGTCGGCGGCAGCCATGCCGTAGATGATGAAGGGATCGACCTTGCGCTGCTCTTTGGGCTCCATCCACTGATCGACATTGAAGGTGCCGTCGGTGCCGTCGCCGACGGGAATGCGGCAGGCGATCTTGGCGGGAAGGTCGTCGACCTCGAATTCGGTGACCAGGCGGGCGCCGTTCTGACCGGCAAGCAGCCGGGACCACGTCACCTCGGTTCCGCATCCTAAGGGTGATACCATGCCGGTACCCGTTATGACGACACGTCTCATCGCGTGCTTTCCCCCGTCTCTTATGTTCTATGGAGAAATATGCCGAAAAGAAAAGGGCGGACTCCAGGCCCGCCCTTTCTTAAAATTACAGGATCAGGCCTGGGCCTTCTCGATAAACTTCACGGCATCGCCGACCGTCAGGATCGAGTCGGCGGCGTCGTCAGGAATTTCAACGCCGAATTCTTCTTCGAAAGCCATGACAAGTTCGACCGTGTCGAGCGAGTCGGCGCCCAGATCGTCGATAAAGCTGGCGCTCTCGACGACCTTGTCGGCATCGACGCCAAGATGATCAATAACAATTTTCTTTACGCGTTCTGCGATATCGCTCATGTCGGTTTCCTCGACCTTATGTCCTGATCGGAATGCCGTTGCGGCACCCCTACCCTGTTTCAGCCTGCGATGTTTTCAGACATCCTCGGCAAACTCTTTTACCCGGCTTCAGAGATGTCCAGGCTTGCAAAAAGCCGGCCGGTCCGTCTGCTTTCTCGGGACGACTGTTGACAGTCATGGCCCGCTTAACATGCTTTATGTCTGCCGCAAAGCGAGAAAATCAACGGTTCGTGATTGCTCAACATGCTATTGGCGGAAATATCCCCATGCCAGCGGTTTGTCGTTTCAGATCATCGCCATGCCGCCGTTTACGTGCAGCGTCTGGCCCGTCATATAGGCAGCCTCGGAGGACGCAAGATAAGCGACCGCCGAAGCAACCTCACCGCCCGTGCCCATGCGCTTCATCGGGATCGCTCCCATAATCGCTTCCTTCTGCTTGTCGTTCAGCTTGCCGGTCATGGCGCTTTCGATGAAGCCTGGCGCCACGCAGTTGACCGTCACGTTGCGGGTGGCGATCTCCTGGGCCAGCGACTTGGTGAAGCCGATCATGCCGGCCTTGGAGGCGCAGTAATTGGTCTGGCCCGCATTGCCGGTGACGCCGACGATGGAGGTGATGTTGATGATGCGGCCATAGCGGCGACGCATCATCGGATGCGTCAATTCGCGCGTCAGCCGGAAGGTCGACGTCAGGTTCACTTCAAGAACGGCATCCCAATCCTCGTCGCTCATGCGAACGAACAGGCCGTCCTTGGTGATGCCGGCATTGTTGACGAGGATATCGACGCCTTCGAGTTCGGCCTCGGCCTTCTGGCCAAGCGCCTTGACCTCATCGCGGTCGGAAAGGTTTGCCGGGAAGATCTTTACGCGCTCGCCGAGTTCGGCGGCCAGCGCTTCCAGCTTCTCGACGCGGGTGCCGTGCAGACCGACGATAGCGCCCTGCTTATGAAGAAGGCGGGCGATTTCCTCGCCGATACCGCCCGATGCGCCGGTGACGAGAGCCTTGCGGCCGGAAAGATCGAGCATGGAAACGTTCCTTATCTTTGGATATCTGGATCTTTGGATATCTGGAAATACCAATCAGGCCATGAGGGCGGCGACGGCCGCGTCGATATCCGCCGGACCGTTGACGGAGATGCCGTTGATCGTCTTGTCGATGCGGCGGGCAAGGCCGGTCAGCACCTTGCCGGAGCCGAGTTCATAAAGCGTCGTCACGCCATTGCCGGCGAACCATTCCACCGTCTCGCGCCAGCGCACCTGACCGGTCACCTGATCGACTAGGAGGCCGGCGATCTCATCGGCGCTGGTCACGGGCGCGGCACGGACATTGGCAATGAGGGGCACGACGGGATCGGCCTTGGCGACCGTTGCCAGCGCTTCGCGCATGGCCTCGGCGGCGGGCGCCATCAGTGTCGAATGGAACGGAGCGGAGACCGGCAGCAGAATGGCGCGCTTGGCGCCCTTGTCGGTCGCCAGGCCGGCGGCCTTTTCGACAGCTGTCTTCTCACCCGAGATGACGATCTGGCCGCCGCCATTGTCGTTGGCGATCTGGCAGGCGCCGAGGACGGCCGCTGCCTCGCAGACGGCGACGACGTCGGCATGTTCGAGGCCGATGATCGCGGCCATAGCACCGGCACCGACAGGGACGGCCGCCTGCATGGCATTGCCGCGGATGCGCAACAGCCGCGCGGTGTCGGCGAGCGAAAAGGTTCCGGCGGCGCAAAGTGCCGAATATTCGCCGAGCGAGTGACCGGCGACGTAGGCGACCTTGGACTTCAGATCCAGCCCTTTGGCCTCCAGGACGCGGACGACGGCGATCGAGACAGCCATCAGCGCCGGCTGGGCGTTCGCCGTCAGGGTTAACGTATCCTCGGGACCGCTGAACATGACGTCCGAAAGCTTTTCACCGAGCGCCGCATCGACCTCTTCGAAAACGACGCGGGCTTCGGCGAAATTCTCGGCGAGATCCTTGCCCATGCCGACGGCCTGACTGCCCTGACCGGGAAAAGTGAAAGCAATGGTCATTCTCGTGTCCCTGGCTGATGCCCCTGATTGCGCCCCATGAGGCTGTTTTGCCTCCAATTGACATTCTTTCGGGCAGAGTCAAGTGGCGGCTCATTCTCCGCAAAGCCTTTCTCCCCGGCGCAAAAGCCAGGTTTTTGCTCTTGCGCTCCGCCAAATCGAGCCTAGATTTGCGCGGACCCTCCCTAAGGCTTCACCTCTCTCCCAAGGTTTTCCCATGCAGTACAATTCACTAGGCCGCACCGGCATTTCCGTTTCAGAGATTTGCCTTGGCACCATGACCTGGGGTTCGCAGAACAGCGAAACCGACGCTCACGCGCAGATGGATTACGCCGTCGAAAAGGGCGTCAATTTCTTCGATACCGCCGAACTCTACCCAACCACGCCCGTTTCGCCGGAAACACAGGGCCGGACCGAAGACTATATCGGCAGCTGGTTCGGCAAATCAGGCAAGCGAGGAGATATCGTGCTCGCCACCAAGGTCGCCGGCCGCGGCCGCGATTATCTGCGCGGCGGCGAAGGTGCGGATGCCAGGAATATACGGCTGGCGCTCGAGGCCAGCCTGACGCGGCTGAAGACGGATTACGTCGACCTCTACCAGATCCACTGGCCGAACCGCGGTCATTTCCATTTCCGCCAGAACTGGAGCTACAATCCCTTCAACCAGGATCGCGACCAGACCGTCGCCAATATGCTCGACATCCTGGAAACCCTCGGCGCACTGGTGAAGGAAGGCAAGATCCGGGCGATCGGCCTTTCCAACGAAACCACCTGGGGCATCCAGAAATACCTGACACTGTCAGAACAGAAGAGCCTGCCGCGCGTCGCCAGCGTCCAGAACGAATACAATCTGCTCTACCGCCATTTCGACCTCGATCTCGCCGAACTCTCGCACCATGAGGATGTCGGGCTGCTCGCCTATTCGCCGCTCGCCGGCGGCATCCTGTCCGGTAAATATGTCGATGGCCTCAGGCCGAAAGGTTCGCGCGGCTCGATCAACCACGATATCGGCGGCCGCCTGCAGCCGCTGCAGGAGCCGGCGACCAAAGCCTATCTGGCGATCGCGGCCAGTTACGGCCTCGACCCAACGGCCATGGCGATCGCCTTCTGCCTGTCGAGGCCCTTCATGGCCTCGGCCATCATCGGCGCAACCTCGATGGAGCAGCTGAAAGTCGATATCGGCGCGGCCGAGCTGACGCTTTCTAACGACGTGCTGGCGGAGATCGCCAAGGTGCATCGGCAGTATCCGCTGCCGCTCTGATTATATTCCTTGATTTCGATTTAAGGAATTATGCAATAGCCAGACGCTACCGATTGGTCTGCGTCGGGCTCGAGTGTCCGATTGAGCTTGCGTTTGCCCGAAAAATCCGTATAAGCCGCCCTGTTCGTTAACCCGGTCTTCTGGCTGGTGGCTGAACGGAGGGCCGGTTTCCTGTTGGAAATCGTTCGGAACGGAAGCGTTCCAGCCTCCCGTGTCTCCGCTCTCGACCGTCTCGGAAACGCTTTCTTGCCTGGGTCCGCCCAATCAGGAGCAGTCGTTGAGGCTTAGCCGCCGAATATCGGGTTGAACCAAACGCAAGAAAGGCAAAGCTGTCATGGCTCTTTATGAACATGTATTCCTTGCCCGGCAGGATATTTCCGCTCAGCAGGTCGATGCCCTCGTAGAACAGTACAAGGGTGTGATCGAAGCTAACGGCGGTAAAGTCGGGCGTATCGAGAACTGGGGCCTCAAGTCCCTTACCTATCGCATCAAGAAGAACCGCAAGGCGCACTACGCCCTGATGGACATCGATGCACCGGCTGCTGCCGTCCAGGAAATGGAACGTCAGATGCGCATCAGCGAAGACGTTCTTCGCTACATGACGATCGCCGTCGAGAAGCATGAAGAAGGGCCGTCTGCCATGACGCAGAAGCGCGACCGCGACGACCGTCCGCGCGAAGGCGGCCGTGGCCCGCGTGAAGGCGGCTTCGGCGATCGTGACCGCGGCCCGCGTCCGCCGCGTGAAGGTGGCTTCGACGACCGTCCGCGCCGTCCGCGCGAAGACCGTGTATAAGGGAGATCCGAGATATGTCTGAAACTTCCTCCGCTCCGGTCCGCCGCCCGTTCCATCGCCGCCGCAAGACCTGCCCGTTCTCCGGCGCCAACGCGCCGCGGATCGACTACAAGGACGTACGTCTGCTGCAGCGCTACATTTCCGAGCGCGGCAAGATCGTTCCGTCGCGCATCACGGCTGTTTCCCAGAAGAAGCAGCGCGAACTCGCCCAGGCGATCAAGCGCGCCCGTTTCCTCGGCCTGCTGCCCTACGTCGTAGCCTAATAGAATATGTGACCCCCGGATTCCTGATCTGGGGGTTGCCTCCCTTCTGCGATGGGCGCGGATCGGAACTCTTAAAACCCATGTTGAGACGTTTCTGAATTCGATTCAGCAACATCCTCTAACTGCTTGATGAAGCAGGACAGCGACCTTGAAACGACCGGATCTTAAAACGCTGCTGATCGGCGCACTCGCCGGATTGACCGCCGCCCTGCTGGTGCTGGGCGCGAGCGTGCAGCCGTCGTTTTTCAGCGCGCTCCTCTACACGGCCTCGGCGCTGCCGATCCTGATCGTCGGGCTCGGCTGGGGCAATGCCGCGGCGATCTCGGCCGTTGCCACTGCAGCGGCGCTCGGCGCGATCTTCATCTCGCCTTCCTTTGCGCTGATCATGACGCTGGTGACGCTCTTGCCGGCCGGCTGGCTCAGCCACCTCGCCAATCTCGCTCGCCCCGCCTCCGAACTCGGCGGCCCTGACCACCTGCTTGCCTGGTATCCGCTCTCCGATATTCTGCTGCATCTCTGCGGCCTGGTGACGATCGCCGTCATCGTCATCGGCGTGATGATCGGCTATGGGCCGGAGATCACCGATCCGATCGTCGATCTGCTGATCACCTCGGTCAAGCAGCAGCAGCCGGAATTCATGCCCGATCCGGCAGCCACCGCGCAGACCAAGTCGCTGATCCTGCTGATGCTGCCGGCTTTGCAGGGCGGCATGTGGGTCAGCATGCTGTTTGCCGCCTATTATTTCGCCGTGCGCATCGTCGCAGCGTCAGGTCGCGGCCTTCGCCCGCGCGAGGACATTCCCTCGTCGCTGCGCATGAACCGCAACTCGATCTTCATCTTCCTCGCCGGGCTTGCCGCCTGCTTCTTCGGCGGCGTTCCGGCGCTGGTCGGCGCGACGGTGATCGGCACCTTCGGCGCCGGCTTCGTGCTTTCCGGTTTCGCCTCGCTGCATTTCCGCACGCGCGGCAAGGACTGGCGCATCCCGGCCCTCATCCTTAGCTACCTGGCTTCGATGCTCATGCTGCTGCCAGCTCTCCTCATCCTCGTCCTCGGTCTCAGCGATACGCGCAAGGCGATCGCGCTGACCCCGACGAAAGATGCTGATGCCCCCAAACAATCCGACACGAAAATTTGAGACACAAGAAAGGCAAAAGAAAATGCAAGTCATCCTTCTCGAACGCATCTCCAAGCTCGGCCAGATGGGCGAAACCGTAAAGGTTCGCGACGGCTTTGCCCGTAACTACCTGCTGCCGCTCGGCAAGGCGCTGCGCGCCAACGCCGCCAACAAGACCCGCTTCGAAGCCGAGCGTTCGACGCTCGAAGCCCGCAACCTCGAGCGCAAGTCGGAAGCCCAGAAGGTTGCCGACGTTCTCGACGGCAAGTCCTTCATCGTCGTGCGTTCGGCCGGCGAAACCGGCCAGCTCTATGGTTCGGTCGCTGCCCGTGACGTCGTCGATATTCTCGCCGCCGAAGGCTTTAACATCGGGCGCAATCAGGTTCACCTCAACACGCCGATCAAGGCGATCGGCCTGCACAAGGTCGAGCTGCAGCTGCATGCCGAAGTCGAAATCCACGTCCAGCTGAACGTTGCCCGTTCTGCCGAAGAGGCAGAGCGCCAGTCCAAGGGCGAAGAACTCACCTCGGTCGACGCCATCTACGGCGTCGACGAAGACGCTCTGCGTCCTGAAGATTTCTTCGATCCGGAAGCCGACGGCGTCGACGAAGACGAAGCATAATATCGTCGGAGCAATCCACGACAGGAAGCCCGGCCACAGCGCCGGGCTTTTTCGTTGGGGATGTTTCGGATGTTTTTGCTGCGAGCCTTATCGCATCGCGCTAAAATAGAGTTCTCCGAAACGGATGGGCTGAGTCGGCGCCATACCGTGTCGTGCGGGTGACACTGCCGGTATTTCTCCTTTGCGTCGCCCAGGACTGTGGAGAAGTCGAACAACGTGCACAGCGTTCAGGATTTAAGCGAAGCGAGCCCCCGCTCCCCTCGCAGCCTCTTGATTTTCGCGTCCGGAATTGCAAATCCGGAGCTGGAAAAAGACAGAACGGATGATGATGAACGACGCCGCTCGAAAGATTGCAGCCGTTGCTCCCTCGGAGCAGCATTATCGCGAAGCACCCAACAATATCGAAGCCGAGCAGGCGCTTCTGGGTGCTATCCTGATGAACAACGACGCCTATTACCGGGTGTCGGACTTCCTGAAGCCGATTCATCTCTATGAACCGCTGCACAGGAAGATCTTCGAGGTTGCCGGCGATATCATCCGCATGGGCAAAATCGCCAATCCGGTGACGATCAAGACCTTCCTGAAGGCCGACGAGAAGGTCGGCGACATGACGGTTTCGCAATATCTGGCGAGCCTCGTCAGCAATGCCGTCACCGTCATCAATGCCGAGGATTACGGCCGGGCGATCTACGATCTGGCGCTGCGCCGGGCGCTGATCACCATCGGCGAAGATGTCGTCAACATCGCCTACGACGCGCCGCTCGACATGCCGCCGCAGTCGCAGATCGAGGATACCGAACGCCGCCTCTTCGAACTGGCGGAAAACGGCCGCTACGACGGCGGCTTCCAGGCCTTCAATGATGCGGTTGCGCTGGCGATCGACATGGCGGCCGTCGCCAAGGAACGCGACGGCGGGCTTTCCGGCATTTCCACCGGCATCCATTCGCTGGATTCCAAGATGGGCGGCCTGCAGCGTTCGGACTTGATCGTGCTTGCCGGACGTCCCGGCATGGGCAAAACCTCGCTTGCGACCAATATCGCCTACAATATCGCCGCCGCCTACGAAGGCGAAGTCCAGTCGGACGGCAGCACGAAGGCGAAGAACGGCGGCGTCGTCGGTTTCTATTCGCTGGAAATGTCGTCGGAACAGCTTGCCACCCGTATCATCTCCGAGCAGACGGAAGTCTCCTCCTCGAAGATCCGCCGCGGCGACATCAACGATGCCGATTTCGAAAAGCTCGTCGCCTGCTCGATGATGATGCAGAAGGTGCCGCTTTATATCGACCAGACCGGTGGTATCTCGATTGCCCAGCTTTCGGCGCGCGCGCGCCGTCTCAAGCGCCAGCGCGGCCTCGACGTGCTTGTGGTCGACTACATTCAGCTGATGACCGGCTCGGGCAAATCCAGCGACAACCGCGTGCAGGAAATCACCCAGATCACCACCGGCCTGAAGGCGCTGGGCAAGGAACTCAACGTTCCGATCATCGCTTTGTCGCAGCTCTCGCGTCAGGTCGAAAGCCGCGACGACAAGCGGCCGCAGCTCTCCGACCTTCGCGAATCCGGCTCGATCGAGCAGGACGCCGACGTTGTGCTCTTCGTGTTCCGCGAGGAATACTACGTCAAGAATTCGGAACCGCGCGACATCCACGATCCGAAATATCCGGAATGGGAAGCGCTGTTCGACAAGGTGAAGGGTACCGCCGACGTCATCATCGCCAAGCAGCGCCACGGGCCGACCGGCACGGTGAAGCTCGCCTTCCAGGCGGAATTCACCCGCTTTGCCGATCTCGCCGATCCGTCCTTCACCCAATATGAAGAGCACTGATCGCGCAGCGATGCTGCAGCGCCGGGCTTTCCATTGACAAAATCGACCTTTAAACTGGCCGGAGAATCCTTCTCCGGCCTCTTTTCGATGTGGATCATGAGCGATTTTCTCGACGCCCCCGAAGACGATAATTTTGCCTCGGCAGGCCTGCGACTGACCGTCGACCTGACGGCCTTGACGGAGAACTGGCGCGACATGGCGCGCCGCTCCGGTGCGGCGCGCGCCTCGGCGGTCGTCAAGGCGGATGCCTACGGCATGGGTATCGAGGATGCCGGCGAGGCGCTCTACATGGCAGGCGCCCGGGACTTCTTCGTCGCGACCGTCGACGAGGGTGTGACGCTTCGCCTCTATGCGCCCGAGGCGCGCATTTTCGTGCTCTCGGGCATATGGCCGGGCACCGAGCGGCGCTTCTTCGACAACGATCTGGTGCCGGTGATTTCTTCTGACGAGCAGCTCGCCTTCTGGATGGCGGTACTTGCCGATTATGGCGACTACCCCTGCGCGCTGCATGTCGATACCGGCTTCAATCGGCTGGGATTGCACATGGACGACGCGATCGCGCTCGCCGACGACGTCTCACGGCCGGCGAGCTTCGCGCCGGTGCTCGTCATGAGCCATCTCGCCTGCGCCGACGATCCCAGCCATGCGATGAACCGGCAGCAACTCGAATCATTCCACAGGGTTAGCGCCGCCTATGAAGGCATCGATTCAAGCCTTGCCGCCTCGGCCGGCATTTTCCTCGGCGAGGATTATCACTTCGACCTGACCCGTCCCGGCATCGCGCTTTATGGCGGCGAGGCGGTCTGCGGCATGGCCAATCCGATGCGGCCGGTGGCAACCGCCGAGGCCCGCATCATCCAGGTGCGCAGCGTCGAGGCCGGCGAGACCGTCAGCTACGGGCGGGCGCTGCAGCTTGGCCGCAGAAGCCGGCTGGCGATCGCTTCGGCCGGTTATGCCGACGGCTACATGCGCAGCCTGTCGAGCGGCGGCGTGCCGCTGCGCCAGACCGTACCGCAGGGTGGGCAAGGCTTCATCGCCGGACAGAAGGTGCCGGTCGCGGGCAGGATTACCATGGACCTGACGATCTTCGATGTGACGGATCTACCTGACAACGCCGTGCGCGCCGGGGATTATGTCGAGCTGTTCGGAAAGAACATGCCCCTGGACGATGTGGCGCGGGCGGCAGGCACGATCGGATACGAGATCCTGACCAGCATGGGGCTCCGCCACGAGCGGCGCTATGTCGCCGACGAGGAATAACCTACCCGTCAGCGGCTGCTGAGCGCAAGGCGGACGCCGAGCGCCAGGAAAAGCGCGCCGAGGCCGCGATCGAGCCATAACCCAATTTTTTGATTATGCCTGAGCGCATCGGCAAGGCGCCCTCCGAGGAGGACGAGCGGCGGCTCGATGAAGGCAGCGACGACGATGATCAGCCCGCCATGCAGCATGAGCTGGGCCCATGCCGGCCCTGCCCCTTCAACGACGAATTGCGGCAGGAAGGCCAGGAAGAAAATCGCCACTTTCGGATTGAGCAATGAAACCAGAATGCCCTGTCGGTAGATCCTTGCTGCCGGCATTTTTTCACCGGCAGTCTTTATCAGACCATTGCCGCCGCCGGCGCGCAAAGCCTGGATGCCCAGCCAGACGAGATAGGCGGCGCCGATCCATTTGACCGCGGAGAAGGCGACGGCCGAAGCGGCGAGCACGGCGGAAAGGCCGAGCGCTGCCATCAGAACATGCAGGCAGGCGCCGGACCAGACGCCGAACAGCGCGGAAAAACCGGCACGTTTTCCGCTTTTCATCGTGTGACCGAGGATGAAGGCGATGTCGGGGCCGGGTGACAGGTTGAGCAGGACCGCCGCCGAGAAAAATGCAAACCAGTGCGCAAACGAATAATCGAACATCTTCCACCGTTCAGAATGAGCAGAGGCAAAGCATAGGCACGGGAGGCACTGATGGGAAAATCATTAGTTTTGATCCGTCGCGATAGCCATTATCTCAAGCACGACAATGATTCGATGAAGCGGCGCGACTGCCTCACTCGGGAACCCGGACTGAAAGAGTGATTGATGGCGAAGGCCAGGACACAATTCATTTGCCAGAGTTGCGGCACGATCCACAACCGCTGGGCCGGCAAATGCGAGAACTGCGGCGAGTGGAACACCATCGTCGAAGAGGACCCGATGGGCGGGATCGGCTCCGGCCCCGGCAAGACGCCGAAGAAGGGCCGGCCGGTGGCGCTGACGGCGCTGTCCGGTGAAATCGAGGAGGCGCCGCGCATCCATACCGCCATGTCGGAACTCGACCGGGCGCTTGGCGGCGGCTTCGTGCGCGGGTCGGCGGTGCTGATCGGCGGCGATCCCGGTATCGGCAAATCGACGCTGCTGATGCAGGCGGCCGCCGCTCTTGCGCGGCGTGGCCACAAGATCATCTACGTCTCCGGCGAAGAAGCTGTGGCGCAGGTCCGGCTGCGGGCACAGCGCCTTGCGGCGGCCGATACCGACGTGATGCTGGCGGCCGAAACCAATGTCGAGGATATTCTGGCGACACTTGCCGAGGGCAAGCGGCCGGATCTCGTCATTATCGATTCCATCCAGACGCTGTGGAGCGAACTGGCCGAATCCGCGCCGGGAACGGTGACGCAGGTGCGCACCGGCGTGCAGGCGATGATCCGTTTCGCCAAGCAGACCGGCGCCGCCATGGTGCTGGTCGGGCATGTCACCAAGGACGGGCAGATCGCCGGCCCGCGCGTCGTCGAGCACATGGTCGACGCCGTGCTCTATTTCGAGGGCGATCGCGGCCATCACTACCGTATCCTGCGCACGGTCAAGAACCGCTTCGGCCCGACCGACGAGATCGGCGTTTTCGAAATGTCCGACAAGGGGCTGCGCGAAGTCGCCAATCCCTCGGAACTCTTCCTCGGCGAACGCAACGAAAAATCGCCGGGCGCCGCTGTCTTTGCCGGCATGGAGGGCACGCGTCCCATTCTCGTCGAGGTGCAGGCGCTGGTGGCGCCGACCTCGCTCGGCACACCACGGCGCGCCGTGGTCGGCTGGGATTCGGCCCGGCTGTCGATGATCCTCGCGGTGCTGGAAGCCCATTGCGGCGTCAGGCTCGGCCAGCATGACGTCTACCTCAATGTTGCCGGCGGTTACCGCATCACCGAACCGGCGGCCGATCTCGCCGTCGCCTCGGCGCTGGTTTCCTCGCTTGCCGGTATTGCCCTTCCCGCCGATTGCGTCTATTTCGGCGAAGTCAGCCTGTCGGGCGCCATCCGGCCGGTTGCGCACACCGCCCAGCGCCTCAAGGAAGCCGAGAAGCTGGGCTTTTCCGCAGCACTGCTTCCATCCGCCTCCGCCGAACTGCCGAAGGGCTCCGGCGGGCGGTGGAGCGAGGTCGAAAGCCTGCCGGATCTGGTGGCGCGCATCGCCGGCTCGAAGGGAGCGCTGCGTGTGGAAGACGAGGTTTGATCCTTTCATTGCCAAGATTGGTAATGATATAGGAGGCACACGATAAGGCACGACGCGGCCGCCAAGCGGCAGTCCTGGAGTTGAATTTACATGCCCATTACGATTTTCGACGGTATTGTCATCGGCGTCGTGCTCTTCTCCGCCGTGCTGGCGATGGTCCGCGGCTTTTCGCGCGAGATCCTCTCAATCGCGAGCTGGGGCGGATCGGCGGCGGCGGCCTATTACCTCTATCCGTACCTGTTGCCCTACGCGAAGAAATATACCGATGACGACCGCATCGCGATCGTCGGTTCGGCAGCGGTCGTCTTCCTGATCGCGCTCATCGTCATTTCTTTCATCACGATGAAGATTGCCGATTTCATCATCGACAGCCGCGTCGGCGCGCTCGACCGCACGCTCGGTTTCCTGTTCGGGGCAGCGCGCGGCGTGCTGCTGCTGGTCGTCGCCGTCGCCTTCTGGAACTGGCTGGTCGATGTCGACCACCGCCCGGCCTGGGTCAACCAAGCAAAATCGAAACCCTTCCTGGATTCGATGGTCGTGAAGCTGAAATCGGTTCTGCCGGAGCAATTTGCCCAGATGATACCGGCGAGCATCCGTGATAAGCTTCAGCCGCCGGCACAGGGCGCCGAAGGCACCAATCCGCCGACGGGCGACCAGGCACCGGCAGAAGACGCACCGACCGCGCCTGCACAGCAGCCAGCGAATTGACACAGTGTTCAAGAGCTTGACCCGCCCTCCGGCAATTGCCATTTGAGCGGGATGTCAAATAAGGGGTCCGGCCGGGCATTCCAGCTCTGCCGGGCTTCAGTTATTTCTGGAAATGCCGATCCATTCTTGTGAGAGCAGAGGCCCGCAGAAATGAACCAGTCCCATTCCTTCCCGACCGACGATCCGCTCGACGGAGATACGCTGCATGAGGAATGCGGGGTTTTCGGAATTTTGGGACATCCCGATGCCGCGGCACTGACGGCTCTTGGTCTGCATGCGCTTCAGCATCGCGGACAGGAAGCAGCCGGCATCGTCTCGTTCGACGGCAAGCGCTTCTATCAGGAGCGCCATATGGGCCTGGTCGGCGACCACTATACCAATCCGATGACGCTCGCCCGCCTGCCCGGCAGCATGTCGATCGGTCATACCCGCTACTCGACGACAGGCGAAGTCGCCATGCGCAACGTGCAGCCGCTGTTTGCCGAACTTGAGGAAGGCGGGATCGCCATTGCCCATAACGGTAATTTCACCAACGGCCTGACGCTGCGCCGCCAGATTATCGCGACCGGCGCCATCTGTCAGTCGACGTCCGATACCGAAGTGGTGCTCCATCTCATCGCCCGCTCCCGCCACGCTTCCACGTCCGACCGCTTCATCGACGCCATTCGCCAGATGGAAGGCGGCTATTCGATGCTCGCGATGACGCGCACTAAGCTGATTGCCGCGCGTGACCCGACCGGCATCCGCCCCCTGGTGATGGGCGAACTCGACGGCAAGCCGATCTTCTGCTCGGAAACCTGCGCGCTCGACATCATCGGCGCCAAGTTCATCCGCGACGTGGAAAATGGCGAGGTCGTCATCTGCGAAATCCAGCCCGACGGCTCGATCAGCATCGATGCCCGCAAGCCCGGCAAGCGGCAGCCGGAACGGCTCTGCCTGTTCGAATATGTCTATTTCGCCCGGCCGGACTCGGTCGTCGGCGGCCGCAACGTCTATACGACGCGCAAGAATATGGGCATGAACCTCGCCAAGGAATCGCCCGTCGAGGCCGACGTTGTCGTGCCGGTGCCGGACGGCGGCACGCCGGCGGCTCTCGGCTTCGCACAGGAAAGCGGCATTCCCTTCGAATACGGCATCATCCGCAACCACTATGTCGGCCGCACCTTCATCGAACCGACCCAGCAGATCCGCGCCTTTGGGGTGAAGCTGAAGCATTCGGCCAACCGGGCGATGATCGAAGGCAAGCGTGTGGTGCTGGTCGATGATTCCATCGTGCGCGGCACGACGTCTCTCAAGATCGTCCAGATGATCCGTGAAGCGGGCGCGCGCGAAGTCCATCTCCGCGTCGCCAGCCCGATGATCTTCTTCCCCGACTTTTACGGCATCGACACGCCCGATGCCGAAAAGCTCCTGGCGAACCAGTATGCCGATGTCGACGCCATGGCCAAATATATCGGCGCGGACTCGCTTGCCTTCCTGTCGATCAACGGGCTTTACCGCGCCGTCGGCGGCGAGGACCGCAATCCTGCCCGGCCGCAATTCACCGACCACTACTTCACCGGTGACTATCCGACCCGCCTGCTCGACAAGAACGGCGAGTCGATGGGCAACAAGCTTTCGATGCTTGCCAGCAACGGCTGAGCCGCCGCTGCTTTGACTTCCCTTCCGAGGGGCTCGTGCGCCCCTCGCCATCGCAAGCAAGTCCGGAACCGGAACAGATGAACATCAATCTTGAGGGCAAGATCGCACTCGTCACCGGTGCATCGCGTGGCATCGGCTATTTCACGGCGCTGGAGCTTGCGAAAGCCGGCGCCCATGTGATCGCCTGCGCCCGCACGGTCGGCGGGCTCGAGGATCTCGACGATGCGATCAAGGCGGTCGGCGGCACGGCGACGCTCGTCCCCTTCGACCTGGCCGACATGAATGCGATCGACGCACTCGGCGGCTCGATCTTCGAGCGCTGGGGCAAACTCGATATCCTCGTCGCCAATGCCGGCGTGCTCGGCGTCATTTCGCCGATCGGTCATATCGAGGCGAAGGTGTTCGAAAAGGTGATGACCATCAACGTCACTGCCACATGGCGGCTGATCCGGTCGGTCGATCCGCTGCTGACCCGCTCGGATGCCGGCCGCGCCGTCATCCTGTCCTCGGGTGCCGCCCACAAGTGCCGGCCCTTCTGGGGCGCCTACTCCGCTTCCAAGGCGGCCGTCGAGGCGCTGGCTCGGACCTGGGCCGGCGAGAGCCAATCGACGCCGCTGCGCATCACCAGCGTCGATCCGGGCGCCACCCGCACGGCGATGCGCGCCCAGGCGGTGCCGGGCGAAGATCCGCAGACGCTGCCGCATCCCTCCGAGATCGCCAAGGCGATCCTGCCATTGACGGGGCCCGGTGTGACCGACACGGGCAAACTGTTCATCGTGCGGGAAAACAAGCTCGTCGACTACCGCCTGCCGGAGTAGCGTCATTTGACAGCAACGGCTGGGAACAGATGTGCGAAGCCCGTTTCCGACGGGCACACCGCATTGAGGTCCACCGCTCCCTGAATGCCGTCGACAGTGCCGTTGTCGGCAAATTGCCAGATCGACCAACCACCGCAGTCTTCCTGCGTCGGTTCTTGGAACACGCTTCGCAGCCACAGGAAATGGTCGGGGAAGCGGGATTCATTGCCTTTCAGATAGCGATCGAAGAATTCCTGCGTGACGTAAAAGATCGGCTTTTCCGGAAAGGTGCCTGTCAGCTCGGTAAAGAAGGCGTTCACCTCAGTCGCCATTTCCTCGACAGTCGGGACCTTGTTGCAATTGCCGACGAACTCCAGATCGACGGCGATCGGCAGGGTTCCCGGCTGTTTCGGCACGGTCGCGAGGACGTTCTGCGCCTGATCCTTGCCCGGGCGGCAGAAGGTGAAGAAATGATAAGCGCCCCTGACCAGTCCTGCATCGCCGGCGCGCCGCCAGTTGTCGGCGAACCTGGAATCCTTGTGATCTCCGCCTTCGGTCGCCTTCATGATCGCGAAACGGACGTTGGGCTGCGCGGCCACCATCTTCCAATCAATGTCACCCTGGTGATGGCTGACATCGATGCCCTGGATCGGATAGCGGCTCAAGGACGGATTGTTGAAGCGAAGCATTCCGAAATCGTACGCCAGATATGCAGCGGATGCGACCACCACAATTGCGGTCGCTCCGATTGTCCACCGAACCACGCTCCTCACACATTTCTCCCATATTTTCAGCAGGTTTCAGCTGGCTATAGAAGATTTGCGCCGCGAAAATGGCAGACGAATCTGAAGACGCGCTGTTTGTCTTCGCGGACCTTCGGCCTTGCAATCGATTCACCGGATGCGCCGCTTCAGTTGCTGCCGGGATCGTTCCTCGCCCCTCTTGACCAAACGTCATTCCCACGCCATAAAACGCGGCATGAAAACGGTTATCTGCATTATCTGCGGAAAGATTATTCGCTAGCGCAAGCGCTGGCCCGGCCGTTTTCGTCTCCCAAATAGTCAAGATGCGAAACGCCCCGGCCCGCCGGTCGCGATATTTCTGATTGTACTGATGGGAGAGTGGAATGGGCGGCATGCCGGAACTGAGGCTGTACAACACGCTGACACGGGAAGAATCGGTTCTTTCGCCGATCGATCCCAACAATGTCCGCATGTATGTCTGCGGCCCGACCGTCTATGATTTCGCTCATATCGGCAATGCCCGGCCGGTCATCGTCTTCGACGTGCTGTTCGGGCTGCTGCGCCATGTCTATGGCGAAGGCCACGTCACCTATGCCCGCAACATCACCGACGTCGATGACAAGATCAATGCGCGGGCGCTCCGGGATCATCCGGGCCTGCCGCTGAATGAAGCGATCCGCGCGGTCACCGAAAAGACCGAGACGCAATTTCACGCCGATGTCGCCGAACTCGGCTGCCTGGAGCCGACCTTCGAGCCGCGGGCGACCGACAATATCGCTGAGATGATCGAGATCATCGAGAAGCTGATCGGCAATGGCCATGCCTATGTCGCAGCCGGCGAAGTGCTGTTCGACACCAAGTCCATGGCGGATTACGGCCAACTTTCGAAGCGCCCGCTCGACGAGCAGCAGGCCGGCGCCCGCATCGCCGTCGACGCGCACAAGAAGAACCCGGGCGATTTCGTGCTCTGGAAGCTGTCGAGCCACAACGAGCCCGGCTGGGAGAGCCCGTGGGGCCGCGGCCGGCCTGGCTGGCACATCGAGTGCTCGGCGATGAGCAAGCGCTATCTCGGCGATGTCTTCGACATTCATGGCGGCGGGCTGGACCTGATCTTCCCGCATCATGAAAACGAGATCGCCCAGTCGCGTTGCGCCCACGGCACCGAGGTGATGGCGAATGTCTGGATGCATAACGGCTTCCTGCAGGTCGAAGGCCGCAAGATGTCGAAATCCGAAGGCAATTTCGTCACCATCCACGAGTTGCTGCACACGGAAACCTTCGGCGGCCGCAAATGGCCGGGCCAGGTGCTGCGCCTTGCCATGCTGATGACGCATTATCGCGAGCCGATCGACTTTTCGATCAAGCGACTGGAAGAGGCCGAACGTCTGCTCGCCAAATGGCCGGCGACCGAAGCCGGCGATGCAGCGCCCGATGAAACCGTGCTCAACGCGCTGGCCGACGACCTCAACACGGTGGCGGCGGTGCAGGCATTGCATGCCTTGGCGCAAGCTGCCCATACGGATCCCGCCGCCGGCGCCGCCTTCGCGGCAACCGCTGCCCTCCTCGGGCTGCTGCCGAGGAAAGCAGAAATCGACGCGGCCGTCGCAGCGGCAGTCGATGCGCTGGTCGCCATGCGTTTGGAAATGCTGAAGGCGAAGAATTTTGCTGAGGCCGACAAGATCCGCGACGAGCTGACCGCGAAAGGCATCCAGCTGAAGGACGGCAGGGATACGGCGACCGGCGAGCGGGTGACGACGTGGGAGGTCAAGCGGTGAGAGTGGTGTCTGGGGATAAGGCCCCTCCCCAACCCCTCCCCACATTGTTGCGGAGGGATTGTCCATGACCACCTATACCGGCGGCTGCCAGTGCGGTGCGGTGCGCTTTCGCGTCAGCGGCGAACTCAAGGATTCGTCGATCTGTCATTGCCGCATGTGCCAGAAGGCGTTCGGGGCTTATTATGCGCCGCTGGTGTCGGTGCGCGGCGCCGATTTTGCGTGGACGCGCGGAGAGCGGAAAAAGTTCCGCTCTTCCAATTTCGTCGAGCGCGGCTTCTGCGGCGATTGCGGGACGCCGCTTTCCTACGAGGCGCCTGACGGGGTTGCGATTGCCGCGGGCGCCTTCGACGATCCTTCGGCGCTCCCGCCGGTGGTGCAATTCGGCATCGAGGGCAAGATCGGCTTCGTCGATCATCTGCACGAACTGCCGAGGCACCGGACGGAGGAGGATGCGCAAGCCGCCCCCTTCGTGCTCGAACTCGTCTCCTTCCAGCATCCCGATCATGAGACGCAGGCATGGCCGCCCAAGGAGCCCCGATGACAGTGGACGCAGACAGAAGCGGTGGGTGCCAGTGCGGGGCGGTGCGTTACCGCGCTGAAGGCGAACTCGGTTATCCCCACCTTTGCCATTGCCGCATGTGCCAGAAGGCGGCCGGCAATTATTTCATGCCGCTTGCAGCAGCGAAGCGTCAAGATTTCGAGCTGACGCGCGGCGCGGCGAAATGGTTTCAATCCTCGGATCTGGTGCGGCGCGGCTTCTGCGGCGATTGCGGCACGCCGCTGTTCTACGACATTCCGGAGATGGATTTCATCAACATCATGCTCGGCTCTCTCGATAATCCCGAGGCGGTCAGGCCGGTGATGCAATCGAACACCGACCGCAAGATGTCCTGGTTTCACGCGCTCCCCGGACTGCCGCTGGAACCACAGGCTGAAACGCCCGACCGCGAGAACGCGATTGCGGCAAGCAACCATCAGCACCCCGATCACGACACGAAAAGCTGGCCCCTCGGAGAGATCTCATGACGGACACGATAAAAACAGGCGGATGCCAATGCGGCGCCGTGCGCTTCCGCATTTCAGGCGGACTGGGGCGACCCTCGATCTGCCATTGCCGCATGTGCCAGAAGCAGTTCGGTGGTTTCTTCTCCGCGCTCGTCACTGCGCCTGAGGAGGGGATGGAATGGACGCGCGGCGAGCCGAGCTATTTCCAGTCCTCGGTCAATATCGACCGTGGCTTCTGCAGCAATTGCGGCACGCCGATGACCTATCGTCATCCGGGCGGGCTGGAGCTTGCGATCGGCACTTTCGACGACCGCAGCGATCTCGCACCGCTGGTCCAGGTAAACTACGAGGCCCGCCTGCCCTGGGTCGAAGAGATCTTCGATGCGCCGGTGCTGAAGGATCAGGATTTCTACGCGCGGCAGGAGGCGATCATTTCCTTCCAGCATCCCGATCACGACACCGCGCTCTGGCCCGCGAAAGGCGTGAAGATATGACCGAGATCCTGCGCACACTCTATCCCGAGATCGAACCCTACGCCTCCGGCCATCTCGATGTCGGCGACGGCCATGTGATCTATTGGGAGCGGTCGGGAATGCCGGGCGCCAAGCCCGCCGTCTTCCTGCATGGCGGTCCGGGCGGCGGCATCTCGCCCGCTCATCGCCGGCTTTTCGATCCTCAGCTCTACGACGTCATGCTGTTCGACCAGCGCGGCTGCGGCCGGTCGACGCCGCATGCGGAACTCAACGCCAACACGACCTGGCATCTCGTCGCCGATATTGAGCGGCTGCGCGAAATGGCCGGCGTCGACAGCTGGCAGGTGTTCGGCGGCTCCTGGGGTTCAACCCTGGCGCTCGCCTATGCCGAGACGCATCCGCAGCACGTCTCCGAGCTCATTCTGCGCGGGATCTATACGCTGACCAAGGCCGAGCTCGACTGGTACTACCAATTCGGCGTCTCGGAAATGTTCCCGGACAAGTGGGAGCGCTTCATCGCTCCCATTCCGTCGGAAGAGCGGCATGAGATGATGCAGGCCTATCATCGCCGCCTGACGCACGAAGACAGAGACGTGCGCCTCAAGGCCGCGCAGGCCTGGAGTATCTGGGAAGGCGAAACGATCACGCTGCTGCCGGAACCTTCGACGAGCGGCAAGTTCGAGGAGCCGGAATTCGCCTATGCATTCGCGCGCATCGAGAACCATTTCTTCGTCAATGCCGGCTGGATGGACGAGGGACAGCTGATCCGCGATGCCGGCAAGCTCAAGGATATTCCCGGCGTCATCGTGCATGGACGCTACGACATGCCCTGCCCGGCCAAATATGCCTGGCAGTTGCACAAGGCCTGGCCGACGGCAGAGCTCCACCTGATCGAGGGTGCGGGCCATGCCTATTCGGAGCCGGGGATTCTCGACCAGCTGATCCGGGCGACGGATAAGTTTGCCGGGAAGCCGGACTGATGCTACACGCCGTGACTACCCCTCTGCCCGGCAGGGCAAGGGGGGTAAGCTCCGGATAAAAACAATCAATGCCCCGGAGACATCGCGGTGACCAAGGAAAAAATCTACCTCTTCGACACGACGCTCCGGGACGGGCAGCAGACGCCCGGCATCGATTTCTCGGTCGAGGACAAGATTGCGATCGCCGCGATGCTGGACGAATTCGGCATCGATTACGTCGAGGGCGGCTATCCCGGCGCCAATCCGACGGATACAGCCTTCTTCAGCGAGAAGCGCACCAGCCGGGCCGCCTTCGTTGCCTTCGGCATGACGAAGCGGGCGGGCGTTTCGGTTTCCAATGATCCCGGCATTGCCGGGCTGCTGCAGGCGAAATCCGACGCCATCTGTTTCGTCGCCAAGAGCTGGGATTATCATGTTGCGGTGGCGCTTGGCTGCACTAACGAGGAAAACCTCGAAAGCATCGCCGAAAGCGTCAAGGCGGCGGTCGGCGCCGGCAAGGAGGCGATTGTCGATTGCGAGCATTTCTTCGACGGCTTCAAGGCCAATCCGGCCTATGCGCTCGCCTGCGCCAAGACCGCCTATGACAGCGGCGCCCGCTGGGTGGTGCTCTGCGACACAAATGGCGGCACGCAGCCGCCGGAGGTGCGCGCCATCGTCGAGGCGGTGATCGCCTCAGGCGTTCCCGGCCACTGTCTTGGGATTCATGCCCATAACGACACCGGCCAGGCGGTCGCCAATTCATTGGCCGCGGTCGAGGCCGGCGTCCGGCAGATCCAGGGCACGCTGAATGGCATCGGCGAGCGTTGCGGCAATGCCAATCTGGTGACGCTGATCCCGACGCTGGCGCTAAAGAGCGCCTACACCACACGTTTCGAAACGGCAATCGACGAGGAGCGGCTGCTCAATCTCACCCGCCTTTCGCATGCCTTCGACGAGCTGCTCAACCGCTCGCCTGATCATCAGATGCCCTATGTCGGCGCTTCCGCCTTCGCCACCAAGGCCGGCATCCATGCATCGGCGCTGATCAAGGACCCGCGGACCTATGAACACGTGCCGCCGGAGACCGTCGGCAACTTCCGCAAGGTCATGGTGTCAGACCAGGGCGGCAAGGCGAACTTCATCAATGCGCTGAAGCGGCGCGGCATTACCGTCGCCAAGGACGATCCAAAGCTCGACTTGCTGATCTCGATCGTCAAGGAACGTGAATCCATCGGCTATGCCTATGAGGGCGCAGATGCGAGCTTCGAGCTGCTGGCGCACCGCACGCTTGGCACGATCCCGGAATTCTTCACCATCGAAGGCTTCCGGGTGATGATCGAGCGCCGCTTCGACAGTCTTGGCCGCGTGAAGATCGTCTCCGAGGCCGTGGTGAAGATCACCATCGACGGCCAGACGCTGATGTCGGTTGCCGATGCCGAAGGCCCGGTGAACGCGCTCGACCTCGCGCTACGCAAGGATTTCGGCAAATACCAGCACGAGATCGACGATCTGGTGCTCGCCGATTTCAAGGTGCGTATCCTCAATGGCGGCACGGAGGCGATCACCCGCGTTCTGATCGAGTCCACCGACAGCGACGGCGTGCGCTGGTGGACGGTCGGCGTCTCGGAGAACATCATCGACGCCTCGTTCCAAGCACTGATGGACTCCGTCATCTACAAGTTGATGAAGAACCGGCAGCTGGCAGGCAAGATCGCGGCGGAATAAGTCTCTTCCGCCGGTTCGGCGAGGAAGCCTTGCCGGTCTTTGCCGCCATCATCCGTCCGTCGCCTCGTTTCCGCTTCAAATTCTCTCAAGGTTCATTCAACGAAATGAATTGGCCTATTCACGGCGCTTAAGCTAGGCCGGATCAGAAGAAGAACAAAGATGGAAACACCCCGATGTCGACCGATGCATCCGTTCCCTTGGCCAAGAACGAAGACAGTCCGCGCGGTTTCGCCTTCGCGCTGACGGCCTATCTGCTCTGGGGCTTCCTGCCGATCTACATGAAGGCGGTGGCGCATATTTCGCCGGCCGAGGTGATCGCCCACCGCATCGTCTGGTCGCTGCCGCTGGCAGGCATCGTTCTGATCGTGCTCGGGCGCACCCAGGAGATCGCGACTGCGCTGCGCTCGCCGCGCATGCTGGCGATGGCAGCGCTGACGGCGTCGCTGATCACCGTCAACTGGGGCACTTATGTCTGGGCGATCGGCGCCGGCCATTCGCTCGATGCGGCGCTCGGTTATTTCATCAATCCGCTGTTCAGCATCTTCCTCGGCTCGGTGCTGCTCAAGGAGAAGCTGCAGCCGCTGCAGATCGCCGCGATCGCGCTGGCAGGGCTTGCCGTCGCCATTCTCGCATTCGATAGCGGCGGCATTCCATGGGTGGCGCTGACGCTGGCGATCTCGTGGGGGTTTTATGCTTTGCTCCGCAAGACGCTGCCGCTCGGGCCGAACCAGGGCTTCTTCCTCGAAGTGCTGATCCTCAGCGGACCCGCCCTGCTCTATATCCTCTATCTCGAATTCGGCAGCGGCCAGGGCCACCTCTACCGCACCGGCCTTGCAGATACGACGCTGCTGCTCGGCTGCGGCGTCATTACCGCTGTGCCGCTGATGATCTATGCCAACGGCGCCAAGCTGCTGAAACTCTCGACGATCGGCATCATGCAGTATATCGCACCGACGATGATTTTCCTGATCGCGGTCTTCGTCTTCCAGGAGCCGCTCGGCACGGCGCGCATGATTGCCTTCCCGCTGATCTGGGCAGGGCTGGTCCTCTACAGCTGGTCGATGCTGAGGGGAAGCCGCGGGCGCTGAGGGCGCCCGTACGGACTTCTACATCTTCGAGATCACCTCGTCCTCGCCGTTACGATCGGCGGCGAGTTGGGCTGCCTGGGCCATGATCGCCGGAATGATGCCGGAGATCTCGTCGACGACGAGCGGCTGCACCCGGTGGGCGGTGTGCAGGAAGCCTTCTTCGGTCATATGGCGCATCAGTTCCATCATCGGATCCCAGAAACCGTTGACGTTGGCAAAAACCATCGGCTTTTCGTGGCGGCCGAGCTGTGCCCAGGTCATGATCTCGACGATCTCCTCCAGCGTGC
The DNA here is from genome assembly GCF_019685115.1 of Rhizobium sp. NZLR11. Lineage (NCBI taxonomy): Bacteria > Pseudomonadati > Pseudomonadota > Alphaproteobacteria > Hyphomicrobiales > Rhizobiaceae > Rhizobium > Rhizobium sp. NZLR11. The sequence continues at coordinate 150,803 of NZ_JABDWD010000003.1, read as the reverse complement.
CGATGCCGCCTGGCAGCGCGACGAAAGCATCGGAACGCTCGAACATCGTGTGTTTGCGCGCATGCATATCAGGGGTTACAATAAGTTCGTTGAGCTGACCGAGCGAGTGGCGAGTCGCCTCCATATCGATCAGGAATTCGGGGATAATGCCCGTGACCTGACCGCCGCCTGAAAGCACGCCGCTTGCGACCGCGCCCATGATGCCTTTGGTACCCCCGCCATAGACGAGGCGCAGGCCGTATTCGGCGATCTCTCGTCCGAGAGCGCGCCCGGCCGCCATGTGGGAGGGATCGCGTCCCGGCCTTGAGCCGCAGTAAACGCAGATGGATCGAATCGATACAGATTGTTCGGTCATAGAGGCAAACAACTATTCCATTTCAATGCAGTCAAGAAAATTGACTGGAAAGCAGCGTGCCTAGCTTGCCGAATTGCTTTGAATGCTTGTGAAAAGCAACGGGAATCGCTAGCAATTTCGGTTACTACGGCAAATTGCCGCCTTGGGAGACATAATGATGAAGAACCGTGCCGGCTTGCTGGCCCTTGCAGTGCTCGTAATCGCAATCCTACTGATGGTGTTTTTCGTTATGCCGCGCATCGGCGGCGATGCAGGCAAGGTCGGCGACGCGATCAACCAGGCGAGCACGGAACTCAAGGATACGGTTAACGAGTCGGCAAAGACATCGCGCTCCGCTGTGGCGGATGCGGCTGCGACAGCCGACAAGGTGGGCCGCCTTTCGGCCGGCGCCAGCGTCTCGCTCAGCGAACTTAAGGCGCTGTTTGTCGACGGCAAGGGCCCTGCCGACGATGTCTTCGCCGCCACCAAGACCAAGGCCGTCAACGCGCTGGGCGCACTTGCCGGTTTCGCAATCCCCGAGGGCCTCGATCCGGCGACCCAGACGCTTGCCGCGAAAGCCAAGGACGGCGGCGCGAAGGCGCTCGCTATCGTCCAGGCGCTGCCGGAGAACATCGCCGATGCGCTTGCCGCGATCGCCAAGGCCGAGGCTGCGCTGACCGGTGCGTCCGACCCTGCTGCGAGCACGGCAGCGGCGAATGCCGGCCCGAAGCTTCCCGCCTTCGACGTCTTGCGCGTTGAGCCCGACGGCTCGACGGTGATTGCCGGCTCCGCCGAACCGAACGGCAAGCTCGAAGTGCTTGACGGCGAAAAGGTCGTAACGACAGCCAATGTCGATGCAAGCGGCGATTTCGCCGCGGTTCTCGACGAGCCGCTTGCAGCGGGCGACCACCAGCTGGTGCTCAAGTTCACCGGCAAGGACGGCAAGAGCTCGCTTTCCGAAGAAGTCGCGACCATTTCCGTGCCGAAAGACGGCAACGGTGCCAATCTGCTCGCCATGGTATCCAAACCCGGCACAGCGAGCCGCATCATCACCGCGCCGAAGGCCGGAACCGAAGTTGCCGATGCCTCCAACAAGCCGGCCACGGGCGAAAGCTCGCCTGCGCCTGCCACAACAGCTGCGCCGACCGGCGAGCTGGCGCTGCAGACGCCAAACCTCACCGACGCCGCCTCCGGCGCCGCAGCCACGGCACCGGCCATCCCCGGCACCGCCGCACCCGACAAGACGAATGCGCCCGATGTGATGGTCAATGCCGTCGAGATCGAAGGCAACAAGATCTTCATTGCCGGCACGGCGCGCGCCAACGCCAAGGTCGTCGGTTATGCCGACGACAGCCTGGTCGGCCAGGACACGGCCGGCTCGGACGGCCATTTCGTCATCGACGGTGTGGTGGCGCTTTCGGTCGGCGACCACAAGATCCGCGTTGATGTTGTCGATCCCTCCGGCAAGGTGATCGTTCGCGCGGCGGTGAATTTCAATCGCCCTGCCGGCGACCAGGTGAGGGTCGCCGCCCAATCCGCGCCTGCCGACGCGAATGGCGCTTCCTCGATGGTGCCGCTCGACGAAGGCGAACTCGGCAAGCGCAAGGCCGAGACCGGCAAGGCCTTCGGCCTGCTGAAGGGGCTGTTTGCCGACGGCAAGCTGCCGGGCGCCGAACAGCTTGCGGCAGCGCGCTCGGCAACGGAATTCGCACTGCGCTCGGTCGCCGATTTCCGCGCGTCGGCAGATGCATCCGATGCCTTCAAGCAAGCGTCCGGCGCCGCCTCTCAGGTCGCCGGCAATGCGCTGACGCTGCTGCAGAGCCTGCCTGGGGACTCGAAGTCCGTCGGCGCGGCACTCGACAGGCTGGGTGGCATGATCGCTGAACTTACCGCCACGCCCGCGCCGGCGGTGACCTCTGCAAACGATGTCGTAGGCAATCAGCCGAAGACGATCGAACAGGCGCCGCTGACGGCAAACAACGCGGCGGTCATCATTCGCCGCGGCGACACGCTGTGGCAGATCTCGCGCCGCACCTATGGCCTCGGCGTTCGTTACACGACGATCTACATCGCCAACGAAGACAAGATCGTCGATCCAGACCGCATCCGTCCCGGTCAGATTTTCGGTCTGCCGAAGGATGTGTTGCCGAATGCCGAAGAGCTGCACCGCAAGCGCCTTTCCGGCCAACATCTCTAAACGCCAGACAAGATGACGAAGCCGGGCGGGCGAACCGCCCGGCCTGTCTTTTCCTGAACTCCGCATTTGTTGTATTCGTCCGCCCGACACCCTATCTGGCGATGGCGGCTGCGGGTTGCGGCGAGTGCTTTCGGGCACGTCCCGGTTCCGTGCTCTTGCCGGCATCGAAGCGCGGCAATCGCCGCAAGCCCATCCGGGCTGGAGACAAGCATGGCAAACGGTAAGACAGTCTCGGAATCCAACCTGCTGCAGACGCTTCTCAACCTCTGGCCCTATATGTGGCCGGCCGGCCGGCCGGACCTCAAGATGCGCGTGGTCTGGGCCTCGGTCTTCCTGCTGATTTCCAAGTTCGTCCTGCTGCTCGTCCCCTATTTCTTCAAGTGGTCGACCGATGCGCTGAACGGCAGGATGGATCTGGCCGGCTCGGTGCCGCCGCTGCTGGCCGGCGCCATCGCCCTGGTGATCGCCTATAACATCACCCGGCTGATTCAGCTCGGCCTCAACCAGTTGCGCGACGCGCTGTTTGCCAGCGTCGGGCAACATGCGGTGCGTCAGCTCGCCTACAGGACCTTCGTGCACATGCACGAGTTGTCGCTGCGCTTCCATCTGGAGCGCAAGACCGGCGGTCTCTCGCGCATCATCGAGCGCGGCACCAAGGGCATCGAGACGATCGTGCGGTTCACGATCCTCAATTCGGTCCCGACAGTCATTGAATTCCTGCTGACGGCGGCGATCTTCTGGTGGGGCTACGGCTTCTCCTATCTCGCCGTCACCGGCTTCACTGTCTGGACCTATATCTGGTTCACCATCCGAGCATCCGACTGGCGCATCGCCATCCGCCGGTCAATGAACGACAGCGATACCGACGCCAACACCAAGGCAATCGACTCCCTCCTCAATTTCGAGACCGTCAAATATTTCGGCAACGAAGAGATGGAGGCAAAACGCTTCGACAAATCGATGGAACGCTACGAGAAGGCGGCGACCGATGTCTGGACCTCGCTCGGCTGGCTGAACTTCGGCCAGGGCGTCATCTTCGGCATCGGCACGACCATCATGCTGGTGCTGTCGGCGCTGGCCGTCCAGCGCGGCGAGCAGACGGTCGGCGATTTCGTCTTCGTCAATTCGATGCTGCTGCAGCTTTCCGCGCCGCTCAATTTCATCGGCTTCGTCTACCGCGAAATCCGCCAGGGCTTGACCGACATCGAGCAGATGTTCGACTTGCTTGAGGTCAAGGCCGAGGTCAAAGACACGTCCGATGCGACCGAGCTTCGGATCGGCCAGGGTGCGATCGCCTTCAAGGACGTGCACTTTTCCTACGACCCGGCCCGTCCGATCCTGAAGGGCATTTCTTTCGATGTTCCAGCCGGCAAGACAGTTGCCGTCGTCGGTCCTTCGGGCGCCGGCAAATCGACGCTGTCGCGGCTGCTCTACCGTTTCTACGATATCCAGAGCGGCGTAATCACCGTCGACGGCCAGGACATCCGCACAGTGACGCAGAAGAGCCTGCGCTCAGTGATCGGCATGGTGCCGCAGGATACCGTGCTCTTCAACGACACGGTCGCCTATAACATCCGCTACGGCCGCACATCGGCCAGCGAAGGCGAGGTCTTTGCGGCAGCCGAGGTAGCGCAGATCGCCCATTTCATCGAGACGCTGCCCGAGGGATTCGAGACCAAGGTCGGCGAACGCGGGCTCAAGCTTTCGGGTGGCGAGAAGCAGCGGGTGGCGATCGCCCGCACCATCCTCAAGGCGCCGCCGATCCTGATCCTCGACGAGGCGACATCGGCGCTCGATACGACGACGGAACGGGAAATCCAGACCGCGCTCGACGTGGTGTCGAAGAACCGCACGACACTGGTGATCGCCCACCGGCTTTCGACCGTCATCGGCGCCGACGAAATCATCGTGCTGAAAAGCGGGGAGATCGCCGAGCGCGGGACGCATGCCGCCCTGCTCGAAATGAACGGTCTCTACGCCTCGATGTGGAACCGCCAACGCGAGGCGACACAGGCGGAGGAACATCTGAAGCAGGTGCGAGAAAGCGACGACCTCGGCGTGATTGCGCGGCTTGCCCCGGCAAGCTGAGCCGGGATAGGGCACCGACAGGCTTTTGTTGTTCAGAACCCCGGCGTCGGAACCAGGGCGCGGGCCATAGCATTGCCCCGGAGACGGTTTTTCGCTAACCAGCGAGAAACGCAAACGCAAGGAGACCGGCAGCATGAGCCTGTTCAACACGGTTCGCAACACGATCGTCCCCGTGCACAAGGAGGGTTATCCCTTCGTTGCCGCCTTCTTCGTCGCGTCGCTGATCCTGGGCTGGATCTTCAAGCCGCTCTTCTGGATCGGCATGATCTTCACGCTCTGGTGCGCCTATTTCTTCCGCGATCCCGAACGGGTGACCCCGCAGGACGACGATCTGGTGATCTCTCCCGCCGACGGCAAAGTCTCGGCGATCCAGATGGTGACCCCGCCGGCGGAACTCAATCTCGGCTCCGAGCCGATGCTGCGCATCTCGGTGTTCATGAACGTCTTCAATTGCCATGTGAACCGGGCGCCGATGCGCGGGCGCATCGTCAGCATCAACTACCGCTCCGGCAGCTTTGTCAACGCCGAGCTCGACAAGGCGAGCGAGGACAATGAACGCAACGGGCTGGTGATCGAAACCCGGCACGGCCAGATCGGTGTGGTCCAGATCGCCGGTCTCGTGGCACGGCGCATCCTCTGCTGGGCAAACCCCAACGAACCGTTAGATGCCGGCGAGCGCTTCGGGCTGATCCGTTTCGGGTCGCGGCTCGACGTGTTCCTGCCGGCCGGTGCCGCGCCACGCGTCTCGCTCGGCCAAGTGGCGATTGCCGGGGAAACTGTTATCGCCGAATTTGCCTCCGCCAAGGGTCCCGTCATCAGCCGCCGCAGCTAAAGCGCGTCGCGATCTTTCAGATTCGCTCTTGGCGCTTAAGCCCATTGTTTTACGCCTGTCGTTATCGCAAACCGCTGCACAGTTTTGCGCGACATGCTCCAGGTTCAGATTGGAACGCGATATGGAAACGCCCTTTCCGCCTTTCGAGCCCAATGGTCCGGATGATTCCGCCCGCGGCCCGCGCCTGCGCGAAATCCCGCTCCGTCTCGTCTTTCCGAACCTCATCACCATTCTGGCGATCTGCGCCGGGCTGACCGGCATCCGGCTGGCTTTCGAGAACCGTTACGAGCTCGCCGTCTCCATGGTACTGGTGGCCGCCTTCCTCGACGGCATCGACGGGCGCGTGGCCCGGCTGATGAAGGCGACCTCGAAGTTCGGCGCGCAAATGGATTCGCTTGCCGATATCGTCAATTTCGGCGTCGCACCCGCCCTCGTCGTCTATGTCTTCGCGCTCGACCAGGCGCGCTCGCTCGGCTGGATCGCCGCCCTGATCTACGCGATCGCCGCCGGGCTTCGGCTTGCCCGCTTCAACGTCATGGCCGAACGTGAGAACAAGGCGAGCTGGCAATCGGAATATTTCGTCGGCGTGCCGGCGCCGGCTGGCGCCATGCTAGTGCTGCTGCCGGTCTATCTCGGCTTCCTCGGCCTGGCGACGGACCGCACCTTCGCCTATGTTTCGTCGATCTATACGGTCGTTATCGCCTTCCTGCTGATCAGCCGGCTGCCGGTCTGGTCGGGCAAATCGGAAGGCAACCGGTTGCGGCGCGATCTCGTGCTGCCGATGATGCTCGGCGTCGTGCTCTATGTGGCTCTGCTGATGAGCTACACCTGGGAGGTGATGGTCTTTACCGTTGCTGCCTACCTTATATCGCTTCCCTTCGGCGCACGGAAATGGCGCCGGAAATATGGGACGCTGACGATCGAGGAACCTGGTGTCGGCGACGACGATATCGGCCGGCACATCTGATCTCCGCGCATTGCTGATTTTTCTGACCTGGGAAATCTTCTCTCTACGTTCTCACCCACGGGATAACCGCTACGCGCGATTCTCCGGCGAAAACCGCTGCGCACTTTAGTTGGAACCGCTGTCTTCAGTAAGTATTAACCAACGTAGGCTTCAGTTAAGCCTCGCGAATTATGGTGCTCGTTTACAAATCCTGATGGGATGCGTCTCTGTTTTGTCGCTATTTATGACGAAACAGCAAATCATAAAATGCCCAGGGAAGAACCACGTAAGGAGAGTATCGTGACCTCGAAAAAGAGTATTAGCAGCGAACAGCAGCCGTCCAAGCCTGATCTCAGCGCCAACTATCGCCCGGTTGGCCTGAAGGCCGTTGTCGCAGCATCGCTGATGGCAAAGAACAAGCCGGGCACCGTCAAGAAATCCGCTTGAGGTGCTACACTTCCAACCGGACTTCGGTGCGCTTCAAGTCTGGTTCTCCGCATGTCGTCATCCCAAAACAGCAGTGATTTTGGGTGACATGCGTTAGGTACCGCTGACGAAGCGGATGCTGAGATTTATCGCCGGAAGCCTCAGACGATGCCGACCACGCCATCCTCCAACCCGCCGTGCGGCGGGTCTGACGTGGAGCGGTTGCAGCAAGCCGCACCAAAACCTCCTCCAACGCACAAGACGAACCAAGCGGTTATACCGCCAAGTGAAAAATGGCGGATGCCGCTTCAGAAGAAACTGAGCTGGTCGTCGTCAGGCCTTCGCTTCTCGGGAGCCTTCAGCGGCTTTTCGATGACGACCGGCTGCTGCAGGTCAGGCCCCATATTAGTGACCTTGTTGACCTTGTCGGAGACCGGGACGGCCTCGAAGAAATCGTCCTGAACGGGCCGCATCAAGTCGACCACCTCGCGCGGTTCCTGCGTCTTGCAATCCAGCCAGCGCGAAAAGTCTTCGGGCTTGATGACGACCGGCATGCGATCGTGGATCGAGGATATGCCTGAGTTGGCTGATGTCGTCAGGATCGCGCCGGTATCGACCTCGGAACCATCAGCCGAGGACCATGTCTCCATCAGGCCGGCAAAGGCGACGACCCCGCCTTGACGCGGCCTGATCCAATAGGCCTGCGGTTTCTCACCGCTATCCTTTGATGCACGATGCCATTCATAGAAGCCGGAGGCCGGGATGAGCACGCGGCGATGGCGCATGGCCGCCCGGAAAGAAGCCTTGCCGATCGCGGTCTCGGAGCGGGCATTGGTCAGCAGCGGAAATTCCTTCGGATCCTTGACCCAGCCCGGCGTGAAGCCCCAGCGCACGAGCACGGCGCGCCGGTCGGCCAAGTTGCTGCCCTGCTCCCTGCCCTCGCCTGAAATGACGACGAGAATCGGCTGCGTCGGCGCAATATTGTAGCGCGCCGGAAATTCGTCGAAATCCAGACCGGAGAAAATGTCGCGCAGGCCGGCGCTAGTGATTGTCAGGGCAAAACGTCCACACATCGGCTTGTCTTTGCACCGGGCCTGAGTCCGGTCAAGGCGCTTCAGCCTCTCGGCGCAAAGAGGATGATGCTCGTCCCGGCAAGGCAGATCAACGCCCCGCCGATGTCGTAACGATCAGGCATGCGGCTTTCGACCAGCCAAAGCCAGAGCAGCGAGGCGACGATGTAGATGCCGCCATAGGCCGCGAAGGTGCGGCCGGCCGCCTCGCTCGGCACCAGCGTCAGAAGCCAGGCAAAAAGCGCCAGCGAGACCATGCCCGGCGCCAGCCACCAGATCGGCTTTTCGAGTTTCAGCCACGCCCAGAAGGCAAAACACCCGGCGATCTCGAAGACGGCGGCGAAGGCGTAAATGATGTAGGTCACGAAAGCACCTTTCGAATCCGTCACCACTATCCCAGCGAAAACTGGGGAAGCCAAGCAGCGGCGGCATGCAAATATCGGTTCATCGGATAGGATGGGCGATCCGAGCCAAGAGCCCCAAGAGCAGCCCCGATGACCTCCACCGCCAAAGCCGCCTCATCCGCCATTCTTGAACGCGACGGACGATTCCTGCTGGTGCTGCGGCGCAATCCGCCTTCCGCCGACATGTATGCCTTTCCCGGCGGACGCGCTGAACCTGGCGAGACCCCGGAGCAAACGGCCTTGCGAGAATTCGGTGAAGAGACCGGCATTTCGGCACGCAATCCGCGGCTGCTTTCGACCTATGATCTGAAGACCCATGCGGCCGATGGCAGCGTCAACAGCCATTTCCTGCTCTCGGTCTTCCGGGTCGAGGCGGATAGGGATGTGGTGGCGGAAGCCGCCGACGATGCGGCCGCCGTCGGCTGGTACACGGTGGAGGAAATCCGGCGATTGCCCGTACCGCAGAGCGTGCTCGAATGCGCCGAGCGGCTAGAACAGGATGCCGAAAACCGCTGACGCTTTTGGGCATCATGTCCTGGCGGGCGGCGAATAGAAGTGGAAACTCTCAGGCCCGCCTTGTTGCCGTCATGCTCAACGTATCAACTGAGAGCATGATTCCCGTTCGACGCATTTTCTTGTCCCTGCTCGTCCTGGCCGGTCCGACCATGGCGCAGGGCAAGAATTCGCCGCCTCCACAGGAGGAGATTACGCCGCCGCCCGCCGTGATCGTGCCTTATGACGACAAGCTGGCGCGGCTCGCCGAGGTGTTGGGTTCGGTGCATTATTTGAGAACGCTCTGCAAGGCGGCAGACGCCGACGAGTGGCGCAACGGCATGCAGCAGCTGCTCGATTCGGAGACCGGCAACGAGCAGCTGCGCAAGGAAAGGCTGACTGCAGCCTTCAATCGCGGCTACCGCGCGTTCGCCTCCGTCTATACGGATTGCACCGCAGCGGCCATCGTGGCAGAAGAGCGCTACCGTAACGAAGGTGCAACACTCGCCACAGAAATTACCTCGCGTTTTGGAAATTGACGTTTAATTAACCTGTTTTCGCATGCGGACGTGTCGTTTTGGGAAAAGGCTGTTAGTGTTGTTAACGGTGCAGTAAGACATGAGAAGTTCTGAGGAAAAGACAATGGAAGCAAGCCTCAACGAGATCGACGACATGATCGTCCACGAAAAGATGCAGGCGGCTCTGGAGTACCAGAACGAGGCTTGGGCCGACGGCATGGCGGACGGAATCGAGCCTGAAATCATCGCTGATGCCGCCATTGCGCATGCACTGCGGGAGACCATCAGATTGCACGGGGAAAGCAGCGCAGAGGCCCTGCTGGATTCGCTCCGTGAGCGCATGCTTGCCGGCGAATTCTCCGCGAACCGCACCCTGCAATAATTATTATCAGAGAGTTTGATGCGCACCGGTAAAGAGAAAGTATCGCGAATTCCGCTCGCGCCGGTGCTGCTTGCGTTCAGCCTCGCCGCCGGCAATGTTTTCCTCGCGCCGGCAGCGTACGCGCTTTCCGAACTGCACAAGGTCCCAGGCCAGCCCACCAACGACGCCCCGGCCGCTCAGGGACAGAGCCAACCGCAAAGCGGAGCCGCTCCCGGCGTTCCCATGGCGGATCCGCTGGTCAACAGCCAGAATAATCAGGGTGTCGACAAGACGCCAGGCGCCCAGGATTCTGCCAAGCCCGCCGAAGTGATTTACGACATCAGCAAGGTACCCGAGCCGGTTCGCAAGATGCGCGAGCAAATCGTCGAGGCGGCCGCCTCCGGCGATCTCGAACGGCTGCGGCCGCTGATGGGCGCCGGCACTGAGCAGACGCAGGTGACGGTGGGTGAGCCCACAGACGATCCGATCGGCACGCTAAAGGATCTTTCGGGCGACCCTGACGGAGACGAGATCCTCGCCATCATGCTCGACATCATCTCGACCGGCTTCGTGCATGTCGGCCAGGGTACGGCAGACGATATGTATGTGTGGCCGTATTTTGCCGAGAAGGACTTGAAGTCGCTGACGCCGCCGGAGCGCGTCGAGCTACTGCGCATCGTCACCGCCGGCGATCTTTCCGACATGCAGGAATTCGGCGGATATAATTTCTACCGCCTCGGCATTACGCCTCAGGGCAAATGGAAATTCTTCACGGCGGGCGACTGACGCCCACCTCGCTTGCTCCTCTCGCGTTTCGCATGAGGCGCTTGCGATCCCCCTCATGAAGACATACCTGTGAGCGATGACCAACGCGACAGGTTCCGCCATGCCAGCCGTATTCCTGAAAGACCGCGCATTGCTCTTTGTCAGCGGTGCGGAAGCCCAATCCTTCCTGCAGAATCTGATCACCACCGATATCATCTCGCTCGGGTCCGACGAGGTGCGGCCCGGGGCGCTGCTGACGCCGCAAGGCAAGATCCTGTTCGACTTCATGATCTGGCAGGAGGGCGATGGCTATACGATCGAAACGGACGCCAGCCAGCGCGATGGCCTGCTGAAGCGACTGACGATGTACAAGCTGCGTGCCGCCGTCACGCTTGCCCTTCGCGCAGAGGAGGGCGTCACCGTTTGCTGGGGCGATGATGCCGACGCCAGCCAGGGCGCCCAGGGCGCCCGGGGCAGCCAGGGCGCCCGGGACAGTCGCTTCGCCAAGGCGGGCGTCACGCTGGTCCGTCGGCCCGGCAAACACGGCAAAGGTGAGGAAGCGCTCTATGACGCGCTGCGTATCAGGCTCGGCATCGTCACCTCAGGATCGGACTTCGCCCTGCAGGATGCCTTCCCGCATGACGTGCTGATGGATTTGAATGGCGGCCTCTCCTTCAGGAAAGGCTGCTATGTCGGCCAGGAGGTCGTCTCGCGCATGCAGCACCGCGGCACTGCGCGCCGGCGCGTCGTGACCGTTTATGCCGTGACAGCCCTGCCGGGGACGGGAACGGAGATCACCGCGGCCGGCAAGCCTATAGGGACGCTCGGTTCGGTCGAAGGCGACCATGGACTTGCGATCGTGCGTATCGACCGCGCCGGCGCCGCAATCGCCGCAGGCACGCCGCTGCTCGCCGGCGAAACACCTGTTTCCCTCGTCCTGCCGGCATGGTCCGGCCTTGTCTTCCCCACCAGCGCCGACGAGGCCAGTGCGTGACAACCGCAAAAGCCCCGCGTGCCTGGCAGCGTATGCTGTCCGGGCGCAGGCTCGACCTGCTCGACCCCTCGCCGCTCGATGTCGAACTGATCGATATCGCCCATGGGCTGGCGCGTGTCGCTCGCTGGAACGGCCAGACATCAGGCGATCATGCTTTTTCGGTGGCGCAGCACAGTCTCGTCGTTGAAGACATTTTCCGCCGCTTCAACGATGCGCGGCCGCAGGAGTGTCTGATGGCGCTGCTGCATGATGCACCCGAATATGTGATCGGCGATATGATCTCACCGTTCAAATCGGTGGTCGGCGGCGGCTACAAGACGGTGGAGAAGCGGTTGGAGGCCGCAGTGCACCTGCGCTTCGGCCTGCCGCCGCATCCCTCGCGCGACCTCAAGGACCGAATCAAGAAGGCCGATACGATCGCCGCCTATTTCGAGGCGACGGTGCTTGCCGGCTTCACACCCGCCGAGGCGCAGAAATTCTTCGGCCAGCCGCGCGGCATCAGCCCGGAGATGCTGATGATCGAGCCCCTGCCGGCAGTCGAAGCGCAGCGACTGTTCTGCGAGCGCTTCGCGGCGATCGAGGCCGAGCGGGAGATGGTGTCGTGAGCTTCATCGTCGTCTCGCCGCTGTCGCGCATCGCGGAGATGGCGGTGCGCCACAAGGCGCGTGACATGATCAGCCTGATCGCCAAGGAGCAGGCCTTTCACCGACCTGGCGTGATCGCGGCCGACCGCCACCTGACGCTTGCGATGAACGACATCGCCTTCAAGGGCACCGGCGGCCTGGTGGCGCCCGACGAGACGCATGTGCAGGGAATTATCGACTTTGCCGCATCGTGGCGGCAGGAGACGCCGCTGCTCATCCATTGCTGGATGGGCGTGTCGCGATCGCCGGCGGCAGCCCTGATCGCCGCGCTGTCGCTCGTACCGGATCAGAGCGAAGAAAGGCTTGCCGGCCGGCTGCGGGCGGCCTCGCCTTTCGCGACGCCGAATGCCCGGTTGATCGAGATCGGCGACGCGCTGCTTAACCGCCGCGGCCAGTTGGTCGCGGCAGTGCGGGCAATCGGCCGCGGTGCGGATGCCGACGGCAACGCGCCCTTCGTGCTTGCGATCGACGACGCCGCCTGCGGTTGACGCTACCGCCATTCGCTCCATCTAGCCTCCGACCAAGAACAATCGACAGGGCCAGATCATGCAACAACAGGCAGCCGACGTCCTTCTCGCCACGCAAACGGCGCTCAGCCAGGCGAGCGCGCTGGCAGTGCAATATTCCTTTTCCGTCCTCGGCGCCGTCATCCTGCTCATTCTCGGCTGGGCGCTCGCCGGTTTTACCAGCCGCTGGGCCTATGAAGGCCTGTCGCGCGTCCATGGCATCGACGAGACGCTGGCGCGATTCTTCACCAATGTGCTGCGCTACGCGCTGCTTATCCTGGTGTTCATCACCGTGCTCGGCCAGTTCGGCGTCCAGACCGCCTCAATCATCGCGACCCTCGGCGCAGCCGGCCTGGCAATCGGACTGGCGCTACAGGGGACGCTGCAGAATATCGCCGCCGGCATCATGCTGCTGATCCTCAGGCCATTTCGAGTCGGGGAATACATCGAGACCAGCAGTGTGGCCGGCACAGTGCGCGAAATCGGGTTGTTTGCGACTGAACTCAGGACCGGCGACGGGCTCTACCGGTTGGCGCCGAATTCGACACTCTGGAACACGCCGATTACCAATTTCAGTCGCGAGCCTACGCGACGGAACGATGTGAACGTCAAGATCGCCGATGGGGATGACATCCATCAAGCGTTGGAGACACTGATGGGCCTTGCCAAAGCCGATTCCCGGGTGCTGAGGTCACCGGAACCAAGCGTCTTCATCGATAGCCTCGGTGACGGCGCGATCTTGGTGACGCTGCGCTACTGGGCAAAGACCGGCGACTGGTGGGCGGTCAGCCGTGACATGATAAAGCGCGTCAAACTCGCTTTCAACGAGAGGGATCGGGACGTTGTTCCGGATGTACCGGACGCTGCGTCGGCAAAGAACTCCAAAGGCAGGGCGGCGGCCGAAAAGCCGGCGCCGACGCGCCAATGACACATTCCAGCACCGCCGCGATTTCAGATCGCATAGCTCTTAACACGTTGAATCGGCGTATAATTTTGTCGTAACAGTCTATTGGATGACGCCGCAGGAGAGTCTTTCACCGGCATCACCGGAGGGCTGGCTGCGATAATCATCCGAATTGGCGTGGACCATCAATGCGCGGCCGCGAATTCCGTCGGTCTTGCCGTCGAGCGTGACCTTGCTATCGAAGACCTGGGCTCTCAGCATACCGTCCTCTCCGACATACTGATTGGGCATATCGCCGGCGTGCGGACCCTTGGCGGCAAGGAGGCCGTGCTCGGCCTTCTCAGGGTTGAAGTGACCGCCGGCCGACTCGTGATGGGTCGCGGCATCGCAGCGGCCGGTCTCGTGAACATGGAAGGCCACCCATTTGTTGGCCGGCAGCCCCGATATCTCGACTTCGATCAGGACGCCACCACTGGCGGCAGCCGTCAGTTGCGCGCGGCCGTCCTCCTTGCCGTCCTTGCCGACGAAATTGGCGACCGCCGTCTGCTTGTCCTGAGCGCTCGCCGGCAATGCAACTGCAAGCAGGCTCAGGGCGGCGATGGTGCACATGGCTTTCATGGAGGTCTCCTTCCGTCCGGTTGTCCTTCTGAACGTGTCAGCCAGGAAGGTGTTCCTGATTAAGCACAAAGGACGCTCTATCCGTTGGATTAACGCATGATCCTTTGCTGATATCGATTCCGGTTTTCGGGTCATGCGCTGGGAACACAGGACTGGAAAAGCCGGCCAAACGGCCGGCTTGCAGATCGCCTGATTCGGGAGTGGCTCAGGCGACGGCGTTGAAGTCGAACTGGCCGTAAGTGTTGCGGTAAACATCGTCCGACCGATCGCCGGTCGTCGGCGCGGTCTGCTGCAAAGGATAGGGAACGGCGATACTGGCTGCCACGCCGCTGTCACGCGAGTCCATCATCAGCGCAATCAGGCTGCCGGAAAATTTCGGCTGCGTTTCGCTGGCCTTGTCCTCGTCCAGGAGTTCCTTGATGATGCCGGGCTTCTGATCGGCGGCGCGTTCGCCGCGGCTGAGGACACCATCGCCATTGGCATCAAGCCGCGAGAGCGTCGCCAGATATGCATATGAAGTGTCCGAAACGGATGTGGTGCTGGTCATACAAACCTCCATTCACCGCCTTTAGCCGGTGGTGTTTGTACGCAATACGAACGTGGAAAATCACTAATTGACTCGCTGGTTAAACTGATTTGCGCGGTGCGTCAATAAGTTGTTAACTTCTCATTAACGATGATTGACAACCGTTAACGCAATGCTTGGCTGCCAACCTTCCGTCGAGGTCAAATGAGGGGATCTCGCGGTATTTCAGCGATTTTTCACATATAAAACAAATGCCTAACGATCTGGCCTCGCTGCCGCACTGCAACCGAATATTAATCCCGTCCGACCAGAATGGGCGCCACAAGCCACTACCCAGACTTTCAGCTTATAAAAAAATCAATTTTATGTTCACTTTGGAAGGGTTTTCGATGTGATGAGGTACGTTCATCAGGTGAGGACGACCATTGCTGTCGCAGCCGCCCCGCAAGAGGCATCCCCATGAAAGCTGAAGCGCTCTTCTGGAAGCAATGCAGCCAGGCCGTCATGGCCGATGGATCGGTCGATGCGCGACGTTTGATGGAGCTTGTGATCGCGACCTACCGCGTCCATGAAAGCGACTATGACGAAATCGAGAGAAGCGCGGATACGCTGCTGAGAGAAAACCATGCGCTGAGAGGCAATATTTCCGCCCTCAGTCAGGCATTCGACGGACAGCAAAGGCTCTTCGAAATCATCCTCAACAACCTGCCGCTCGGTCTCAGCGTATTTGACGCGGACCAACGGCTGACACTTTCCAACATTCGCTTCGCTCAGCTTTTCGGCCTGACGCAGGACGATGTCGCTGCCGGCGCGACAATCGCCGATCTCACCGACAAAATGCGCGGCGCGGAGGGCGCCAGCGCCAAACCCGGCCGCCGGGTCGGGCGACATTCCTCTGCAACCACAAAACGCAGCAGTATCCGTCGGCGCGAATGGCTGATGGACGACGGCCGCATCATCCAGAGCATGGTGACCATCCTTGCCGACGGCAGCAACATCGCCATTCATGCCGATGTCACCGAGGATCGAAGGGCGGCGGAGCGCATCACCTATCTCGCCCATCACGACCCGCTGACCGGCCTCCCGAATCGCATCCATTTCCGCGAGCAGGTCGATGCGACGCTCATCGAGCGCAAGCCGGACGAGCAGATCGCCCTTGTTCACCTCAATCTCGACCGTTTCAAATCGATCAACAACACGATGGGCGTGTCAGTCGGCGACAAAATATTGCAGCAGGTCGCCCAGCGCATCCGAGCCTCGGCTGGTTCGGAGAATGCCTTGGCGCGCCTCGGCTCGGACGAGTTCGCCATCCTGCAGACAGGCAGACAGCAGCCGTGGAACGTGACTGCCCTTGCCGAGCAGATCCGCCGTGCGCTTTCCGAGCCATTCATCCACGGCGAGAAACAAGTGGAGCTCAGCGTCTCGATGGGGATCGCAGTCGCCCCGGGGGATGGCGAAGACACCGATATCCTCCTGAAGAATGCCGGCGTGGCGCTGTCGCATGCCAAGGCGGACGGGCGCAAGCGCGAGCGTTTCTTCGCAGGCGAGATGGAAGTGCAGATGCAGCTGCGCCATGCGCTGGAGGCCGACCTCAGAGCAGCCGTTGAAAAAGAAGAATTCGAGCTGCATTACCAGCCGCTCTATGACCTTTCGCAGCGGCGCATCTGCGGCTTCGAGGCTCTGATCCGCTGGAACCACCCGATCCGCGGCCGCGTTGCGCCGATGGATTTCATTCCGCTCGCCGAAGAGGTCGGCCTTATCGTCGATATCGGCCGCTGGGTTTTGCGCCAAGCCTGCAACGATGCAGCGCAATGGCCGGAGGATATCAAGGTCGCGGTCAACGTTTCGGCGATCCAGTTCAGCAGCAGCGACCTGACTGAGGACGTCAGCGAGGCGCTTGCCGCTGCTGCTGTATCGCCGTCGCGGCTTGAGCTCGAAATCACCGAGAGCGTGCTGATGGAAAATCTCAGCGAGGTGCTGCCGATCCTGCATGCGCTGAAGGAGCGCGGCATCCGCATCTCGATGGATGATTTCGGCACCGGCTATTCCTCGCTGAGCTATCTTTCGAGCTTCCCCTTCGACAAGATCAAGATCGACAAATCCTTCGTCAGCGACATCGTCGACAACAAGGAAGCGCATGCGATCATGCATGCAATCATCCTGCTTGGCGATGCGCTCGGCATGCGCGTTACCGTCGAAGGCGTCGAGACGGCCGCACAGCTGGCGCTGCTCGAATGCGAGGAATGCGACGAGATCCAGGGCTATCACATCAGTCCGCCGAGACCCGTGCGTGACGTGCCCCATCTTCTCTCCCTTCCGAAGAACGGCGGCAAGATGCATCTTCCCCGGGGCTGAGCCTCGATTGCGACTCGCACGGCAAGCCGCTACAAAATCGGCAGCGGTCAGCGAGCCTTCATTGTCGCGGGCTTTGACCGAGATCTCCGCTTCCGTTCCGGTGTTCTATCGACGGAAACATTCTTCCTCATAACAGGTGGCGCAATGTTCGAGGCCGAAGCCTTCTCTCCTTATGAAACTCTCGCCGCAGCGCTGATCGCAGACGCTGCCGATGGCGACGACGGCTCGCACGACCTTGCCCATATCCTGCGCGTCTTCCGGAACGCCATGCGCATCCATGCTAGAGAAGGCGGCGACGGGCGGGTTCTTGCCGCTTCCGTGCTGTTGCACGACTGCGTCGCCGTCGAGAAGAATTCGCCGCTACGGGCAAAAGCGTCGGCCTTGGCGGCGGAAAAGGCATCGGCCATCCTGGCAGACCTCGGCTGGAGCCACGCGGATATCGAAGCCGCGGCTCACGCGATCACCGCGCATAGTTTCTCGGCCGGGGTGGTGGCGCAGACATTGGAGGCAAAGATCCTCCAGGACGCCGACCGGCTGGATGCGATCGGCATGGTCGGCGCCGCACGCTGCTTCTATATCGCCGGGCGACTCGGATCTGGACTCTATGATCCATTCGATCCGGCGGCAGCGAACCGCCCGCTCGATGACAAGCGTTATGCGATTGACCATTTCCAGACGAAGCTGTTCAAACTGGCGGACGGGTTCCAGACCGAGACCGGCCGCAGGCTGGCGGCCGATCGCGACCAAAGCCTGCGCGACTTCCTCCAGGCATTCATGGACGAGATCTAGGAGAACGGCATGCATATCAGCGACCTCTTCCTCTACCCGCTCAAGAGCGCCCGCGGCCTTGCCCTGCCTTCGGCCGACATCGACGCCTATGGGCTTCCTGGCGACCGGCGAGCAATGATCACCGATGCGCACGGGCACTTCATCACCCAGCGCGAGTTGCCGGACCTCGCGCGTATCGAAGTACGACCGGAACCCGGCGTCTTTCGGCTGCTGATGCAGGGAAAACCGGAAATATCGGTACCGCCGCCTCAGCCTGAAAGCCGCATGGATGTGTCCGTCTGGAAATCAACTGTCAGCGCCGCCGTCGCCGATCCCGAGAGCAACCGTCAGCTTTCCGAATGGCTTGGCCGCGAGGTGCGGCTGGTCTTCTTCGACGGACAGGCCCGGCGGACTGCGAATGCCGAATGGGCCGGCGAAGGCACGCCGGTCACCTTTACCGACGGCTACCAGATCCTGGTGACGACGACCGGCTCGCTGAAGGCGCTGAATGCCGATCTCGCCGCCCATGGCGAAGGCAGCGTCGGCATGGAACGCTTCCGGCCGAACATCGTCATCGATATCGACGAGGCCTGGCCGGAGGACCGCTGGGCGGCGATCGAGATCGCCGGCATCCGCTTCGATCTCGTCAAACCCTGCTCGCGCTGCATCATGACGACGCAGGACCAGTTGACCGGCTCACGCGACGGGCCAAACCCGATGCCGGCCATGGGCCGCATCCGCATGTCGGCCGACAGACGTGTGCCCGGCCCGCTTTTCGGCTGGAACGTCACCCCACGCGGCAACGGCAGGATCATGATCGGCGACACAGTCAGCATTATAGAAGAGAGGCCGGAGGGCTGGGCGCTCAAGCGTCGCGTCGCAGCATGATGCGTGTCCTCAGGATCTGATGCGACAGGCTTTGGAAGCGTCAGACACGCGCGAGTGCCGCGTCGATCCCGGCCATGACATCGGCCGATAGCGGTCCCTTTTCCAGCGCGCCGGCATTTTCCTCCACCTGGGCGACGGTGCGGAAGCCCGGAATGGGCAGGGTGCGCGGCGACCTCGCCCAGAGCCAGCCAAGCGCCCCTTGCGTCAGCGTGCGGCCGCCCGATGTCAGGAGATCGCGGACGGCGTCGAGCCTTGCGGTAAATTCCGGGGCCATGCGCCCGTCCTTGAAATAAACCATCCAGTCGAGGGCTGCGCCCCGTACATCCTTGGCGCCGACCGCCTTGTCGGCGGTGAATTTGCCGGTTAGGAGGCCCATGGCCAGCGGACCGCGATTGATGGAGATCAGGCCCTTTCTCTCGATCACCGCGATCATCTCCGGCACCGGCTCGAAGACATTCATCGTATGCTGAACGGAGACATAGCCCTGACGGCCGGCATGGCGGGCAGCACGATCAGGAAAATCGGTGCTCCAACCGAACGCATCGATCTTGCCTTCGGCGCGCAACGCTTCCAGCGTGTCGAAGACTGCGTCCGATTGTGCCAGTGGAAAGTCATTGAGGTGGAACTGCAGAAGATCGAGGCGGTCGCGCTTGAGACGGCGCAGCGAGGTCTCGACCGAACGGCGGATGAAGGCTTCGTCGGCGAAAGCGCCGGTTGCCTGCTTGGTTTGCGAATCGGTGGCGAAGCCGAACTTGGTGGCGACGATAATATCGTCGCGATTGCCGATTGCCCGGCCGAGCACCTCCTCCGAATGGCCGGCGCCGTAGTTTGAAGCGGTGTCGAAGAAGCGGATGCCGAGTTCGATGGCGCGATGGATCGCTTCCACCGATTCATCGTCGTCGACGTCTCCCCAGCCGAGTGGTGTGTCGCCGGCGAAGAAGGGACCGCCGATCGCCCAGCATCCCATGCCGAGACGCGGAATTTCGCGGCCGTTCCAGAGCGTGATCGTCGTCGGGGTTGCGGTCTTGATCAGCATGAAATCCTCCTTGGTTGGCGTCTCCAAGACATAGGAAGGGCTCATATACGGGTAAACCGCCAAATCCGGAGGATGTTTTGCACCCGTAAAAAACGGCTGAAAACCGATCTCAGGCGGAGATCTGACCGGAAAGCGTCCGCAAAGCAGGATTGAGCGCCTTGAGTGCCGCCTGAACGAAGCCCTCGCGGGCTGCAACGGCCTCGATGCCTCGCGGTTCATAGACGTGGCGATGCAGAAAGAATCCCGTCAGACGAAACGCCGCCGCAAGGCTGTCGAAGTCGGCTGCATGGTTGCCTTCGATGCCGAGGAAGGGCGGCAGGAGCAGCATCTTGTCCGCCCAGGGGGCACCGGCGCTGCGGCTGACGGCGCGGCCGGATTTCGGCGAGACATAGGCGAGATCGGAACGGGCGCCGGTCGCGGCACATTCGGCCAGATCGAGACCGAAGCCGAGATCGTTCAGCACCGCAAGCTCGAAACGCACGAAGAGTTCGCCGGCATCGGCCGGGTTGTGCAGGTGATCGAGGATGACCTCCAGCGCATCGAAGAGATGCGGATGCGGGTCACGCTCCGGCAGCAGCCGCAGCAGCGCGCCCATCGCCTGAACGCCGTAGACGGCGGTCGCCGTTTCCATCAGGCGGGCGGCGCGCAACGTCACCGGCTCGACGCGAAATTCGCCGAGATGCTCGTCCAACCTGGCGCGCCAAAGGACCTCCACGGCATTGCCCACCTGCAGCACTGGCTGCATGGCGCGCGACCGGCCGGAACGAACCAGGCCGAGATGGCGGCCGCGATCACGCGTCATCACCTCGGCGATGACACTCGTCTCGCCGTGGCGCTTAACGCCCAGGATGATCGCATGGTCCTGCCACTGCATCGAAAGAAGTCCTTACGGCCGACGAATCCATCCTAGAGCATGATGCCGAAAACTGTGAGCGGTTTTCGGGCGACATCATGCTCCTGTCATGGAGCGCATCAGGCGACAGCCGGGAAAAGCCTCAGCAGGAATTCACGCATCGCCGTTTCGTCGAAAGGCTTCACCAAAAGCGGAATGTGCTGCAAGTCGGGCGGGAAATCGCCCGTATCGGAATAGCCGCTGACGAAGCCGAAGGGAATGCCAATATCGAGAAGATGGCGGGCAAATCCGAAGCTCATGCCCTCACCGAGATTGACGTCGAGAAGGGCGAAATCATATGTCTCCGCAGCGATAGCAGCCCTCGCCTGCTCCACACTGCCGACGATATCGATACTCTCGACGCCGGCCAGGCGCAGCATATCCTCCGCCTCCATCGCGATGATCAGACTGTCTTCAAGAACCAGAACACGGATTGCGCTCATGATTCCATGCCTCCCGTCGGGCGCCTGTCGCAGCGTCCCGGCTGTTTCGCCAACATCATTGCCTTCCGGTGCCCCGCATGGCACGCTATCGGTGAATTCCGCCACCATTTCTGAATAAACCACTTTTCTGCCCGGTCGATAAGAATCAAAATCGGAGGAAAGGCGACGACCGACCTTATTTTCCGAGCTGCTAATGCGCATTTAAAAAAGACATAAGGCCAAGGGTTAGATGAAGGGGCGTTTGCCCTCTCCGAGCCCTTCCCAGCCGGCAATGGCCATCAATTCCTCGCCGTTCAGAACCTCGCAGCCGCGCTCCTGCCAGCGGATCAACCGACGTTCACCGAGCTTTTTCAGGGTCTTGTTGGTGTGGACGATGGAAAGGCCGAGTGTATCGGCAATGTGCTGCTGGGTGATGGGGATGAATTTGCGGCCGTTGAAGAGATTAAGCTTCCGGCCACGCTCAAACAGGAAAGCGATCAGGTAGGCTGCTCTTTCCAGCGCCGTGCGGCGGCCGATGCTGAGCAGGTGTTCATCGAGAATACGCTCCTCGCGCGCAGCGATCCAGGTGATGTCGAAGGCGAGCGAGGGGTGTTTGTTGTAGAGCGTCATCAGTCTGTCACGCTCGAAAACACAAAGAGATACCGGCGAAAGCGCTTCGACGGAATGCTGCATCTCGCCGGCGATCGTTCCCTGCAGGCCGATCAGATCGCCTGGCATGATATAATTCAGAATCTGGCGGCGCCCATCCTCCAGCATCTTGTAGCGAAAGCCCCAACCAGCAAGCACGGTGAAGAGATGAGCGCTGTGTGCGCCCTCGACGAGGATAGTGGAGCCGGCATCGACGGCAAGCTCACCCCTCTTGAAGCTCGAGACGAATTCCAGCTCGTCGCGGCTGAATTCCCTGAAATGCGGCAGGGGCCGCAAGGGACATTGCTGGCAAGGGGTCTTGAAAGAATTGACCGATCTCGACGTCACCATGTTTGCCCTTGCCGTCGCAAAGCCGACGCACCATCGTTTGCACGCCGCTCATTCAGGAATGCGAAAGCCACAAATTTGTTCCGTGAGCAAAGCGATTTTTTTATGCGGAAACAACGGTCTGGCGCCTGGCCGACGAAATCCTTGCCGTGCTTATTTCGGGAAATCGAGACCCATTTCGCGGAACCGCTCGGGATCATCACCCCAATTCTCGCGAACCTTGACGAACAGGAAGAGATGGACCGGCTGCTCGAGGATCTCCGACAATTCCTTGCGCGACGCAGTCGAGATCGCCTTGATGGTTTCACCACCCTTGCCGAGCGCGATCTTCTTCTGGCTGTCGCGCTCGAGATAGATCACCTGCTCGATCCGCACCGAGCCGTCCTTGCGCTCTTCCCACTTTTCGGTCTCGACATGCGAGGCGTAGGGAAGCTCCTGGTGCAGGCGCAGAAACAGCTTCTCGCGGGTGATCTCGGCGGCGAGCTGGCGCATCGGCAGATCGGAGATCTGGTCTTCCGGATAGTACCACGGCCCTTCCGGCAGCGTGGCGGCCAGATAGTCCATGAGATCGTCGCAGCCGGAGCCGTTTTCGGCTGATATCATGAAGGTACGATCGAAGGCGATCTTCTCGTTGGCAGCGGCCGCGAGTGCCAGCAGATCCTCACGGTTGACGCGGTCGATCTTGTTGAGCAGCAGGATTTTGGGCTGCCGGACCTCCTTGAGGCCTTCGAGGATGGCTTCGGCATCGCCGCGCAGGCCGCGCTCGCTGTCGATCAGCAGTACAATCAGATCGGCATCCCTCGCACCGCCCCAGGCCGAGGTCACCATGGCGCGGTCGAGCCGGCGGCGTGGCTTGAAGATGCCGGGCGTGTCCATGAAGACGATCTGGGCGTTGTCATGGATCGCGATACCGCGGACGATGGCACGCGTCGTCTGCACCTTATGGCTGACGATCGAGACCTTGGCGCCGACGAGGCGGTTCACCAGCGTCGACTTACCGGCGTTGGTCGGCCCGATCAGCGCAACGAAGCCCGAATGCGTCGGACGATTGGTTTCTGCAGCAGCTTCGGCCGCGATATCTTCTTCTTGTGTCATTGTCCCGTCAGTTTCCGGCAGGCGATTGCTGCCAAATGCCTTCGCGCTCAAGCATCTTCGTCGCCGCAACCTGTTCGGCGGCGCGCTTCGACCGCTCTACGCCGGTTTCCGGCTTTATGCCAGCAACTTCCACCGTCACCTTGAAACGCGGATCATGATCCGGTCCGCTGCGTTCATCAACGCGGTAGTTGGGCGTGACGCCGAATTTGGCGTGCGACCATTCCTGCAGCTCGGTTTTGGCGTCCCGCTTGGCGCCATCGGCCCTGACCGCCCTGCCCTGCCAGTAGCGCAGGATGAAGCGGCGGGCCACTTCGAGGCCGCCGTCGAGATAGATCGCGGCGATCAGGCTTTCGACGACGTCGGCGCGCACGTTCATCATCCGCTTGCCGGTCAATTTCTTCACATCGGCGCCGGTACGGATATAGAGGTGAAGACTGAGTTCGTCGGCGACGGCAGCGCAGGTTTCAGCGCTGACGAGCTGGTTGAGGCGAACCGAGAGCTCGCCTTCCGCCGCCGCACCGAAGGTGCGAAACAGAAGCTCGGCGATGCAGAGGCCGAGCACCCTGTCGCCGAGGAATTCCAGCCGTTCGTAATTGCCGCCCTTTTCGGTGCGGGCGCTGGCATGGGTCAGCGCCCGATCCAGGCGTTCCTTTTCGGCGAAGTCGTGACCGATCAGGCCTTCAAGCTTTGCGCGGTCGGCCGCAGAAAGCGTCTGCGCCTTGCTCATTCAACAACCTTGAAGAGGCGGTCCCAGCGCATATTCGTCGGCCACTTCCAGATTTCGCGGAAGGAGGTGTCGTTGCCGAGTGAGAAGAAGATGACGCTGGCGCGGCCGACAAGATTTTCTGCAGGCACGAAGCCGACGTCGAAACGGCTGTCGAGCGAGTTGTCGCGGTTGTCGCCCATCATGAAATAATGGCCTTCCGGCACGATGAATTCACGGGTGTTATCGCCGCGCGACACGGGAGATTGATCGAGCGTATCGTAGGTCTTGCCGCTGTCGAGCGTTTCGCGGAAGACCGGTACATCGGCGCCCGGATCGAGTTTGTAATCCGACGTGAAGGTACCGTCAGCCACCTTCGGAACCGGCTTGCCATTGACGTAGAGCACGCCGTCGGTAACCTGGATATGGTCGCCCGGCAGGCCAATGCAACGCTTGATGTAATCGACTTCAGGGTTTGGCGGGAAGCGGAAAACGACGATGTCGCCACGCTTCGGATCGGAGCCGAACAGGCGGCCGCTGAAGATATCGGGCGAGAAGGGCAGCGAATATTTCGAATAGCCGTAAGCGAACTTATTGACGAAGATGTAGTCGCCGACGAGCAGCGTCGGCATCATCGAACCGGACGGAATGGTAAAGGGCTGGAACAGCACCGTTCGGATCACCATCGCCAAAATCAGCGCCTGGATGATGACTTTGATATTTTCCCAGAGGGCGTTCGGCTTGGTTTCGACTTTTTCGGACACGCAGTCTTATTCCTTCAAGACGCCGCGGCGGCGCAATTTTTCTGTCGTTCTCTCTAGCGGCTTCGGCCGGTTGCGGCAATGGCGACAACATCAAAAGCGACGAGAGGTCGCGATCAACAGCTCCCGAGGTCGCGATCAGAGGCTCTCGGGCAACGCCTCGATAATCACGAAGGCCTGCGCCAAGGGATAATCATCGGTTATTGTCAAATGAATGGCGGGCCTGTGGCCCGCGGGCAGCATCGATTCGAGGATCAGGGCGGCGGCGCCCGATAAAACCATGGTCGGCTTGCCGCTCGGCAAGTTGACGACGCCCATGTCCTTCCAGAAGACCCCCTGGGCTATGCCGGTACCGAGCGCCTTGGAACAGGCCTCCTTGGCGGCGAAACGCTTGGCATAGGATGCACCACGATTTGCCCGGCGGTCGGAACGCGCGCGCTCGATCTCGGTGAAGCAGCGACGGGTGAAGCGCTCGCCAAAGCGTTCGATGGATTTCTCGACGCGGCGAATGTCGATCAGATCGCTGCCAATGCCGATGATCATGCCGGAACCTTCCGTCGCTTAAGCATTCTTGATCAGGCTCATACGCTGGGCATGTCGCCGGCCGGGCTGGCTAGGCGCAATCGCGCCCGCTCCAACAGCCGTGTGTGGCGGCGCGTCTGGAAACTCTTCACGGTGTAGAACGTCAGCGCATAGAGCGCAACGGAGGTGACGATCCCCGGCGGAATGGCGCCGACGAGCATCGGCTCCAGCACCGGCCTCCACAGCTCCGTGAAGTTCAGCTTGTGAAATAGGGCGGCCAGATCAACCGCCTGGCCGGCCAGATGATCCTCACGGCTCAACAGCAGGTGCCCGATCTCCCAGGTGATGCCCCAGATGAAGGGATAGGTCAGCGGATTGCCGAAGGCCGCGCAGCCGAGGGCGGCGGCCACCATACTGCCGGAGAGGAAATAGGTGATGACAAAAGCCATGACGAAATGCACGCCAATGAACGGCGTCCACGAGACGAACACACCCGCAGCGACGCCGGCCGCAACCGCATGCGGCGAAGCGCTGAGGCGCAGGATGCGCATTGTCAGATAACGGATCGGGCGAAGGAAACCTTTGCGGGGCCATAAAAGCTCTCGCATCTTTTCCTTGAATCCCGCGGGCTTGCGACGGCGAAACAACATGGCCGGTATTTAGTGCAGCGCACATGACCATGACAAGAGCGGCAGTTGATACCGCGTAAAAAACAGCTCAGTTCTCTTCGCGGTGAGGAGCTTCTTCATGCCAAGGGGCGTCCGTCATGCATAACGTCCCTCACTCGTCTCAAGTATAAAGTTCAGTATCAGCGCGTGCGGAACAGACCGCGGTCGACCTGGCGCTGACGAAACTCGAGATCGATACGATCGAGCGAGCCATTGAGATATGCCATTTCACGTTCCTGCGTGGTCGGAGCGCGGAAGGCACGGGCGAATTTCTTGATGGGGTCAAACATTTCTTGTCTCATCTTCTGTTTGCGTTTCGATGACCAGAAGATAGGCTCGGCACAAGTTAATTACTACAGCCGCAACATGGAGACAGCCATGCATTTAGCGCATTGCTTGCCTTTTTAACGCTCCACCTTGACCACGGAACGATCATAAAATGTGCAATTTTGCGCTCAAAGCCCTGAGGGCTTAACAAAGAGCCTACTCATAAAGCCGCCGAACCGTGGCGATGCAGTCCAGTTCCTTCATCTGAGCGAGCAGTTGATTGAGCTGACGGAGGTCCCAGACCTCGACCTCGAGCATCATCTCGGTGAAATCCGCCGCTACCCGCACGGTATTTAGTAAACGGATATTGACGTCGAGGCCTGCAACCGTCTGGGCGACCTTGGCAAGCGTGCCGGGCTCGTTCAACCCATTCACCATGATGCGCGCCATGAAACGCGACTTGTTGGCTTCGTCGAGGTCCCAGCGGACGTCGATCCAACGGTCGGGCTGATCGTCGAAGCGCTGCAGGCTCGGCGACTGGATCGGATAGATGGTGATGCCCTTGCCCTGGTCCATGATGCCGACGATGCGATCGCCGGGCACCGCGCCTGTTGACGCGAACTTGACGTCGACATTGCCGGACAGGCCGCGGATCGGCCCGATATCGGCGTCGGTGTCGATTTCCGAATGGCCGCCATCAGGCCCGGGCTTGGTCTTGCCGGGGATCTTGAAGATCATGCCGGCAGCACTGCGGACATTGAACCAGCCGTCGTCGCCGGAGGGCCTCACGGTGACGCGCTCATCCTGATGGTCGGGATAGACGGCGCGCAGCACGTCGAGCGAAGACATCTCGCCGCGGCCGACGGCAGCGATCGCATCCTCGACTTCCTTCTGGCCGAGGCGGTGCAGCGCCGGCTTCATCGCCTCGCGGGAGAAAATCTTGCCGGCCCTGTCGAAGGTGCGTTCGAGAATGCGGTGGCCGAGGCCGGCATATTGCTTGCGGATCGCCATGCGGGTGGCGCGGCGGATGGCGGCGCGCGCTTTGCCGGTGACGACGATCTCCTCCCAGGCTGCGGGTGGAACCTGCACGCCGGAGCGGATGATCTCGACCTCATCGCCATTCGCAAGCCGCGTCACCAGCGGCATGATCCGGCCGTTGATCTTGGCGCCCACCGTGGTATCGCCGATATTGGTGTGCACCGCATAGGCAAAATCGATCGGCGTGGCGCCACGCGGCAGGGCAATCAGCTTCCCCTTCGGCGTGAAGCAGAAGACTTGATCCTGGAAGAGTTCGAGCTTGGTGTGCTCGAGGAATTCTTCCGGGCTGTCGCCCTCGGCGAGCGCTTCGATCGTATGGCGCAGCCAGGAATAGGCATTGGATTCGCGAGACAGGATGTCGCCGTCGGCATTGGTGGCGCCGTCCTTATAGAGCGTGTGGGCGGCGATACCGAATTCGGCGATCTCATGCATGCGCTTGGTGCGGATCTGCAGTTCGATCCGCTGGCTGGAAGGACCGACGATGGTGGTGTGCAGGGAACGATAATCGTTCTGCTTCGGCGTCGAGATATAGTCCTTGAAGCGGCCAGGCACGACGCGCCAGCGGGTGTGAACGATGCCGAGTGCCCGATAGCAGGAGGGGATGTCCTCGACGATCAACCGGAAGCCGTAGACATCGGAAAGCTGTTCGAAGGAAAGCGACTTCGACTGCATCTTGCGGAAGACCGAATAGGGCTTCTTCTGCCGGCCCTTGACATAGGCGCTGGTCAGGCCGCTTGCGACCAGCAGGTCACGCAGTTCGGCCTCAATCTTCTTGACAATGCCTTCATTGCGCTTGGAGAGCTCTTCCAGCCTTTTGGTGACGGTGTCGTAGGCTTCCGGGTTCATATGCCGGAAGGAGAGTTCCTCCAACTCCTCGCGCATGTCCTGCATGCCCATGCGGCCGGCGAGCGGCGCATAGATTTCCATCGTCTCCTCGGAGATGCGGGCCCGCTTGTCGGCCGACATGTGATCGAGGGTGCGCATATTGTGCAGACGGTCGGCAAGCTTGACGAGCAGCACGCGCACATCGTCGGAAATGGCCAGCAGCAGCTTGCGCAGGTTTTCCGCCTGCTTGGCTTTCTTGGTAACGAGGTCGAGCTTCTTGATCTTCGTCAGACCCTCGACCAGGCGGCCGATATCCTCGCCGAAGAGTTCGTCGATCTCGGCGCGCGTCGCCGTCGTATCCTCGATCGTATCGTGCAGCAGGGCAACCGCGATCGTCGATTCGTCGAGGTGCATGTCGGTGAGGATGGCGGCGACTTCGAGCGGATGGGAAATATAGGGATCGCCGCTCGCGCGCTTTTGCTGGCCATGTTTCTGCATGGCGTAGACATAGGCTTTGTTCAGCAGTGCTTCATTGGCATCGGGCTTGTATTGCTGAACCCGCTCCACGAGCTCGTACTGCCGCATCATTCCAAAGCCACTCCGATAAAAATAAAAGCGCGCCAATCAACGATTGGCGCACACATGGGCAATAATATGCCTAAGCAATAAAGGCGCAAGATTGACGATTGGTAATCATCGCTCTTTTCCATCGCATGAAACTTTTCCCGGATCGGATTCAACCGGGGGATCACATGCGACCGGGATCAGGCTACGCGCTTAGTAGTCGTCGCTCTTTTCCGGCGGCACGAGGCCTTCAATGCCGGCGAGCAGCTCTTCTTCCGACATCTGGTCGAAAGTGATCGTCTCGGGCACGTCGTCCTGCTCTTCGCTGTCGGCTGCGGCGACACCGCCGGCGGCGATCATGCTGGCCGGATCGGGCTCGGGCTCGTCGACTTCGACATGCTTCTGCAGCGAATGGATCAGATCTTCCTTGAGGTCATCGGGCGAAAGCGTCTCGTCGGCGATTTCGCGCAGGGCGACGACCGGGTTCTTGTCGTTGTCGCGATCGATGGTGATCGAGGCACCCTGGGAAATCAGCCGGGCGCGGTGGCTGGCGAGCAGAACCAGCTCGAAGCGGTTCTCCACCTTGTCGATGCAATCTTCAACTGTGACACGGGCCATTGCCTGTCCTTTACGGTCGTCATTTCGGGATTAGCACGCCGGATACAATTAAAACCGGGCAAATACAAGTTTTTCATTCCGGCTCCCCTCGTCTTTATCCGCGGCCGAGCTAAATTTCCATGGAGAATGTCACAATTCCACCGAAGGTTGCTTGGAATATGCCGAATCGTGCCCTAAATCTTTCATATATGAATAATTGTTAAAATATGGATCAGATCGAAGTCAAAACACAAGTCATTGTTTTTATTGGATTTTGGTCCTGCGGATTTCTATTGCTCTCATTGGATTGGTAAGCGATGTTTGACCCACGCGAGAAAATTGCACTCTTCATTGACGGCGCCAACCTTTACGCTGCATCCAAGAGCCTCGGCTTCGACATAGATTACCGCAAGCTCTTGAAAGCATTCCAGAAACGCGGTTATTTGCTGCGCGCCTACTATTATACGGCTCTGATCGAAGATCAGGAATATTCGTCGATCCGGCCGCTGATCGATTGGCTCGACTATAACGGCTATAAAGTCGTCACCAAGCCTGCCAAGGAATTCACGGATTCCATGGGTCGACGCAAGATCAAGGGCAACATGGACATCGAGCTTGCGATCGACGCCATGGAACAGTCCGAAACTGTCGATCATCTCGTTATCTTCTCGGGCGACGGCGACTTTACCAACCTGGTCGAGGCGTTGCAGCGCAGGGGCCGCAAGGTCTCGGTGATCTCAACCATGGCGACCCAGCCGCCGATGATTGCCGACGACCTGCGTCGCCAAGCCGATCACTTCATCGATCTCCTATCTCTGAAAGCTGAAATTGGTCGCGATCCCGCCGAGCGAGCCCCACGTCAGGTCGAAGTCGCACCGGCGAACGATGTAGAGGATTGATCTCAATCGATCATTTCGAAGCGAGTGGCCGCGAGGGAAAAGGGCGTGGCAGCCCCTCCCCGCACCGCCATGCCTGCACACTCGAGATCAGCGACAGCGGCCGACTGCAGTGTGATCGCCAATCACGGCATAGTGGGCAGCCCAGTGTGGTCAGCCATTGTCCTTCAGAAGGCGGCTCTTCTGCCGGTTCCAATCCCGCTCCTTCTCGGATTCCCGCTTGTCGTGCAATTTCTTGCCCTTAGCGAGCGCCAGCTCCATCTTTGCCCGGCCGCGATCGTTGAAATAGATCTTCAGCGGGATCAGCGTCATGCCTTCGCGGTTGATAGCAGAGCGCAGGCGATGAATTTCACGCCCCGACAGCAGCAGCTTGCGGCGTCGGCGCGGTTCGTGATTGAAGCGGTTCGCCTGCAGATATTCGGGCAAATAGGAATTGATCAGCCAGATCTCGCCGCCCTCATCCGACGCATAGGATTCGGCAATATTGGCCTTTCCTTCGCGTAGCGCCTTGACCTCCGTGCCCATCAGCACGAGGCCGGCCTCGTAGGTATCGATGATCTCGTAGTTGAAGCGGGCCTTGCGGTTTTCGGCCACGACCTTATTCACCACGCGCTGGCTGCCTTTGGGGGCCATGACGATATTCCCTTCAGGGCGCGAAAAGCCGCGCCCTCATTGCTTGCCCTTATGTAGGGGAACGACCCGGCCTTGTGAAGACGGCCGGTCTCTTCAGTTCAGAAGCCCGGCGTGGCGCAGGGCGGCGTCGATCGCCGTTTCCGTTGCCGGTTCCAGCGTCGAAATCAGCGGCGAGCGGACGTTGCGGCTCATACGACCAAGCTTGAAGAGCCCGTATTTGGCGCCGCAAAGACCAGGTTCCAGGAAGATCGCTTTATGCAGCGGCATCAACCGATCCTGATATTCCAGCGCGCTCGAATAGTTGCCTTCCAGCGTCGCCGCCTGGAAATCGGCGCAGAGGCGCGGGGCGACATTGGCCGTTACCGAAATACAGCCGACACCGCCATGGGCGTTGAAGCCGAGCGCCGTCCCATCCTCGCCGGACAACTGCCTGAAATCCGAACCGCAGGTGATGCGCTGCTCGGAGACACGCTCGATCTTGCCCGTCGCATCCTTGACCCCGACGATATTCCTGTGGGCTTTGGCGAGCGCACCCATCGTTTCCGGCGTCATGTCGACCACGGAGCGGCCGGGGATGTTGTAGATATAGATCGGTAGATCGACGGCCTCGGCAATCGCCGAAAAATGCGCGATCAAGCCCTTCTGCGTCGGCTTGTTGTAGTAAGGCGTGACGACCAGAACTGCGTCCGCACCGACCTTTTCGGCATGCTGGGCAAGCTCGATCGCCTCACGTGTATTGTTCGAGCCGGCGCCGGCCATGACGGGGACGCGTTTTGCAGCAACCTCGATGCAGAGTTCCACCACTCGTTTGTGCTCGGCATGCGACAGCGTCGGGGATTCGCCCGTCGTGCCGACAGGAACGAGACCCCGGCTGCCTTCCTTGACCTGCCAGTCGACATGCGCGGCGAAGCTGTCTTCGTCGATCAGTCCGGCATCCGTGAAGGGGGTGACGAGGGCGGGAATGGACCCATTGAACATGCAAAGCTCCTCACGACCAAATCCTTGCTTCGGCCGCATTCCATGAATATTTTGCGCACCATAGAGCGCCGAAATCATCGCGACAAGCGCGTAGAGTTCGGTTTAGGGCAATTCCGATAGCAGATGTGAATGAATTTTACCTGGTACGGTAAGGTTTCGTTAAGATGCCTCTAGCCAAATGGCAGGGCGTGTTTTCGTTGCGAGATCCCGGATGAAGAAAGCTGTCCTGATTCTGTCCGCCTTCGGCTTCATTGCCGCCGCGTGGGGCGGTGTAGCGTCGCCGCTTCCCGGCGAGAGCGCGCCCGTGCCTGCTGTCAAGCCGCTCGGCTTCATTCCTGAGACGGCCATACCGGAATCGATCACAACAGGCGCCATTCCGCGCAATCCGGCAGTCGCGCCAGTCAACAACGATCTGAAAGCCGGCCTCGACGCGCTTTCCGACAAGGACCCGCAGCTAGCGCTGTCGATCCGCGACAGCATGCGCGACGATACGCTCGACCGCCATATCCTCACCTGGGCGATCGCCGTTTCCGGATTGAAGGGCGTTCCCTCCTATGAAATCGCCAGTGCTGCGCAAGAGCTCAAGAGCTGGCCGGGCCTTTCGCGGCTGCGCGCCTATTCCGAACGCGCGCTCTATGATGAAAACCCCGCCCCATCAGCCGTGCTCGCCGCCTTCGGCGATACCGCACCTGAGACGATGCAGGGCGCAGTCATCCTCGGCCGGGCGCTGATTGCAACGGGCAAGCAGGCGCAGGCGGCAAAATATATCCGCAAGGTCTGGCGTGGAGAGGGTCTCGACAAGGCGACCGAGGATAAGATGCTCATCGAGTTTTCGGCGCTGCTGACGCCCGCCGACCACAAGGCGCGGATGGACTATCTGATGTATCGCGGCCGAGTGGCGCAGGCTAAGCGCTTTGGAGACATGGGCCAGGCGCAGTCGCTCTACAAGGCCTGGTCTGCCGTCGACGCCAAGGCTGGCAATGCCGGCGCGCTACTCGATACCGTCGATGCCAGATGGCGCGGCGATGCCGGCTTGCTGTTTGCGCGAATCGAATATCTCCGCAAGCAGGACAAATATGCCGAGGCGGCAGCACTTCTGGAGCAGATGCCGCCCGAGCGCAGCGACCTTGTCAATTCGGGCGAGTGGTGGAACGAGCAGCGTATCGTCAGCCGTGGTCTCGTCGACCAGGGACAGTTCAAGCCGGCCTATCGCATCGTCGCAAATTACGCCGCAACGAGCCCGACGGATATCGTCGAGGCTGAGTTCCATGCCGGATGGTACGCGCTTCGCGGCCTGCAGGATCCGGCAGCCGCGGAACAACACTTCCGCAAGATCCTCCAGACGTCAAACGGGCCGATCTCGGTTTCACGCGCCTGGTATTGGCTGGGACGAGCGGCGGAGGCCGGAGGTCCTGGCAAATCCGGCGAACTCTATGCGAAGGCTGCGACTTTTCCCGGCACTTTCTATGGCCAGCTCGCGGCGGAACGGTTAGGGCGGAAGACGCTGAACGTTACTTATCCCTCGCCGACCGCGGACGACCGGCAACGCTTCCAGGGACGCGAAGCCGTGCAGGCGATCGCCCGGCTGGAGGCGGCAGGCCATGGATGGCGGGCCGACATTCTCTATCTGGCGCTCGCCGATCAACTGCAGAGCCCGGGTGAACTGGCTGTGCTTGCGGCACAGGCTGAGCAATCCGGCGATCACCATCTGTCGCTGCAGATCGGCAAGATCGCCTATGGACGCGGCATCGACGTCGCAGCACTCGCCTTTCCTGTCGGCGTCATCCCGGCTAATGCCAATATCTCCGGCTCCGGCAAGGCACTCGCCTATGCCATCGCCCGGCAGGAAAGCGCCTTCAACCCAGCCGCCGTTTCGGCGGCGAATGCGCGGGGATTGCTGCAGCTTCTGCCGGGGACAGCCCAGGCGGTGGCCAAGCGCCATAACATCGCCTACTCGAAAGACAAGCTGACGGCCGATGCCGGTTACAACGCCACACTCGGCGCGCATTACCTTGGCGAGCAGATCGACGCCTTCGGCGGCTCCTACATTCTCACCTTCATCGCCTACAATGCCGGACCGAAGCGGGTACCTGAATGGATCGGCCGCTATGGCGATCCGCGCGGCAAGTCGATCGACGAGATCGTCGACTGGATCGAGCGCATCCCCTTCCCCGAAACGCGCAACTACGTCCAGCGGGTCATGGAGAATTACGAGGTCTACAAGGCCCGTCTCGGCCAGTCGACCGATATCGAGCGCGACCTGATCGGCGGACGCAGCGCCTCCTGAAGCCGTTTGGCGCGGCAGGCTACATCTGCGGGATCAACAACTCTCGAGGGATACGATGCCGGATACGGATGCAAGCGGTTTCCAGGAACGATTTTACGCGTCTTCGGATGGGCTGAAGCTTTATGCCCGCGACTATCGGCCGGGCGAGGCGGCAACCGCGGGACGACTGCCGGTCGTCTGCCTGCCCGGCCTGACCCGCAATACGCGGGATTTTCATCCGCTTGCGCTGCTTCTCTCCGGGGACATGACAGAACCGCGCCGGGTCATCGCGCTCGATTCGCGCGGGCGGGGAAACTCGGCCTGGGATGAGAACAAGGCGAACTACAATCTCACGATGGAGGCCGGCGACGTCGTTGCCGCCTGCGCGGCACTCGGAATCGAGAGGGCGATCTTCATCGGCACGTCTCGGGGCGGGCTGATCCTGCACCTGATCGCGGCGACACGGCCGGATCTTCTCGAAGCCGTCATCCTCAACGATATCGGGCCTGTCGTCGAGGCCGAAGGGCTGGCGCGGATCCGCGATTATCTCAACGGCGGCAGAAGGCCAGAAGACTGGAACGCCGCGGCCGATATATTGAAGGAAAATCATGGCGCGTCGTTCACCGCGCTTGAAAACGACGACTGGCGCGAGATGGCACGTGCCATTTATCGCGACATCGGCGGAGGGCCGGTCGCCGATTTCGATCCGGCGATCGCCGAGGCACTGAAATCGGTCGATCTCAGCCAGCCGCTACCGGATCTCTGGGAGCAATTCGAAAGCCTGAGCCGATTTCCGCTCCTGCTGATCCGTGGCGAAAATACATCTCTGCTCTCAAAGGAGACCGCTGATGAAATGGGGCGGCGGCACTCAAGGTTGATCTTTCACGCTGTCGAAGGGCAAGGACATGCACCCCTCCTGCATCTCAGCAGTATTCCCGCACCTATTCGAGCTTTTCTCGCCACCTGCGGATAGCCTGATTGACGCCGGACATCCGCAGCTATCCCTGCCATTTATCGGAATACAAAAAGCCCGGCTCGAGAGCCGGGCTTTCCTGATTGACCGAAATCAGATCAGATTAGAACGAACGCTGCAGACGGAAGTAGCCCGTCGTGGAGTCGTCAGCATCTTCCGGATCGAGGTACTGAACCGAAGCCTTGGCGTAGAAGTTGTCGACGATCTGGTAATCAACCGTCAGACCGACCTTCCAGGCGTCGCCGTCGGCGAAGTCGCTGCCGTCAATGCCGTAGTTGCTGTAGTACTGAACACCAGGGGTGATCTTGAGCTTGTCAGTTGCCTTGATAGCGTATTCGGCAGCAACAGCCCATTCAGCCGCGTTGTAGTAGGCATTCGGGTTGGTGGCGTAGACGGCTGCGAGGCCGAGCGTGCCGGGACCGATTTCAACCGTACCCATTGCGCGGACGGCGCCTTCTTCATTGTCGGTGTCATAGCCGGCAGTGATCTGGTAGCTGAATGCACCAGCCTTACCGCCGAGACCGACTGCAACGCCGACGTTGTTGGCGGTTTCGCCATCATAGAACGGGCTGTCTTCCAGCTCGTCGACGCTGATGCCAGCATAGAAGTCGCCGGTTTCGTACTGATAACGGATGGAGTTATGCAGCGTAACCGGAGAGCCGATATCGTCGGTTTCGCCGGAGAGGCCATCGTCCCACCAGCTGTAGAACAGACCGGCGCGGAAGCCGGCGATGTCGAGGTAAGCGGAGTCGAGCTTGGCTTCCTGATCGGTGGCGTTGTCAGCATTGAACTGCATGACGATGACGCCGGTCAGCGGACCATACTCGGTATCGCTCTTGGCGGTAAACTGAACCTGACCGCGGGTAACGGCATCCCAATCGGAGTCGTTAGGATGAGCTAGCGAACCGCCAACCTGATCGCCAACGTTGACCTGGAAACGAATGTAGCCTTCGATCTTGAGGCAGGTTTCGGTGCCCGGGATGTAGAAGTAGCCGGTGCCGTAAGCGTCGCAGACGCGAACGTATTCAACCGGTTCCGGCTCAGCAGCAACGATAGCGTCAGCAGCCTGAGCACCGGAAACTACTGCGAGAGCAGCAGCGGAGCCGAGAAGAAGGCTCTTGATGTTCATAAATGACCTCCAATTCAAAGTTTCGATCGGGTTTGGGATCTTTCGCTGAGCAGCGTTCCCTGCCCCATCCCCGTGTTTGAAGAAGTGGACGATCAGTCGCCCTTGCTTCCGACGCTGAAAATACAAGACGGAAGCCGTCACGCAATCACCAACTTACTCGGACGGGGGTTTTGGGGGAGCCTTCCCGACATTCTGTTGCTGAAAGGACACAAGTCGGGCCACCGGCCGCGATTTCCTTTATGCTTTGTTAAGAAAACCCTGATTTTGCGGCGGCTTAGGTCGGATCAACAATGAACTGGACATGGGCTGCGCAACATATCTGGGACGCTTTTTTGACGAAATCCGGATGCCGAAGGAGATATCGCCACTGCGGCAAGCGTAACCGGACATGCACAGAACCGGTTTCGCCGCTTGCCGGGGCATGGGAGCGGGCGGTGATTCCCGCCGGCGATTCTCTCGCCCAGGGCGGAGCGATTTTTCTCATCGCGCCGCCGCGAGACATAATCACCTAAGCGAAGGGGTTCTCTGCCGGACGGTAAGAATCGATTTGAGCTGGGAAAAATCAAAATGGCGGAGAAGATGGGATTCGAACCCACGATACGCTTTTGACGTATACTCCCTTAGCAGGGGAGCGCCTTCGACCAACTCGGCCACCTCTCCGGTGCGGCCTAACTATGGTGACCGGTCTGTGAATGCAAGGGTTTTTTCAGGTTTCACCAGAAGAAATGCAGTGGCCGGCATTTCGACCGGTTGCTTAAACAGACCGCATTTCCTGGGCTGATCCGCGGAATTTGATCGCGCTTCGTTCTCTTTAGCGAAGAAGCTGAGCTTTGCTGCCCGGCGTTCGATATGATTGGCGAGCCGAGCACGGCGTTTCCGCTGGCTGTGATTCGTTGCGACGATCGGTCTTGGGCTCAGCCAAGCAGGCGCTTGAGGTCGGCGGAGGAGTCGGCGAGAATCGACCTGTCGGGGTTGGTCCCGGATTCCAGCAGCTTTTTGCCGGTCACATAGGCTTTGGCGTCGTTGATGGCATCGACGGCAATCAGCAGGCCTTGCCTGAAGTACCAGATCGAATGGGCGCCTTCGCGGGCGCCGGGGCGCAGCAGCGTTTCGTCATAACCGAGATTGAAGCCGGCGATCTGCAGCTTGACATCATACTGGTCGGACCAGAACCACGGCTTCGGATCATATGGCTCGCTGCCACCGGCAATGACGGCGGCCGCCGCTTCGGCCTGGTCAACGGCGTTCTGCACCGATTCGAGCCTGATGCGGCCACCCTGCCAGGGAAGAGCTGCGCAATCGCCGGCGGCAAAGATCGCCGGATCGGAGGTGCGAGCGAATTCGTCGACGACAATGCCGTTGGCGACTTCGAGGCCGGCTTCCTTGGCGAGCTGGTCATTCGGCACGACGCCGATGCCGACGACGGCAAAGTCGATGTCGATAACCGATCCGTCGGACAGGGCGGCGCCAGTGACGCGGCCATCCCTGCCGACCAGATGCTTGAGCCCGGTTTTTTCGCGGATCACCACGTCATGGGTCTCATGGATCCCGCGCATGATGTCGGCGGTCTCCTTCGCGGCGACGCGCTGGAGGATGCGGTCAGCCATCTCTATGACGGTGACCTCAAGGCCGCGGTGGCGGGCGACGGCTGCCGCCTCGAGGCCGATATAACCGCCGCCGATGATGAGGACGCGGCGACCGGGGCGCATCTCGTCGGCGAGCAGATCGGCATCGCGCTTGTCGCGGGCGACATAGACGCCTTCGAGATCGCCGCCGATTGCGGCCGGCAGCCGGCGCGGCGTCGAGCCGGTGGCGAGCGCCAGCGTGCCGTAATCGAGAACAGAGCCATCCTGCAGCAGAACCTGTTTGCTGTCCGGCTTGATTTGCTCGGCCCAGGTCGAAAGGCGAAGATCGACGTTATTGTCGGCATACCAGTGGTCGGCGCGGAACAGCAGGCGGTCGAAGGTCATTTCGCCCAGCAGGTATTTCTTCGAAAGCGGCGGGCGCTGATAAGGCGCCACGTCTTCGGCGCCGATAAGGGTGATCGGGCGCGCGTCCTTCAAGGCACGCAGCTTGGCCGCCAATGCGAAGCCGGCTTGTCCCGCGCCGATGATCACCAGTCTATCCGTCACGATCTCACTCCCGAAAATGCGCCGACAACCGCGCCAAGGCCTATTCCCTGCTCTGCGCGCCGTCAACGGAAAGCGGCTTCTTACCTTCAGCCGATCTCGATCCAGCGACGCTCGTGGAAGGACTGTGCCATGGCATGCACCGACTTCTCTATCCTGAGACCGTCTTTAAATGTCACGATCGACGACGGCTCGCCCGATATCGCCCGGATCAGCTCGCGGCATTCGATAATCTTCAGATCATTGAAGCCTAGGCCGTGGCCGGGCGCCGGGATGAACCGATCATAGGGCCGATGGGCTGGTGCCGCCAGTATCTTGCGGAAACCCTGTTCGGAGCCGCGACCCTCGGCCTGATAGAGTTCGAATTCGTTCATCCGCTCCTGGTCGTAGACGATCGAGCCTTTCGAACCATAAATCTGCAGGGCGATGCGGCCCTTGCGGCCCCAGGCGGCGCGATTCGCCATCAAGACAGCGGAGATGCCGCCGCCAAGCCGCATCAGCACGTTGGCGGCATCGTGGTTTTCGACGGCGCGACGGCCACCGTCGCTGAGCGGTCGGTCTGCATAGGGCTTCACCATGTCGGTTATGACGGCCTCGACATGGCCGAAGAGGTACCAGAGCAGCGACAGCGGGTGCACGGCGAAATCGTCGAGCGCGCCGTAGCCGGCGGAAAGCTCGCTCTTCCAATAAAAGAAGACATCGGGATCGGCCATGAAATCCTCGTCCATCTCGACGCGGATATGGTTGACCGTGCCGATGGCACCCTCACCAACAAGCATCTTGATGTGCCGCATGACGGGATTCTGGATGTAATTATAGCCAAGGGCGGCAACCTTGCCGGAACGCTCCGCCGTTTCCAGCATGCGCTCGGCATCGGTATAGGCGGGCGCCATCGGCTTTTCGCACCAGACGTGCTTGCCGGCCTCGAGGGCTGCAATCGCCATCTCGGCGTGGAACTGATTGGGCGTGGTGACCGAGACGACGTCGACCTCGGGGTCGGCGATCAGTTCCCGCCAGTCGGCCGTCGCCTTCTCGAATCCGAATTCACCGGCCCGCGTCTGCGCCAGCCCGGCATTGGCTTCGGCCAGATGCACGAGACGCGGACGCTCGACATCGCCGAACACCGTCTTCACCGCATTCCACGCCAACGCATGGCATTTGCCCATGTAGCCGGTGCCGATCAAACCGATGCCAAGTGACTTCATTTCCGTCTCCTCCAAAGCTGCGCGCAGATTTTTGGAATATTTGGATCATTTTGACAAGAGAGTTGTCCGCAGGCATTTTCGCGTTTTTCCCGAAAAATTGTTCAAAACCCTTCAATTACAGAGGATTAAAAACAATTAGGCGTGTGATTTGAAATCGTCTATGCTCAATAATATGGAATATTTGTTTCATCTCGCGGGCAGCAAGCATGGATAACGATCCCCAGAGGCAGGCGCGTGTGCCGCGCGATTTCGAAAGCCTGCGCAGCACCATCATCGAGCGCAAGGCGAACATGCCGAAGCGGCTGGCGCAGGTCGCCGCTTTCGCGCTCGGCAACCCCGACGAGATCGCTTTCGGCACGACGGCAAGCATTGCAGCCGCCTCCGACGTCCAGCCCTCGACGCTGGTGCGCCTGGCGCATCATCTGGGCTACGAAGGCTTTTCCGACCTGCAGAGCATCTTCCGCGAAAGGCTGCGCGACCGAACCCTGAGCTATGAAGAGCGGCTCGTCACGCTGGAGCAAACGAGCGGCGACGACGAGGATGCCAATCTGCTTTCCGGTTTCATTGCCGCGGCCAGCCAGTCGGTCAACCGGTTGGCGGCGACGGTGCAGAGCGATACGTTCACGAAAGCGGTGAGTATCCTTGCCGCCGCCGAAACGATCTATCTGATCGCCAAACGGCGTTCTTACCCGCTGACGGCGCACATGACCTACGCATTTTCCAAGCTCAACATCCGCCACCAGATCGTCGCCTCGCCGAACGGCGTCGACCCCGAAATGGTGCAGTTCGCAACACCGAAGGATGCAGCGATCGCCGCGAGCTTCTCGCCCTATGCGGCCGACAGCCTCAGCCAGAGCCAGGAGCTTGCCGACCGCGGCGTCCCCGTCATCGCGATCACCGATTCGGCGTTCTCGCCGCTTGCCGCCTGCGCCACGCACTGGTTCGAGGTGGCGGAAGCCGATTTCGCCGGCTTCCGCTCGCTTTCGGCCTCGATGGCGCTCACCATGGCGCTTCCGGTGGCGATCGCCGAACGGCGCCGCAAGCTTCAGCATCCAAAAGCTGGAAAAGCGAAAATGGAATAAACATTCCGAATTGACAAAATAACGGAACCGATGTTTCATTATTGAAAATTCGCAGGCACTGGAAGCCGCGCAAAATCTAGCGGGAGGACATCATGGTACAATCGAATCCGAGCTCACAGCCGGAGCCGGCGCTTGATGTAATCACTATCGGCCGCTCCTCGGTCGATCTTTACGGCCAGCAGATCGGTTCGCGGCTGGAGGACATTGCCTCCTTCGCCAAGTCCGTCGGCGGCTGCCCGGCCAATATCGCCATCGGCACGGCGCGGCTCGGCCTCAAATCCGGTCTCATCACCCGCGTCGGCGACGAGCAGATGGGACGCTTCATCCGCGAGCAGTCGGCGCGCGAAGGTGTGGCAACAGACGGTATCGTCACCGACAAGGAGCGGCTGACGGCGCTGGTGCTGCTTGCGGTCGAGGCCGAGGGGGTGTCGCCGATGATCTTCTATCGGTCCGACTGCGCCGACATGGCGCTCGATGAAGGCGATATCGATGAGAATTTTATCAAATCGTCGCGCGCCGTTCTCGTTTCCGGCACGCATTTCTCGAGGCCGAATACCGAGGCCGCGCAACGCAAGGCGATTCGCATCGCCAAGGCGAACGGCCGCAAGGTGATCTTCGACATCGACTACCGGCCGAACCTCTGGGGCCTTGCCGGCCATGCGGAAGGCTTCGAGCGCTACGTGAAATCCGACCGGGTGTCCTCGAAGATGAAGGAGACGCTGCCGGATTGCGACCTCATCATCGGCACCGAAGAGGAAATCCTGATCGCTTCCGGCGCCGACGACGTGCTCGGCGCGCTGAAGGAGATTCGTCGCCTGTCGCCGGCGACGATCGTGCTCAAGCGCGGCGCCATGGGCTGCATCGTCTATGACGGGCCGATCGCCGACGATCTTGAAGCCGGCATCGTCGGCCAGGGTTTTCCGATCGAAGTCTTCAACGTGCTCGGCGCCGGCGATGCTTTCATGTCCGGCTTCCTGCGCGGCTTCCTGCGTGACGAGCCGCTGAAGACCTGCGCCACCTGGGCCAATGCCTGCGGCGCCTTTGCCGTCTCCCGCCTGCTCTGCTCGCCGGAATATCCGACCTGGGCGGAACTTGACTTCTTTTTGACGAGCGGAAGCAAACACCGTGCGCTGCGCAAGGACGAGGCGATCAACCATATCCACTGGGCATCGACCCGGCGCGGCGAAATCCCGCTGCTGATGGCGCTGGCGATCGATCATCGTTCACAACTCGTCAGCGTTGCCGATGAACTCGGCGTCGGCCACGAAAAGATCGTCGCCTTCAAGCGGCTGGCGGTCGCCGCAGCGTCGCGGGTTTCGAATGGCCGCGACGGCTACGGCATGCTGATCGACGAACGTTTCGGCCGTGACGCCTTCTTCGATGCGGCGGCGAAGAATTTTTCCTGGATCGGCCGGCCGGTGGAATTGCCGGGCTCGAAGCCGCTGCGTTTCGAATTCAGCCAGGATATCGGCTCGCAGCTTGTGGAATGGCCGCTTGGCCATTGCATCAAGTGCCTGTGCTTCTATCATCCCGATGATCCGGCCGAATTGAAGACCGAGCAGCAGGAGAAGCTGCGCACGCTGTTCGAGGCGGCCCGCAAGGTCGGGCGCGAACTGCTGGTGGAGATCATTGCCGGCAAGAACGGACCGCTGACGGACGATACGATCGCAACCGCGCTGGAGGAGCTCTATGCACTCGGCATCAAGCCTGACTGGTGGAAGCTCGAGCCGCAGGCATCGAGCAAAGCCTGGAAGAAGATCGATGCGGTGATCGCCAAAAATGATCCCCTGTGCCGCGGTATCGTACTGCTCGGGCTCGAGGCGCCCGCCGACGAGCTGATTTCCTGCTTCGAGGCGACGCTGGCTGCTCCTTCGGTGAAGG
Source organism: Rhizobium sp. NZLR11 (assembly GCF_019685115.1). NCBI lineage: Bacteria > Pseudomonadati > Pseudomonadota > Alphaproteobacteria > Hyphomicrobiales > Rhizobiaceae > Rhizobium > Rhizobium sp. NZLR11. The sequence goes on along the minus strand of NZ_JABDWD010000003.1, from coordinate 108,609 downwards.
GCTTTGCCGTCGGCCGGACGATCTTTGCCGATGCGGCGCGCGCCTGGCTTTCGGGCGCAATGAACGACGAGGAAGCGATCAGCGATATGGCCGGCCGCTTCCGGCAACTGACAGAGGCGTGGCTGAAGACGCGCGAGCGTCAGTAGGAAAATTAAGACCCCTCCCCAACCCCTCCCCACAAGGGGGAGGGACTTAACTTGAGGCATCGCCTCACGCCATGAGCGAGCATCCCGAGGATGAAACGTTGCGGCGCGAAGCAGAGAGCCCGGCAGATTGGCCCCTCCCCCTTGTGGGGACGGGTTGGGGAGGGGAAGATAGATAGAGAGTTCAAAGTTCGGGAGGCCCCGATGGGCAAGACGATACGGTTGACGATGGCGCAGGCCGTCGCACATTTCCTCAAAAAGCAGATGACTGTTGTCGACGGCAAAAAGGTGCCGATCTTCGGCGGCGTCTGGGCGATCTTCGGCCACGGCAACGTCGCCGGCATGGGCGAGGCGCTCTATCAGGTGCGCGGAGAGTTGACGACCTATCGCGCCCACAACGAGCAGGGCATGGCGCATGCGGCGATCGCCTATGCCAAGGCGAATTTTCGCACGCGCTTCATGGCCTGCACCACCTCGATCGGCCCCGGCGCGCTGAACATGGTGACGGCCGCCGGCGTCGCGCATGTCAATCGTATTCCGGTTCTCTTCCTGCCGGGCGATGTCTTCGCCAACCGCGCGCCGGATCCGGTGCTGCAGCAGATCGAGGATTTCGGCGACGGCACGGTTTCGGCCAATGATGCCTTCCGTCCGGTTTCGCGCTATTTCGACCGCATCACCCGGCCCGAGCAGATCATTTCGGCGCTGAAGCGCGCCATGCAAGTGCTCACGGATCCGCTGGATTGCGGCCCGGTGACCTTGTCGCTCTGCCAGGACGTCCAGGCGGAAGCCTACGATTACCCGGAAAGCCTGTTCGATGAAAAAGTCTGGACGACCCGCCGGCCACAACCGGATGCCGACGAGCTGGCGAATGCCATCGCGCTGATCAAGGCCTCGCAGAAGCCGGTGATCGTTGCCGGCGGCGGCGTGCTTTATTCGCAGGCGACGAAGGAGCTTGCCGCCTTTGCCGCGGCCCACGCCATTCCGGTTGTCGTCACCCAGGCCGGCAAATCGTCGATCAACGAGACCCATCCGCTGGCGCTTGGCTCGGTCGGCGTCACGGGCACGTCGGCGGCGAATGCGATTGCCGAAGAGACGGATCTCGTTATCGCCGTCGGCACCCGCTGCCAGGATTTCACCACCGGCTCCTGGGCGCTGTTCAAGAACGACAGCCTCAGGATGATCGGTCTCAATATCGCCGCCTATGATGCGGTGAAGCATGACAGCCATCCGCTGGTGGCCGATGCCCGCGAAGGGCTGAAGGCGCTTTCGGCGGGGCTTTCCGGCTGGAAGGCGCCGGCGGCACTGGCCGAAAAGGCGGCTGCGGAGAAGAAGGCCTGGATGGAGGCCGCCGCCAAAGCGTTGGCGACGACCAATGCCGCCCTGCCCTCCGACGCCCAGGTGATCGGCGCGGTGGCGCGCACGATCGGCGGCGAGAATACGACGGTACTTTGCGCTGCGGGCGGCCTTCCCGGCGAGTTGCACAAACTCTGGCCGGCGACAGCGCCGGGCAGCTATCATATGGAATATGGCTTTTCCTGCATGGGTTACGAAATTGCCGGCGGGCTCGGCGCCAAGATGGCGCATCCCGAACGGGATGTCGTCGTCATGGTCGGCGACGGTTCCTACATGATGATGAACTCCGAGATCGCGACCTCGGTCATGCTCGGCCTCAAGCTGAACATCGTCGTGCTCGACAATCGCGGCTATGGCTGCATCAACCGCTTGCAGATGGGCACCGGCGGCGCCAACTTCAACAATCTGCTCAAGGACTCCTATCACGAGGTGATGCCGGAGATCGATTTCCGCGCGCATGCCGAAAGCATGGGCGCCATTGCCGTCAAGGTCGGCTCGATCACCGAGCTGGAGCAGGCGATCGCCGGTTCGAAGAAGAACGATCGCACTTCGGTCTTCCTCATCGACACCGATCCGCTTGTTACCACCGAGGCCGGCGGCCACTGGTGGGATGTCGCGGTGCCGGAGGTCAGCCCCCGCGAACAGGTCAACGAGGCGCGCAAGGGCTATGTCGAGGCACGCGCCGCCCAGCGCATCGGCTAATCTACTGCTGTCATTTTTCGGAGGAGCGGAGCCGCTCTTCCGCAGTGCTTTTGAGGAGAATGTGATGAAGGCCAAACTCGGCATGTCGCCCATCGCGTGGTGGAACGACGATCTTCCTGAACTCAGCGACGACGTATCGCTGGAGGAATGCCTTCGGCAATCGCGCAGCGCCGGTTTTACCGGCATGGAGCAAGGCCGTCGTTTCCCCAGCAATCCCCAGGATATGCTGCCCATCCTGCGCGCCGCCGACGTGACGCTGTGCGGCGGCTGGTTCTCGGGCACGCTGGTCAATGAGGAGCTTACCGCCAACAAAGACCGCATCGCTCCGATGATCGAGCTGTTCAAGGCGGTCAATGCGCCCTGCATCGTTTATGGCGAGGTCGGCCGCTCGATCCAGGGCGACCGGTCCAAGCCGCTCGCGACGAAGCCGCGCCTTTCCGACGACGAGATGAAGGCCTATGCCCGCCGCGTCACCGAGTTCGGGGAATGGTGCGCCGAACAGGGCATGCCGCTCTCCTATCACCATCATATGGCCGCCGTCGTCGAAACCGAGCCGGAACTCGACGCCTTCATGCGCTCTTCGGGCGCAGGCATTCCGCTGCTGCTCGATGCCGGCCATCTCGCCTTTGCCGGCGGTGACGTGCTGCGCGCCATCGGCAACCACCACGCCCGCATCAACCATGTTCACGTCAAGGACATCCGCAAGCCTGTCGTCGACGGGCTCGACCGCAGCCGGCAATCCTTCCTCGACGCAGTGGCGCTCGGCGCCTTCACGGTGCCGGGTGACGGCTCGCTCGATTTCGGCGCCATCGTCCAGCGGCTGGCCGATCACGGCTATGAAGGCTGGTTCGTTGTCGAGGCAGAACAGGATCCACGCAAGTCACCTCCGCAGAAGATGGCCGAGATCGGCCATACGGAATTGATGCGGGTCATGACCGCCGCGGGTTATACAGTCGAGACCGAAGGGTTTCCGAAGGGATAACTGAAAGGTCCTGCCGAACTGCTGGAGCAAGAGGCCCCCTCATCCGCCCTCCGGGCACCTTCTCCCCCAAGGGAGAAGGGGAAAAGAGACGGCGCGGCATATCCCTTCTCCCCTCGGGGAGAAGGTGGCGGCAGCCGGATGAGGGGACCGCACCGCCAACTTACGAGGAGAAATCACCATGCCAAACCTCAAGGTCAAACCATCGGGCACACATGGCCGGGTCACGCATGTCACCCCTGAGAATGCCGGCTGGACCTATGTCGGCTTCGACCTGCATCGGATGAAACCGGGCGAGACCGTTTCCGGAGAGACGGGCGACCGCGAAGTGTGCCTCGTCTGGGTGAGCGGCAAGGGCAAGGCGTCGGCAGGCACCAAGGATTTCGGCACGCTCGGCGGCCGCATGAACCCGTTCGAAGGCGCGCCACATGCGCTCTACATCCCGATGGAATCGACGTGGTCGGTGACGGCTGAAACTGATCTGGAGCTCGCCGTTTGCTCGGCGCCCGGCGGTGGCACCTATCCGGCGAAGGAAATTCCGCCGGGCACGCATGCGCAGGTGACGCGCGGCAAGGGCACGAATGTGCGCTACGTCAACAATATCATGCCTGAGGACGACAGCTCGGCGCATTCGCTGCTTGTCGTCGAGGTGATTACGCCCGGCGGCCATACATCGTCCTATCCGCCGCACAAGCACGACCAGGACGACCTTCCGAACGAGAGCTTCCTGGAAGAGACCTATTACCACCGTCTCAACCCGCCGCAGGGCTTCGGTTTCCAGCGCGTCTACACCGACGACCGCTCGCTTGACGAAGCGATGGCGATCGAGGACGGCGACGTGACGCTGGTGCCGAAAGGCTATCACCCCTGCGCCGCCTGCCATGGCTACGATCTTTATTACCTCAACGTCATGGCCGGGCCGACGCGGATCTGGAAATTCCACAACGCCGTCGAGCACGAGTGGCTGGTCAAGGCGTGAGGACTGCGTCAGATCGCTAAATAATCTGACAGCGGCAAGCTGCCGTTGATGGTTCACTGCTTCCATCCAAACACGGATGGAGGACACCATGCACAGCTCGAATGTCACAATCTCGGCCCGGAATATTCGCTCTTCGCGTCATTTCCGTCCCGGCCTGCTTCTTGCCGTCGTCGCGGCAGCACGCTGGCTGGCGCGCAAGATAGGCGAACGGCGCAACAGTAATGCGCTAATGGAACTTTCCGACGATCAGTTGAAAGATATCGGTCTCTCCAGGGGGCAGACAGAAAGCGACGTTCACGTCTATAGTCGCTACTAAAATACAGGCGTCAGTTGTGATACTGTGCCTCGGGCCGCCTCGTCGGCGGCCTGTCCTGACCCGGAACATCAAATGTCGCAGTTTTCAACAGCACCGCTCCTGCAAACGAAGATGATCACCATTCGTGACATCGTCTGCAATGGTGAGTGCCGCCATAAGAGCGACGAAGAATGCGCCCACGCAACAAGCCTCGTCTATCCCTATCGCGGCGTCTTCATGCGGCATGTCGGCCGCAATGACACGGTGGCCGAAGCCAATCAGCTGTTGTTCTTCAATGCCGGCCAGGGATATCGGATCAGCCATCCGATCGAAGGTGGCGACGCCTGCATCGATCTGGCAATCGACGAAACCATGCTCGAAGAACTCGCGCCGAAAGATCAGGTGCAGCCCGGCCCTGCTTTTTCCTTCCGCCGCCAGCGCCGACGGATCGATCCGCGCGCACAGGCGCTGGTCGCCCTCCTGCGTCACGGTTTGAGCCGCAATGTCGCCGAAACGCTGGAGGCAGAAACACTCGCACTGACGCTGGTCCGCCGCTCGCTCGGCGAGCGCACATCGCATGCGCCGGGCGCCAGCGCCGGCCGGCAGAAACTCGTCGACCGGGCAAAGCTGGTGCTTTCCTCCGATCTCGCGCGGCGCTGGACGCTCGGCGAAATCGCCGTCGAAGTGGGCGTCTCGCCGGTTTATCTCACCCAGGTCTTCCAACAGGTCGAGGCGACACCGCTCTATCGCTATCAGCTGCGGCTGAGACTTGCCCGCGCGCTCGATCTACTCGGAGAGTACGACGATCTGACCGCGCTCGGGCTCGATCTCGGCTTTTCCAGCCACAGCCATTTCAGCGCCTCCTTCAAACAATCCTTCGGGCAGACCCCGGCCGAATTCCAGCGCGCGACGCAGCTGCGCCGGAGGTGATGGTCCAGGTCGATCGCTAAAGATTTCGACAGCGGCGTTGCGGTCTTCGATGATCTTATCAGCCCGTCCCGATCCGTGGACGATCAACCGGAGGATCACCAGATGAAGAAGACAACCTGTGCCGCCTGCGACTGCGAACTCGGCGCCGAGACCATCACCGTCAAGCTCGGCGGCAAGACCGTCGAGGTCTGCTGCCAGGAATGCGCCGAGGCGTTGAACGAGGCGGAAGCCGCTACATCGGCAGTTCCAACAGGCAAGGAATAGAAGACATCAGGCAAGAGCCGCGCTCCCAGCGCGGCTCTTGCGATTCAGGCCGGCAGAAGCCCGTAACGCCAGCCGCGACGTTTCGCATTCTGTGACAGGACCAGGAAGGCGAGGATAAACATGCCTGCCTCGGCAAAGACCGGCACCATCCAGATCCCCTGCTCGCCGAAGATAAAGGGTAGCAGGAAAGTGAGCGGCAGGGTCAGCAGATAGGGCCGCGACAGGCCGAAGATCGCCGCGCGCGGCGCATCGCCGATCGACTGGAAATAGGACGACAGAATCAGCATCTGCCCGAAAAGAAAATAGGCGCCGATCGTCCAGGGCAGAATTCGCCTGACCTCGCCGACAATGGCGGGATCGGCGACAAAGACGGCGCCGAGGCGGCCAACCAGCAATTCGACAGTAATCTCCACCAGAGTGCAATAGATGAGCGCTGAGAGCATGGCGATCTGCAGGCTTTGGCCGACGCGGCGCCCGAGACCAGCACCATGATTGTTGCCTGCGATCGTCTGCAGGGCGATGCTGAGGCCGAGCAGCGGCAGATAGGTGAAGGTCATGATCCGGGTGATGATGCCGTAGGCGGCGATCGTCGCGACGTGGTCATGCGTGTTCCAGAGCGAGATATTGACCAGAATGGCTGCCGAGGCCAGCGATATGCCGATGAAGCCGAGGCTCATCGGCGCGCCGAAGGCGACGATGCGGCGCCACTCGGTCAATGCGGTTTCCAAAGAAGGCCTGAGTGCCGCCGGCCGGCGCCGGCGATAGGCGAGCACGGCTGCGAGACAGACGAATTGCGATGCGATGGAGCCGACCGCCGAACCGAGCACGCCCCAATGCATGACGGCCATGAACAGCCAGTTGGCGAGAATGTTCAGCAGCGAGGCCGACAGCGTCACCAGCGTCATGAAACCGATCTTGCCTTCGCAGCGCAATCCGTCGAGATGCAGCGACAGGAAGAAGCTGACCGGCGCAAAGGCGATCATCGCGCCCATGAACAGCATGGCGCCCTCGGCCACCGCGGCATTGCCGGCAGCACCGGCATCGATGATCTGCCGGCCCGCGATCCAGTAGAGCGCGTTGAGCATCAGGATGACTGCGAGCGCCAGCGTATGGGCGCCTGTGAATACTCGGCGCGCGCCTTGGCGATCGCCGGCGCCGAGCCGGCGGGCAAGGATGCTGGCCATGCCGTTCGAGACCAGCGATTGCAGGGCGATGAGCAGCATCAGTCCCGGGAAAATCAGGCTGACGGCAGAAAGCGCGTCAGGGCCGACATAGGCGCCGAGGAAATAGGCGTCGACGACGGTGAAGAGGCCGTTGACGGTGGTGATCGCGACGATCGGCGCCGCCGTTTTGATGAAGACGGCCGGCAGCCAGCCGGTGAGAAAGGCGTTGCCTTCTGAAAGAGCGGTCATGGAGAAATCCGTGGGTGGAAAGGCCCGAGCCGGCAAAATCATCCGGATCTGGACGGCCTCAAAAAAAGCAATCTAGAGATCGAGCACCAGATGCGGCACGCCGTTCGAGGTCTTCCGCGGCGAGACGCCGTCGGCATCGATCTGCGCATTCACGCGCTGGCGAAAGGCCGAAAAGCTTTCGAAGGTGACGACATCAACCGGCTTGTCGAAATGGATGGTGATCCTGTGGAGATCGCCGCCCGGCAAGGCCGAAAGCGCCAGGATCTCGCCGGTGAACGGCTGATTGAGATAGCGGCCGCGAATATGGGCGCCGACGAAGAGCTGTGTCTTCGGGCTGGCATTGGGCTTTGCTGCAAGGGCTGCGAGCGTGTTCCAATCGCGCGCGCCGTGCTGGCGGGCAATTATTTCGAGGGCTGCACTGTGGGTCAGTGCGGTGCCGCGATCGTTCATCGCCTGGCGCAATCGCTTGGCCTGGGCCTTCAATTCTTCAATGGCAGGATAGGTCGCCGTCATGGAGTGAGCCTTCGCAAGGCATGCTCTTCGACTGTGAATGGGAGCTCGCATTGCCGCCAGTCAGCATGCACAAGGGGCCGTGACCATGATCGCGAGGACTTCACCATGGATTTTCATCCGCGAGCGGCTGGTGCCTCGAACCGGCCTCTGTATGCGCGAACGCCGCCGACATGTCAAGAATGGCGCATGCGCACCGGGGAATGAGCAAATTTGGGGCAAATCTGCTCGAAATCGGTGCGATTTTCTCGCAAGTTCTACATCTGCATTCAATCTTATCGAAGTTGTTCAGCAGCTGTCAGCATTCTTCAGCTAATATCCTGTGGTAGAACAAGCGGAGGCTGAAAGGGCCTTTCAGATGCACCTCGACACAGAACACCCCAAGCCGGAACGAGCTTACAGGGAATTCAATCTCGACAGGCCCGGCAACATCATCTTCGTCGGCCATCACCTCAGCACCGGAACGCAGGTGCGCTGTCTGATCCGCACGATCACGCTTGCCGGCGCACTGCTCGAAGTGAGCCCGAACCTGGAAATGCCGAGCCATTTCTTCCTCGAAATTCTTGGCATCCATGACGAGATCGGCGCAACCATGGTCAAGCGCGAAGGCGAATGGGTGACGGTCAGCTTCAACATGCTGCTCAATCCGGAATTCCTGCACCACGTGCTGCGACTGAGCTTCGAAACCTGAGGCTTCTTGCGATCGGCGAATCATCGCGGCATGGCACCTTCGTTTCTGTGCCCCGTCTTGCGGCCAGATGAGCAATGATCGGAACAACCCAGAGAATTCCGCGCCACTCCGGTCGATCGAGCGGGTCGGCAAAAGCATCGCGGCGGATCCGGCGATTGCGGATTTCGATTTCCCTGAAGAGAACTACCCAGTTGAGAAGCATTGCTTCATCCTCCATCTATTGGCTGGAGCACTTGAGCTAAGCCTTCACGCCCTTTCGATGTAGAGGCGCTGGGGAAAGGGGGTTTTCATTCATGAAAGATGCGAGCTGGGACGACCTGCAACTTTTCTTCCATGTCGCGACCGGCGGCGGGCTCTCGGCCGCAGCCGCGCGCACCGGGCTCAGCGCGCCGACGATCGGTAGGCGGATGCTGGCGCTTGAACGAGTGACGGGCCGATCACTGTTCAGCCGCGGCCCCACCGGTTATCTGCTCGCGAGGGACGGGCAGGAGCTGCTCGACCGCGTCCGGCTGATGCAGGATGCGGCGCGTGCGATCTCCGACTGGCGCGGCGAGGTTCTGACACTGCCGATCGTCTCGACGGCCGCCGACAGCTGGACGTCGCGTTTCATCGCCGACCATCTGGCCAGCGTCTGGACGCCGAAGGACAGTTTCCGCATGTGCTACAAGACCTCTGATGCCAGCGTCGATTTCACCTACCGGGAAGCGCATATCGCCGTTGGCCACAGCCGGCCGGACAGCGGTAACGTCGCGATCCGCCGCTCGGTCAAGGTGGCGCATGCGGTTTACCAGGCGGCAGACTATGACGAAGCCAACTGCAACTGGATCTCGCTCGGCACCGATACCGCCTCACGCCGGCGGACAAATGGACGTTCGAACAGCCGGATTACTGGATCACCAGCTGGACCAACACGCCGCATATGCTGTTTTACCTGATCCGTGGGGGCGCCGGCCGCGGCGTGCTCCCATGTTTCATCGGCGACCCGGAACGCCACCTTGTCCGCGCCGGGCCTCTCATCGACGAACTGACCTACGAAATGTGGATCGTTGCGCATGACGACGAGCGGCAACGGCAGGAGGTCAGGATCGTCATCGACCGCCTGGCGGCACTCTTTGCCGATCATGAAGACCTGTTTGCCGGGCAGAGGCCGTCGATATGACACAAAAACGCGGGCCTCTCGACCCGCGCCCCCATCATTCAAAGTGTACAGCGTCCTTAACGCGCCGGAATCGACGCGCGGCGCTGTCGATAGGCTTCTGTCGGTTCAGGCGGCGAGATGGCGCTCGATCTCATCGACCGGCATATTCGTATAGTCCTTCGCCACTTCCGCGGTGATCACGGCCTGGGTATCGGCGCTGAGCGCCGGCCGCAATGTGCCGAGCGCTTTTGGCGGTGCGACGATAACGATGCGGCGGGCACTCTTTTCCTGCACCAGTTCGTCAAGCTTTTCCGCCACCTGTTTCAGGAATTCGGCTTCGGCCTGATCCTGCCAGCTGGTCTCCTCGACAGCGCTGCCGCTGAAGCCATTTGCTGCATGGGTTCGGCCGGGCTTATCGGCGCCAATCTCGCGATCCGGCGCGCTCGGCTGCGTCAGGGTTTCCAGCACCTTCAGGTTCATCAGTTGGGCATCGCCCGCGTTCTGCATGATCAGAGCCTTGGCTCCGTCACAGACCACAACCCATGATTCCAAAGGGATTTTAACGTTGGCCATTTTCAACTCCTCGCTGTCGTCATTCGAAGCGCGCCCTGCGTCATCGATCAAGGCAGAACGCCCGGCAGTTGAAAGAGTTCGGGAAAATTGCACCGAAATCGAACGGGCGGCAATCCGGTCGGCCTTTGCTGCGTAGAAAAGGCAGGTTCGGGAGATTGACGATGAAGACATCACTGTTGGCCTATGCCGGCACCTTTCTCACCCTGCTCGTCTGCGACGGGATATGGCTTGGCCTCATCGCCCGCAACTTTTATCGCGACCAGTTGGGGGCGCTGATGCTGCCTTCCCCCAATCTAGCGGTCGCCGCATTGTTCTACCTGTTCTTCGCCGCCGCAGTGGTCGTGCTTGCAGTGCTGCCCGCGCTGTCGGCAGGCTCGATCGCCACAGCGTTTCTTCACGGCGCCATTCTAGGATTGGCGGCCTATGGCACCTATGACGTCACCAATCTTGCCACACTCCGCAACTGGCCACTCGCCATGAGCCTTGTCGACATGGCGTGGGGCACGTTGCTGACGGCGCTGACCGCCGGCGGCGGATATCTCGCCGTCAGAATTCTTGCCTGAAACGATACCAAGGAGTGAAAGCCCGCGTCCCGATAATGGACATGACGGCGTCCCGCATAGGAACAAAGTTTGAACTCGTTAAAATTGTAATTTTATATTTGACGAATGTGCAAAACATTCATGTGACCTTGGTTGGGAGCAAGACCAGATTGCTCGGGATGAAGACCAGCTTGCTCGATCAAAACCGCCCTGATCGAGATCATAGACCCCAAATGCGTCCTGACGGAGAATGTGAATGTCTATGCTCCGCGCCACACACCTTGCCACGGTGAAGTCCGCTGTTTACGACCTGCGCTGGGAAGAATTCAGCGTCAAGCGGCCAGCCCGCATCGTCGCCGTCCGGCCGTGCCTCACAGGCGTCTCGATGCGAAGCGCCGAGATCATCGATATTTCCCAGGGTGGCGCGACGTTTGTCGTATCGACCACGGCCGGCCTGCCGAAGCATTATTATCTCAACATTCTCGGCCTCGCCTATCGCATCGGATGCGCCGAAGTCTATCGTCACAAGGAACGCATCGGCGTGCGGTTCATCAACATTATGGACCCCGAGGTTCTGCGCCGCGTCGTCCGCACCGATTTCCTCGTCGGCAATATGGAAGCGATCGCCGCCCGGCGCGGGCCGATCTTCCGGGCGTGAACAGGCCAAGAGGCTGCATAATTCCTTGAATCGGGATTGGCGTCTCGCGCGTCTGAAAAGACGCGCTGGGCTGCCGTTGCGGAAATAATCTTGCTTGCGTTGGCCGTGCCCGGGCCTATTGTTTCGCCAATTGTCACGATATCCGGGAAACCGCCGTCGCATGTCCGCCTTTTCGCGCTTCACGCCTCTTGCCAGCGCCCTGCCTTCCACAGTTCCTTTCGTCGGCCCCGAGGCGATCGAGCGCCAACGCGGACTTGCCGTTTTGGCCCGTATCGGCGCCAATGAGAACGGCTTTGGTCCAGCCCCTTCCGTCTTTGCGGCGATGCGCGAGGAGGCCGGCAATATCTGGAAATACAATGATCCGGAAAATTTCGCGCTCAGGCAAGCGCTTGCCGCCCATCTCGGCGTCTCGGCCACCAATATCGCCATCGGCAGCGGCATCGACGAATTGCTCGGCCAAATCGTCCGGCTGGTGATCGAGCCGGGCGCGCCTGTCGTCACTTCGCTTGGCGCCTACCCGACCTTCAACTTCCATGTGACCGGTTTCGACGGCCGACTGGTGACGGTTCGCTACGCAAACGACCGTGAGGATCTCGACGGGCTGCTGGATGCCGTGAAGCGCGAGAATGCGCCGCTCGTCTATTTCGCCAATCCCGACAATCCTATGGGGAGCTGGTGGGATGCCGACAGGATCGTCGCTTTCGCCCGGGCGCTGCCCGAGACGACGCTGATGGTGCTCGACGAGGCCTATAGCGAGACCGGGCCGGCAGGGTCGCTGCCGTCGATTTCCTCGCTTATCGACCTGCCGAACGTCGTTCGCACCCGCACTTTCTCCAAAGCCTACGGGCTTGCCGGCTCGCGCACCGGCTACGTGATCTCGGCCGCCGGCACGGCGCAGGCCTTCGACAAGATCCGCAATCATTTCGGCATGAACCGGTTGGCGACGGCCGCAGCGCTCGCCGCCCTCAAGGACCAGGCCTATCTCGTCGAGGTGGTCGGGAAAATCCACGCGGCGCGCGACCGGATCGGCGGTATCGCCCGGGCAAACGGCCTTGAGCCCCTGCCCTCGGCAACGAATTTCGTGGCGATCGACGCCGGCCGCGACGGCGCATATGCCAGGGCGATCGTCGACGGTCTGATGGAACGCGGCGTCTTCATCCGCATGCCTGGCGTGGCGCCCCTCAATCGCTGCATTCGCGTCAGCGTCGGGCCAGAGGCGGATATGGCGCTTCTCGAAGAAACCCTGCCGCAGGTGCTGAAACAGATCGGCTGATGGAGCATGTGCCGAAAATGTCAGCGGTTTTCGGGCGGCATCATGCTCTCACTCTTTGCTGTAAAACAGCGAGAACCGCGACCGGGTGGAGGATCCGGTCGCGGTTCCGTTCTCCCGGCGTCGGCCCCATCTAAAGTGCCCGCCAGCCCCTCTTTTCGAGGTTGTTATATCGTTCCTGCCGATTTGCCGGCAGGACAATGTCAGTGAACCGTCATCCACTCGCGGGCGGCGCGTAGCGCTGCCACGAGCTGCATCTTGTCCATTGCGGCGGCCACGTCGGCACGAAGCTCGGCGGCGCGGTCGTTGCCCTTGATTGCGGCGATGTTCAGCCATTTGTGAGCTGCGACAAGATCGACTTCGCAACCGCGGCCGGTCGCATACATCAGACCCATTTCGCAGAAGACATCGGCGCTGTTGTCGCCACCCATGGTGGCCGTTTCAGCATTGTGCATTTCAAAGCGTGCCATCGGTTTTATCCCTGTTAGCCTGTTTATGACTTACCCTGTTTTACCTCTGGGCCTTGCCGTCTATCGCGGCTTGCGGCCCTTGCGGTCCGGCGGGTTTGCCCCGCTCGTTTGATGGGTTCACTATGCCAAACGGCTTTCAAAAAACGCCTAAAATGCATGATTAATTCTAGACAAACAAAGTGCAAATGCTTGGTAAATTTGGGTTTTTGTTAAACATCAGATGCCTTGCGGATTAGGGATTTTCGCTCGAATTTTACGAAAGATTCAGATCTGAAAATAAAGGGATCGTTCATCATGAAATCAGCAGGCGATATTTTTGAAAGGCCGCCGCACGGCTTTTTCTCGCGTCTTTTGCCCAGTCTGCGGGATAACAATCATGCTTATTTACCTTTACGTTCGCGTCAGTTAGTTTCGCGGCCGATCAGGGACATCATGGAGGAAAAGATGATCCGCAGCTTCGTTCTCGCCGCCGCCATAACAATGATCGCGGGGATCTCGCATGCCGAGGAGCCGATCGTCGGTAACTGGAAGACGGCCGCCGGCGATACGGCGGTGATCGCTTCCTGCGGCGGCAGTTATTGCGTGACGCTGAAGACCGGCAAATATGCCGGCCGGAAGATCGGCACGCTTGCGGGAACCGGTGGCAGCTATGCCGGCGAGATCATCGACCCGGCCGCCGACAAGACTTATAGCGGCTCGGGCAAGATTTCCGGCAATTCGCTGAGGATGCAAGGCTGCGTGATGAAGGTCCTCTGCAAGGCCCAGACATGGACACGGCTCTGAGCCTGGCGGCTGCACGACGATCACCAAACGCGGGGCATGCCAACGCCCCGGCATGCCAGCGGCCCTTTTCCGCCCCTTCAAAGCGACCCGGCAAAATCGAACGCGTTGAGCCGGGCCTGGCGAACCCTTGTAAATCCCCTCCGCAACCCGCCCGAGCCTCCCCGGCAAGCTGAACGCTGGATGAACCGGTATCTCAGCACTCATTCAGCCGCCCCATGGCAAAACCCTTGTCACGATAGAGTTGCGTATCGGGGGCAAGGCAATGGACATGTATATTCTGGCAAGGCGTTTCAGCATCATCACACTGTTTGCGGCGATCTTCGCGATCACGTTTTCGGCGGTGGTGGTGCACAATGGCGGCGGTGGCGCACAGTCGCATTTCGGGGCGAGCTATACCTGCCTGGAGAGAAACGGCACCTTCTGCGCGCCATCGGTGCAGTGAGCGGCATCTGACGCGGAAGACGATAAAATAATCGGATTCCGCCGGCGCGCGTCGTTTGCTTGTCAAAAACAACTCTCTATAATGCGTCATGAACAAACGAATCTCCCCTTTGTCGCCGCTCGACATATCCTCGCCACCCCCTTTCCAGTCGCAGAGCTTTGATGATCCCGCCAAGGCGGTGGAGGCGCTGACGGCGCTTTACGAGCGCAATACGGCATTCCTGATCAAGAGCTTCACCGAGCTGGCGCAGGGCGCTCCGATCTCCTCGCGCTATCGTGCTTTCTATCCGCAGGTCAGCATCGAGACGACAAGCTTCGGCCATGTCGATTCGCGCCTTTCCTACGGCCATGTCACGGCACCGGGCATCTATACGACGACAGTCACCCGGCCGAAGCTCTTCAAGCATTACTTGAAGGAGCAGCTGGCGCTCCTGGTGAAGAGCCACAATGTTCCGGTCATCGTGTCGGAATCGACGACGCCGATCCCCTTGCATTTCGCCTTCGGCGAGGGTGCGCATGTGGAAGCATCGACAAACGCCTTCATCGACGTTCCGATGCGCGATATTTTCGACACGCCCGACCTCAACACCACCGATGACGAGATCGCCAACGGCGAATATATCCCGCCACCGGGAGAGCCCTCGCCGCTTGCGCCATTCACCGCGCAACGCATCGACTATTCGCTCGCCCGTCTGTCGCATTATACGGCGACGCATGCCGAGCATTTTCAGAATTTCGTGCTGTTCACGAACTATCAGTTCTATATCGACGAATTTTGCAGCTGGGCTCGCAAGCTGATGGCGGAGGGCGGCGACGGCTATACGGCCTTCGTCGAGCCCGGCAACATCGTCACCCTGCCCGGCTCGAGCGCGCCGGAAACCGATGCGGCGCTTACGCGCCTGCCGCAGATGCCGGCTTACCATCTAAAGAAGAAGGGCCATGCCGGGATCACCATGATCAATATCGGCGTCGGCCCCTCCAACGCCAAAACGATCACCGATCATGTCGCCGTGCTGCGCCCGCATGCCTGGCTGATGCTCGGCCACTGCGCCGGTCTTCGCAACAGCCAGCGGCTCGGCGATTATGTGCTTGCCCATGCTTATATGCGCGAGGACCATGTTCTCGACGACGATCTGCCGGTCTGGGTGCCGATCCCGGCGCTGGCCGAAGTGCAGGTGGCGCTTGAGGCAGCCGTTGCCGAAATCACCGGCTACGAGGGCTTCGAGCTGAAACGCATCATGCGCACCGGCACCGTCGGGACGATCGACAACCGCAACTGGGAACTGCGCGACCAGCGCGGGCCGGTGAAGCGGCTGTCCCAGGCGCGCGCAATCGCGCTCGACATGGAATCGGCGACGATCGCCGCCAACGGCTTCCGCTTCCGCGTGCCCTACGGCACGCTGCTCTGCGTTTCCGACAAGCCGCTGCACGGCGAATTGAAGCTGCCGGGCATGGCGACGGCCTTCTACCGCACACAGGTCAACCAGCATCTGCAGATCGGCATCCGCGCCGTGCAGAAGCTTGCCGCCATGCCGACGGAAGCGCTGCATTCGCGCAAGCTGCGCAGCTTCTTCGAAACGGCCTTCCAATAGGCCGTTTCCTCATCGGCCTGTCATCACAACAGGCACTGAGCGCTGTGCAAGCGTCTGCGGCCTGCCAGCGGCAATATTCAGCCCTGCGATCAACAGGGTGAAGGCCAGGAAGGCGAAAGCGACGCGCTGGAGAATCTTCAGCCCATCGCTTTCGAGGAACTCCTGCTGACGCTTTTCATGGCGACGTGCCCAGATCTGGCTTGCCAGCGCGATTTCAAGAATGCTCATTGTCGTTCTCCTCGACAGGTTTCGATGAAGCCTTGTCGAGTGCTGACTTGCGGTTTCGACAGCCGACCCACCAAAAGTTTTTTTAGGGCGATGTCGAAATGCGCGAAGCTCGATCGTCCAGAGTCATTGAAGCGCCGCAAGGGAGGCTGTCCGCGATGAAATATCTCTGTCAGGTCTGGTTCGATAACGGCGTGCTCGACGCCATGACGCAAGAGGAGAAGGCCAAGCTCGACACGAACTCCTTGAACTATGACAAGGACCTCGTCGAAAGCGGACATATGATCGTCGCCCAGGCGTTGCAGTCGCCGAAAGCGGCGGTGACCGTTAGGGTGCGGGGCGGTGAAATGTCGATAACGGACGGTCCCTTTACCGAGACCAAGGAGGCGATCGGCGGCTTCATCCTGATCGAGGCCAAGGATCTCAACGACGCGATCCGCATCGCCGCTGGCATCCCGCTTGCCAAGCTCGGCGCGATCGAGGTGCGGCCCATCCACGAATTCGCAGCTCAATGAGGAGGTACCAATGAAGTTTCTATGCCAGATCTGGTTCGACACGGAAAAAAGCAAGCTGGTTCCTCAGACCGAATGGGATGCGCTCACACAGGAGTGCATCACCAGCGACAATCGCTGGCGCGAGAGCGGTCATCTGCTGGTGGCGCTCGCCTTGCATGAACCGTCAGCGGCGATCACCGTCCGCCTGCGCAACGGCGAAGCCTCCGCGACCGATGGTCCTTTTGCCGAAATCAAAGAGCACCTCGGTGGTTTCGTGCTGATCGAAGCCGAGAATATCGAGGAGGCGAAGACGATCGTGTCCAGTTTTCCGATCCTCAGATATTGCTCAATCGAAGTGCGCCCGACTTATGCCATCCAGGATGGGAAATAGTCGTGCGCTACATCTGCCTGATCTATAACAGCGCCGACACCGACGGCACGCTGACATCTGAAGAGACCGATGACCTCGTCAAAGCGCATTTCGCCTTCGACGAGGAACTGCGCCGCGACGGTATCATGGTCCACGCCGATGCGCTTGAGATGCCTGATAGGGCGACCGTGCTGCGTGTTCGAGACAACACTCTGTCCGCGACCGACGGTCCCTATGTCGAGACGAAGGAGCATCTGGCCGGCTTCTACGTCATCGAGGCGCCAGATATGGCAACGGCAAAAAAGATCGCCGGGCGGATCCCTTCGGCGCGTTTCGGCGCGGTCGAACTTCGGCCCGTACGGATGCTGACCCTGCCGGACTGAGGTGCGCCGTTGGAAAGCCTGATCGAGGAGATTTATCGAACCCAATCGCGCCGGGTGCTGGCGACGCTGATCCGCCTGCTCGGCGATTTCGACCGGGCCGAGGAAGCGCTGCACGACGCCTTCGCCGCGGCCGCCCGGACATGGCCGGCCGACGGCATTCCCGGCAATCCCTTCGCCTGGCTCGTTTCCACGGGGCGCTTCAAAGCGATCGACACGATCCGGCGGCGAGCGCGCTTCGATGCGTCGCAGCATCACATCGAGGACAGCCTCTACACGCCTGATGCAACGGAGATCGGCGACATGGAACCAATCGAGGACGATATGCTGCGGCTGATCTTCACCTGCTGCCATCCCGCCATCCCCTCCGATGCGCAGACGGCGATGGCGCTTCGGGAAATCTGCGGATTGACCACCGAGGAGATCGCCCATGCCTTCCTCGCCCCGGCGCCGACGGTCGCCCAGCGGATCGTGCGCGCCAAGAACAGGATCCGAACGGAGAATATCCCCTATGAGGTGCCAGGCCGCGAGGCGCTGCC
The DNA here is from genome assembly GCF_019685115.1 of Rhizobium sp. NZLR11. NCBI lineage: Bacteria > Pseudomonadati > Pseudomonadota > Alphaproteobacteria > Hyphomicrobiales > Rhizobiaceae > Rhizobium > Rhizobium sp. NZLR11. The sequence goes on along the minus strand of NZ_JABDWD010000003.1, from coordinate 90,876 downwards.
TGAGCGGCTCGACCAGGTGCTGCACGTCATCTACCTGGTCTTCAACGAAGGCTATTCCGCCTCTTCGGGCGAGGACGTGGTTCGTGCCGACCTGACGGCGGAGGCGATCCGTCTGGCCCGGCTGCTTCTGGCGCTGCTGCCGCATCCCGATGTCCGCGGCCTGCTGTCGCTGATGCTGCTGCAGGATTCCCGCCGCACCGCCCGCAGCAATGAGCAGGGGCTGCTGGTGCTGCTTGCCGATCAGGACCGCTCGCTCTGGGATCATGAAAAGATTGCGGAAGGATCGGCGCTGCTTGCCGAGGCGATGCGGGCGGGAGAGATCGGCACCTACACACTGCAGGCGGCAATCGCCGCCGAGCATGCCAGGGCACCTGCTGCCGATGAGACTGACTGGCGGCGGATCGCCTTCTATTACGATCTTCTTCTGGCGGCTCAGCCCTCGCCGATCGTCGAACTCAATCGCGCCGTGGCGATCGCGATGGCGGAAGGGCCGGCGAAGGGGCTGGATCTGGTCGATGCCATTCTGGAACGCCAGGAGCTCAAGGCCTATCATCTCGCTCATTCGGCGCGCGCCGATTTCCTGCGGCGCCTCGGCCGGCGGCAGGAGGCGATCGCGGCCTATGGAACGGCGCTGTCGCTTTGCCGGCAGGAGCCGGAGCAGGCATTTCTCAGAAAACGGATTTCAGAGCTTGCCGCGGCGCCCGAGCGGCAGTGAGATCGCCGTGCCCGTCAGCGCTGAGACGATGATCAGCAGGTGGGCGTTGACGCTTGCCTGCGCCAACGCGGCCAGGGCCAGCCGCTCGCTCGAAGCGCCGAGAGCAATGGCGCCGGCGGTGATGCCGGCCGGATAGGTACCGACGCCACCCGGCGCGTGTACCGGCAGCACGGAGGAAAGCTCACCGCCAAGCGCACCGCCGAAGCTCGCCGCCATCGGCAGCACGCCCATCAGGCCGAGCGCCCAGGCAAGCACCATCACCTTCACCAGCCAGTTGACGATGGTCATCGCCCAGGCGCGTGTAAAAGCGATGGCATCGACCGGCAAACCGTTTTCGATCTCGGCGACGAATTTCTGCGCCTTCCCCGGCAGCAGCCTGGCGGCGAGGCGCAGCAGCGGCTTGCGCGCGGCGAAAGCTGCGACCGGCAGCAGCAGAAACACCGTCCAGAGCAACCAGGCAACAACTGCATCTGCGGCGGCGACGGCAAAACCGATACCGGCGGCGGCGATCAGCGCGTGCAGGTCGAGCAGCCGCATGACGAACAGCGCCGAGGTTCCGCGTGTCAGCGGAATGCCGAACTCCGTGCGCATCAACAGCGGAAAGCTGGTCTCGCCGGTGCGGAAGGGCAGCATGATGTTCAACAGGTTGTGGATCTGCGTGACGCGGAAGAGGACCGCGAACCGGCCGGCCGTCTCCTTCGGAAAATAATCATAGATGCGCCAGGTGCGCAGGAAATAGGTGCTCGTCAGGAGCACCAGCGCGCCGATCACCGGACCGGCGCCGACATCCGCCCACTGCCTGATAATGACAGGCCAACCCCAGAACCATTGGATGAAGAGCGCATAGGCTGCGACGATGACGACCGTCAGCACCGTCATGCGATTGCGCATAAACCAGGATTGCCGGCTTTCAACGATCGAACTCTTCATGTAGTAGGCATTCCTTGCTTGGGTCGGCAGGGCTTGGGTCGGCAGGGCCCGATCCCGTCGCCAGGCCTTTTAAGAGAAATGACGGTTGCGCACAACGGCGGAGTTGATGGGCAGTGGCGGCGAACTCCGCTTCCCCGCCGACGATCCGAGCGCTGACCGGTAAATCACATACCTTGCCGGCTTGACGTGGAGATCGATGTTGGAGCGGATTACCAAAAGCATTACGAGCGCAAGCATTTTTCTGGCAGTCTATTTCCTGCTCAATATCGCGCTGCGCATCGCCTTGCCTCATACGCTCGATCTCGACGAGGCGGAGCAATCTTTCTATTCACAATACCTGCTTGCCGGCTACGGCCCGCAGCCGCCGTTCTACAACTGGATTCAATATGCCATCGTTTCGGTGACCGGCATATCGATGTGGGTGCTGTCGGTGCCCAAGAATATCATTCTCTTCGGCTGTTATCTCTTCTATGGGCTTGCTGCCCGCGAGGTGCTGAAGAACCGTTCGCTGGCAGCCGTCGCCATGCTGAGCCTGATTACGCTGCCGCAGGTGGGCCTGATGGCGCAGCGCGAATTGACCCATACCGTCGCCCTGCTGTTTGCGACCTCGCTCTTCCTCTTCGGTTTTTTCCGGACGCTGCGCCAGCCGACGCTCGCAAGTTTCCTCGTCATCGGCATCGCCACCGGCATCGGGCTGATCTCGAAATACAATTTCGCCATCCTGCCGGCTGCAGCACTCCTCGCCGTGCTGCCTGACCGGGAATGGCGCAGCCGCCTGATCGACTGGCGTTTGCTGCCGGCGATCGTAGTCGCCATTCTGATCGTGCTGCCGCATGCGCTCTGGTTGCCTGACAATCTCCTCAGCGCCTCTGGGCCGACACTGGAGCGAATGACCGCAGAAGACTTGGCCCCCGCCGGCATGCCCCGCATCGGACAGGGACTATTATCTCTCCTCATCGCCCTCCTCGGCTTCGTCGCCTTGCCGATCGTTCTCGTCGCAGCCGCATTCCGGCGGGACTTCTTTGGCGCGCTCTCCTCGTCCAGCCCGATGATCCGGGTGATCGAGCGGATGATGGTCATCAGTCTGGTCGCTTTCGTCGGCGTGGTGCTCTTTGCCGGCGCAAGCGATGTCCACGAGCGCTGGCTCGACCCCTGCCTGCTCGTCCTGCCGCTCTATCTGTTCCTGAAACTGGAAACCGCAGGTGTCGATCTTTCCGCCGGCCTTGCGCGCTTCCGGCCCGTGGTGCCGGTCTTCATGGTCGTCATCCTGTCGATCCTTCTCTTCCGGATCATCGGCATTCAATATATCGGCACCTATACGAGAACGAACGTACCCTTTGCGGGCTACGTCGCTGAATTGACCGCGACCCGCAAGCCGGTTCTCATCGTCGCTGGAACCAAGTTCGTGGCCGGCAATCTGAAGCTGGCGCTTCCCGATGTTCCCGTGGTGATACCGTTCTTCCCGGGATCCGGGGTTCCCGAATATGCGGCTGCGAAGGGACCGGTTCTGGTTATCTGGCGCGGCGAGACCGCAGACGACCCGACGATTTCCCCCGGCTTCGCCAACGATCTCGCAAGATCAGGCATTCATCTGCAGGAGTTGAACACGCTGACGCTGCCCTATCTCTTCGGTGACGGCAAACGCAGCTTCTCCATCGGGTATTCCTGGGTAGAGGGCGGCGCCAAATAGCGTTGCGGCAGGTCAAGCGATTGCGGGGAAACCGGCATTGCCCGCTGGCAACCGGCGGACAGTTCATGTACTAGCCTTCCGCAAGCGCGACGGCAGCAGTAAGATTGCTCGGCCGTCCGGCCTTTTGGAGATGAACGTTGCAGACAACCGTAGAGCCCATTCGCGGTACGAATGATCCGGTACAATCGCTCGAGCTGTCGCTGGTCGTGCCGATTTTCAACGAAGAGGATAGCGTCGGTCCGCTCGTCGAGCGTGTCGTGGCTGCGATGGCAGCCTATCCCCATCGCTGGGAGCTGCTCCTCGTCGACGACGGCAGCACGGATGCGACGCTCGTCAACGCCCGCAAGTTCGTCGGACGCGACGGGCTGGTGCTCAGGATCGTCGAGCTGCAGCGCAACTTCGGCCAGACCGCTGCCATGCAGGCTGGTATCGACACCGCTCAGGGCCGGCTGATCGCAACGATGGACGGCGACCTGCAGAACGATCCGAAGGACATTCCTGCGATGGTCGCCGAATTGGAACGGCGCGAACTCGACCTCTTGGTCGGCTGGCGCAAGAACCGCAAGGACGGTCTGCTGCTGCGCAAGATCCCCTCCTGGTGCGCAAACTACCTGATCGGCCGCATCACCGGTGTCAAGCTGCACGATTACGGCTGCAGCCTGAAGATCTACCGTGCCTCAATCATCAAGCAGGTGAAGCTGATGGGCGAAATGCACCGCTTCATCCCGGCCTGGGTGGCCGGCGTCGTCCCGAGCTCGCGCATCGGCGAGATGGCCGTCACCCACCATGCGCGCGAACACGGCGTTTCGAAATACGGAATTTCGCGCACCGTCCGCGTCATTCTCGACCTGCTGTCGGTGATGTTCTTTATGCGCTACAAGGCGCGGCCTGGGCATTTCTTCGGCTCGCTGGGTCTTGGCCTCGGTGCGGTCGCGATGCTGATCCTCATCTATCTCGGCTTCGACAAGTTCATCATGGGCAACGATATCGGCACGCGGCCGATGCTGATGGTCGGCGTCGTGCTGCTGCTGTCGTCGGTGCAGATGATCACAACCGGCATCCTGGCGGAGATGATCGCGCGCACCTATTACCGTGACGACGCCTCTCCGAATTATATCGTGCGGCAGATCTTCGACGATCGAAGCCAAGCCTAAGCCGGCAGCACGATGCTGGAGCGCGCGACGAGGACGATCAAAACCGCCGGCCTGCTGCTTGCGGCCTATTTCGTGCTCAACATCGTGCTGCGCCTCGCGCTTCCGCATTCGCTGGAGCTCGACGAGGCCGAGCAATCCTTCTTCTCGCAATATCTGCTGGCGGGCTACGGTCCGCAGCCGCCCTTCTACAACTGGATGCAATATGCCGTCGTTTCGGTCACGGGCATGTCGATCGGCGCGCTGATCGTTCCGAAGAATATTCTCCTCTTTCTGTGCTACCTTTTCTACGGCCTTGCCGGGCGCGAAGCTTTGAAGGACCAGGCGCTTGCCGCCATCGGCATGCTCGCGCTGATCACCCTGCCCCAGGTCTCCTTTATGGCCCAGCAGGATCTGACCCACACGACGGCACTGCTCGTTGCCAGTTCGCTGTTTCTCTACGGCTTTTTCCGCACGCTCGATCGACCGAATCTCGGCAGCTATCTCGTGCTCGGGCTTGCCACAGGCATTGGCCTGATCTCGAAATATAATTTCGCACTGATGCCAGCCGCCGGCTTGATCGCCATCCTGCCGGATGCCGAATGGCGCCGCAGGGCGCTCGACTGGCGCATATTGGCGGCAATCGTCATTGCGCTCGCCATCGTCCTGCCGCACGCGATCTGGCTGCGAGACAATCTCGCATTTGCTTCCTCGGATACTCTGGTCAAGATGGCCGCCGGCAACGAACCCGCCGGCATGGTGCGAATCGGCAAGGGCATCATCGCCTTTGTCGTTGCCATCATTGCCTTTGCGGCGCTGCCGGTCGCCATTTTCGCCGCCACCTTCCGCCGGGATTTTATCCGTGCCCTTTCGGCCGGCAACCGCTGGACCGGGATGATGGAGCGGATGATGCTCGCAAGCCTTGCCGGCATCGTTCTCATCGTGCTCTTCACCGGCTCCACCACTGTGCGTGAACGCTGGCTCGACCCGTTCCTGCTCGTGCTGCCGATCTATTTCCTGGCGAAGATGCAGGCTGCCGGCATCGACCTTTCCGGAGGGCTACGCCGCCTCCGGCCGGTGCTGCCGGTGCTGATGGCCTGCGTGCTGATCGCACTCGGCTTGCGTGTCGTCGGCGCCGGGCTGATCGGCGTCTACAGCAGGCCGAACGTGCCGATGGCGCGCCTTTCCCGCGAGATGTCGCGGCAGGCGGAACCGGCGTTGGTGATCGCCTCGGACACCTATGTCGGCGGAAACATGCGGCTGCAATTTCCCGATGTGCCCGCGGTCATCCCCGATTTCCCGGCACCTGGCATTCCAGCCTATGCCGAGGCGAAGGGACCGGTGCTGATCGTCTGGCGCGGCAAGAAGACGGCGACGGCCGCCGATGCGGTCATGCCGGAGCAGTTTTCATCGGCGCTGACGGCAGCGGGCATCGCGCCGCAGGAGGTCGGCTCGCTGTCGCTTCCCTATTATTTCGGCCGCCCGGGCGACAATTTCGCGCTCGGTTACGCCTGGGTTCAGCCGAGGGCCAGATAGATGAGCGAAACCAATAGCCGCGACATCCGGTGGATTTTCGTTCTGCTGGCGGCCTATTTCGTGCTTCAGGTCGGCGTGCGGCTGGCAACCTCGCATTCGCTCGATCTCGACGAAGCCGAACAGGCCTTCCGCTCGCAATGGCTTGCCGCCGGCTACGGCCCTCAGCCGCCGTTCTACAACTGGCTGCAATACACCGTCTTCCAATTTGCCGGCGTCTCGCTTGCCGCGCTTTCGGTGGTGAAAAACCTTCTGCTGTTCACGTCCTACTTGCTCTACGGCCTGACCGCGCGTCTCCTGCTGCGCGACAAGGCGCTGGTGGCGATATCAACACTGGGGCTGCTGACGATCCCGCAGATGGCTTTCGAGATGCAGCGCGATCTCACGCATACGGTCGCCGTGTTCTTCTCGGCCAGCATCTTCTTCTACGGCTTCATCCGCAGCCTGAAACAGCCGAGCCTTGCCTCCTATCTGATCGCCGGCATCGGAATCGGCTTCGGACTGCTTGCTAAATATAATTTCGCGATCCTGCCGGCGGCAGCGCTGATTGCCGCGCTGGCGGATGCGCGCCTGCGGCCGCGGATCTTCGACCGGCGGCTGATGCTGACGGCGGCGGTGGCATTCGTCATCACCCTGCCGCATCTCTTCTGGCTGAAGGACAATCTCGATTTCGCCACCGCACGCACCCTGGAGAAGATGACTGCGAGCGGCCATGCGAGCTATCTCGTGCAGGTGGCCATGGGTGTCAGCTCGCTCGCTCTCGCCACCATCAGCTTTGCCGGATTGACGGTGGCGGTATTCGCCATCGCCTTCCGCAAGAGCCTTCGTCCGGCGCTGACTGCCGGCTCGGAATGGACGCGGCTGCTCGAGCGGATGATGCTCGTCTTCCTGGCCGCCATTCTGTTTCTGATCGTCTTCGGCGGTGCGGCCGGTATCAAGGATCGCTGGCTGGTGCCGATGCTCTTCATCCTGCCGCTCTATTTCTGCCTGAAGATCGAGGCCGCGGGCGTCGCGACAGGTAGAGCGTTCCGGCGTTTCATGGCGATCGTCGCCATCATCATGATCGGCGTGCCAGCGGCCCTTTACGGCAGTGTCGCGGCCGCACGCTTCACCGGTCACTACGAACGATTGAACAGGCCCTATGCCACGATGCTGGAAAGCCTGCGCAAACAGGCCGAGCCGGCGGCGATCCTTGCCGGAGACAGCCTGCTTGCCGGCAATCTCCGGCAGGATATTCCCGGCTTGCCGGTTCTCTCTGTGGATTATCCCGGCTTCCATCCGGATCTGACCGACCGGCGACCGCTTCTCCTCGTCTGGCTGATACCGCCGAAAGGGGGAAGCGAAGCCCTCCCGCCGGCCATGGCTCAATGGCTCCAAGCCAATCTCGGCACGTCCGCACCGGATGGGTCGGTGATCGACGCGCCCTATTTCTACGGGCGCGGCGAGGATCGCTACCGTTTCGGCTATGCCTGGATCAACCAGCCGGACTAAGCGAAATCAGGATTTCAGTTCCTTCCAGGCCAAATCCAGCGCCAGGCTGGTAATTCTTGCCATCTCGTCCACCTCCGCATGGCTGATGACAAGCGGTGGCGAGGCCAGCATGCGGTCGCCCGTGGCGCGCAGCACGAGGCCGTTCGCCAGCGCATGGTTGCGCACCAGCGCACCGACCTGATCGGGCTTGTCATAACGCGTGCGCGTGCTCTTGTCGGCAGTCAGCTGCAGGGCGCCCATCAGGCCGATGCTGACGGCCTCGCCGACCAGATCATGCTCGGCAAGGGCCGCCCAGGCCTTGCCAAAATAGGGGCCGATATCGTCGCGCACCCGTTCGACCAATTTCTCCTCCTCGATGATGCGCAGGTTTTCGAGGGCGGCGGCAGCGCAGACGGGATGGCCGGAATAGGTGAAGCCGTGATTGAACTCGCCGACCTCGTTGATCAGCACGTCGGCGATGCGGTCACTGACGAGCACGCCGCCGATCGGCAGGTAGCCGGAGGACAGTCCCTTGGCGATCGGCGCCAGATCGGGCTCGACGCCGAAATGCTCATAGCCGAACCAGGCGCCCAGCCGGCCGAAACCGCAGATCACCTCATCGGTCACCAACAGGATATTACGCGCCTTGCAGATCCTGTCGATCTCCGGCCAGTAGGTCTCGGGCGGGATGATGACGCCGGCAGCCCCCTGCACCGGTTCGGCGACGAAGGCTGCGACATTTTCCTCGCCCAACTCGTCGATCTTCGCTTCGAGTTCGCGGGCGACCTTGAGACCGAATTCATCAGGCGAGAGATCGCCGCCCTCGCCGTACCAATAGGGCTGGCCGATATGAACGATGCCAGGGATCGGCAGGTCGCCCTGCTCGTGCATGTATTTCATACCGCCGAGGCTGGCGCCGGCGACGGTCGAACCGTGATAGCCGTTCTTCCTTGCTATAACGATTTTCTTCGACGGCTTGCCGACGGCGCTCCAATAGACGCGGGCCATGCGGAACCAGGTGTCGTTCGCCTCCGAGCCGGAGCCGGTGAAGAAGATATGGTTGAAACGCGCCCCCGCGTGGGCGGTGACCTTCTGGGCAAGCAGCGTCGCCGGCGTCGAACTCGTGCCGAAGAAGGTATTGTAATAGGGCAGCTCGTTCATCTGTCTTGCAACGGCGTCAGTGATCTCGCGGCGGCCATAGCCGATATTGACGCACCAGAGGCCGGCGAAGCCATCGAGATATTTCCTGCCGTGATTGTCGAAGATATGAACGCCCTCGCCGCGCTGGATGATGCGCGTGCCTTCGGCATTCAGCTTCTTCATGTCGGCGAAGGGATGCAGGTGATGCGCGGCGTCGATCGCCGCAAGGTTCGAGGGTGGGTAGGTATCGGGCATAATGGGAAGACCCTCGCGGATTGAAAGGCTGTTATCGATGGGATAGGAGCTTGGCCTTGTCCCGGAGGATTTTCAAGGTCATGGCGAGCGACAGGGTGGACGGCAAGGCCGAGGGCGGCGATCCTCGTTTTGAGATCCTGATCGTCGGCATGAACGGCGATCTGCGCGGCAAGCAGCTTCCGCCCGGCGCCGAAGACAAGATCTGGGCCGGCGACATCCGCCTGCCGACCTCGACGCAATCGCTCGACATCTGGGGCGACGACAATGACGACATTACCGGCCTGTCGCTGACGATCGGTGATCCGGACGGCAAGCTCGTCCCCGACCGGCGGAGCCTCGCGCCGATGCCCTGGGCGCCCGAGGGCTCGATGCAGGTGCTTGCCACCATGCACGAATTCGACGGCATCCCGAGCTTCATGGATCCGCGCGCCATCCTCGCCTCGGTGCTCGATCGTTATCGTGCACGCGGCCTGACACCCGTGGTGGCGACCGAGCTGGAATTCTACGTGATGTCAGGGGACTGGCGCGAGGCCGGCCGCCCCTCCCCGCCCGAAAGCCTCACCTATCGCGGCGAACCGAACGGCTTCCAGCTTTACGACATGAGCGCCGTCGATGCACTCGACGTCTATCTCGGGACGCTGAGGGCCTATGCGAAGGCGCAGGGGCTGCCGGCGGATGCGACGACGGCGGAATTCGGCCCTGGTCAGTTCGAGGTCAACCTGCTGCACCGCCCCGATGCGCTGGCCGCGGCGGACGATTGCCTCTACCTCAAGCGCATCGCCGAGCAGGCGGCGCGCCGCCACGGACTGAAATCGACCTGCATGGCCAAGCCTTATTCCGACCATGCCGGCTCCGGCCTGCATGTGCATGCGAGCATCATCGATGTGCAAGGCCGCAACATTCTCGATGCCAAGGGCGGCGAACCGAAACTGCTGAAATCGGTGACAGCAGGCCTGCTCGACACCATGCGCGCGGCGCAGCTGATCTTCGCCCCGTTCGCCAACTCCTATCGCCGCTTCCAGCCGGGCTCGTTTGCACCTGTCGATCTGACCTGGGGCAGCGGCCATCGCGGCACGGCGATCCGCATACCCGACAAGGATGGGCCGGCCGCCCGCATCGAGCACCGCGTCGCCGGCGCCGACGCCAATCCCTATCTGCTGCTCGCCGCGATCCTTGGCGGCATGCTTATCGGTCTCGACGGCGAACTCGACCCCGGCGAGGAGACGTCGCCGTCGCACACACCGGCGAATACCGCGCGGCTGACGCATGATTTCCTGAGTGCCGTCGAAGCCTTCCGTGCCTCGCCCTTCATCGCCGATATCTTCGGCGCACGTTATCAGGCGCTCTACGGCGACACCAAGCGCAAGGAAGCGCTTGCGCATCTGCGCACCGTCTCGGATTTCGACTATCGCACTTATCTGCCGCGGCTCTGAAATTCAGCAGAAGACCTACACAGCCGGCTCGCGGCGCTCGGCCGCATCCACCTGCGCGGCGAGACCCTGCTTGACGAGAACCTTCAACTCGCCTGGATGCAGTCGGATCGAGACGTCGCGTTCGAGCGGCAGCAACTCGCCGTCCATGACACAATTGGCCTTGTAACGCAGTTTCGGGAAATGCAGTTGCACCTCCGCCGGATGCATCACCATGACATCGGCATTCTCGCGGACCTTGCCGCGCAGCATGTCGATGGCGAGACGGGCGACACCGACCGGTTTCAGCGGATTTGCCGTATAGAAGCCGAGCTCGCCGCTTCTCAGATTGTCGGCGTAAAGCAGCGCATTCTCACCGAAGGGATTGTTGGAGACGGAGATTGCCGACACCCTGCGGCGCTCGCGCATGCCGGCCGCCTCGAACTCGACTTCGAATTCCGGCGGGTTGAAGATGACGCCCAAGGCCGCCTTTGTGCTCGCCCGTATCTTGCCCAGCCGCGAACGATAGCTGTAGGCGTTGCGGTAGCGCACCATTCGGGCATGCAGGCCGGCGGAAAACTGGTGGATGAAGGGCCGGCCGTTGGCGCTGGCGATATCGACATTGTCGATCTCGCCAGAGGCAAGCACATCGAGCGCCTGCCAGATATCGAGCGGCACACGCAGCGAGCGGGCAAACAGGTTCATGGTGCCGGCCGGCACGACGCCGAGCGCAATGCCGTTTTTCCAGGCGATCGATGCCGCCGCCGAAATCGTGCCGTCGCCGCCGCCGGCGACGATCCCGTCGATGTCGTCGCGCTTGGCCGCCCGCTCCATGGCGGGAATGATCTCCTTTCCGGAGAAGACGATGGCGTCGAAATCGTGCCCAGCTTCGCGGAAAGCCGCCTCCGCCCTCTTTTCGTAGGCCAGCATGTCGGTGGTCCTGAAGGTACCGCCGTCGCGATTGAAAAAGCCTACAAGCTTCATGAGGGCTCCCGTCTCTGGCGCGGAAATAATCCTGCCTTGCCCATCAGATGGTTTCGGGATCGGCGATTTCAAGCGCCAGTACCTTTCCCGGGAGACGACAGAAATGCAAAAATTGCAACGGACATATGCACATAGCAGGACGCTGCACTGCAAAAAACGCACTCGACGCCGGCCGGGTCGTCACGGATAGATGGAAGGATCGGAGACAGGTCTCCACCTCCCGCCATTTTGAACGATCGGCCCGCGGCCGTGCCAGCGCCAAGGCCATCGCCAATCAGAAAACCGCATCGAGGAGCTCTCGTGAGTGAGATCACCGTCAATGATTCCATCGATAGCCAGGATGAAGGGCTGCCCTCGGCAACGACAGTAGCGCTGGTCCAGCTGGCGCTCGCCTGCGGCGGCTTCGGCATCGGCACCGGCGAATTCGCGATTATGGGCCTATTGCCCAATGTCGCCAAGACCTTCTCGGTCACGACCCCGCAAGCCGGCTACGTCATCAGCGCCTATGCACTCGGCGTCGTCATCGGCGCGCCCGTCATCGCCGTGCTCGCCGCGAAGATGGCGCGCCGTACGCTGCTGCTGACACTGATGCTGATCTTTGCCGCCGGCAATATCTTCAGCGCCATGGCGCCGACCTTCGAAACCTTCACGTTGCTGCGCTTCGTCAGCGGCCTGCCGCATGGCGCCTATTTCGGCGTCGCAGCCCTTGTCGCCGCCTCGATGGTGCCTGTGCACCGCCGCGCACGTGCCGTCGGCCGCGTCATGCTCGGCCTAACCGTCGCAACACTTCTCGGCACGCCCTTGACGACGTTCTTCGGCCAGTCGCTCGACTGGCAGATCGCATTTTTCTCGGTCGGCGTGCTCGGCCTGCTGACGGTGGCGCTGATCTGGTTCTACGTTCCCAAGGACAGGGTTTCCGAGGAGGCAAGCTTCCTGCGCGAACTCGGGGCTTTCCGCCGGCCGCAGGTGTGGCTGACGCTCGGCATCGCCGCTGTCGGTTACGGCGGTATGTTTGCGATGTTCAGCTATATCGCCTCGACGACAACCGAGGTGGCGATGCTGCCGGAAACAGCGGTTCCGATCATGCTGGTGCTCTTCGGCGTCGGCATGAATGCCGGCAATTTCATCGGTTCATGGCTCGCCGACAAATCGCTGCTCGGTACGATCGGCGGCTCGCTCGTCTATAATATCGTCGTGCTGACCACCTTCTCGCTGACCGCCGCCAATCCCTATATGCTCGGCCTCTCCGTCTTCCTCGTCGGCTGCGGTTTTGCCGCCGGCCCGGCGCTGCAGACACGGCTGATGGATGTCGCCGCCGATGCGCAGACGCTTGCCGCCGCTTCCAACCATTCCGCCTTCAACATCGCCAATGCGATCGGCGCCTGGCTCGGCGGTCTCGTCATCGCCTGGGGCTACGGTTTTGCGGCAACCGGTTATGTCGGCGCAGCACTGTCCTTCCTCGGCCTCTTCGTCTTTGCGGCCTCAGCACGGCTGGAGCGTCGCAGCCGGAGCACGCAGGCCGCGTAGAGCGTCTCCGCCCACAATGCGCGGGTGTGCGACATTCTGGCGTTAAGCTTTTACCCCGCTTGACTTTTTTCGCGTTCGGGACCACCTAGAATCTCACGTGGACGGCACTCGTCTTCCGCGGATTTTAACGGAGCCATCTTAACGATGCCAAGCGACAGTAGCAGTCGATTGCCCTTGCCGTACGCGGCCCTCGTGCGCTGACCGACTCCTGTCGGCTCGCCCGGTCGGGACGCTACGGCGGATCGACGGAAAGGCGAGCCTCAAATGAATATCAATCGCTTCCCTCTTCGGGCAGGCCATGCCGCCCGTGCCTTCATCAACAACAGCCGCGGCGCAACGATCGCCGAACACGTCGAATCGTTGAACGCGCTGACCGTCCAGGACGCCGGCCGCGTGCTGACCGGCATGCCGCTCGACTATGCCGTCAACATCCTCGACCGGCCGGAGCTTCGCAACGCTGCACAGATCCTGGCGCTGATCAGCGCCGAGGACGCTGCACGCCTGCTGCATGGCATGTCCAACGACCGTGTCGCCGACGTGCTGCTCGAACTCGACGGCGAGACCCGCGCCCGGCTGTTTGCCAGCCTCGACGAGCCGGTGCGCATCGCGATCCAGCACCTGATGGGCTACCCGCCGCGCACGGCCGGCGGCATCATGACGACGGAATTCGTCAGCGTGCCGGTGAACTGGACCATCGCCCAGACACTCGACCATGTGCGCCAGGTCGAACGCTCGCGCGAGACCGTCTACGCCATCTATGTGCTCGACGAGATCAGCCATGCGCTCATGCATGTGGTGACGCTGCGCCGCCTCATCACCGGCGAGCCGGATGCTTCCATCCTCTCGGTGGCGCAGAAGGGTGCGCCGGTTTCGGCCGATCCGCTGATGAAGCAGGAGGATGTCGCCCGGTTGATCCGCAAGCATGACCTGCTCGCCCTGCCGGTCACCGACGAACATGGGCAGATGCTCGGCATCGTCACCGTCGACGACGTGATCGACACGATGATATCAGACACGACGGAAGCGGCCCAGAGGTTCGGCGGCATGGAGGCGCTCGGCCAGCCCTACATGAAGATCGGCTTCGCCGGCATGATCCGCAAGCGCGCCGGCTGGCTCGCCGCCCTCTTCCTCGGCGAGATGCTGACGGCAAGCGCCATGCAGCATTTCGAAGGCGAGCTGGAAAAGGCCGTGGTGCTGACGCTGTTCATCCCGCTGATCATGAGCTCGGGCGGCAATTCCGGTTCGCAGGCGACCTCGCTGATCATTCGGGCGCTGGCGCTCGGCGAGCTGAAGCTTTCGGACTGGTGGAAGGTGCTGCTGCGCGAACTGCCGACCGGCATCGTGCTCGGCGCGATCCTCGGCCTCGTCGGCTTCATTCGCATCGTCTTCTGGCAGTCGGCCGGCCTCTACGACTACGGCCCGCACTGGCAGATGGTCGCCATCACGGTGTTTGCCGCCCTGATCGGGATCGTCACCTTCGGCTCGATCTGCGGTTCGATGCTGCCCTTCTTGCTGCAGAAGCTCCGGCTCGATCCGGCCAGCGCTTCGGCCCCCTTCGTCGCCACGCTGGTCGACGTCACCGGGCTCGTCATCTACTTCTCGGTGGCCCTGCTCATCCTCAGCGGGACGCTGCTGTAGCACCCGCAAATGGCAGCAAGCCCGAGGGGATTTATTTTCCCTCGGGCAGCTTCAACGGCCCATGCGTCTTCATGCTGCGGATGGCGAAGTTGGAGCGGATGTCGCTGACATTCGGCAGGGTCAACAGCGTTTCCGTCAGAAGCCGTTCGTAGGCGGCGAGATCCTCGACCACCACTTCGGCGAGGAAATCGGCCGTGCCCGAAATCAGGAAACAGGAGACGATCTCGGGGATGGCGAGCAGCGCCTTCTGCTGCGCCTCGGAATTCTCACGGCTGTGATGGGCGACCTTGAATTCGACGAAGACGGTCAGGCCGAGGCCGACCTCCTTACGGTCGATATCGGCCGTGTAGCCGCGGATGATACCGGAGCGTTCGAGATTGCGGATGCGGCGCAGGCAGGGCGACGGCGAAAGGTTCACCTTCTCGGCGATCTCGACATTGGTTGCCCGTGCATCCTCCTGCAGGCACTTCAGGATGGCGATATCGAATTTATCGAGATTTGGCATTTTCGCGATCCCTGTTGGCGTCGATTGGCAGAATATTGCGCATAATATGATTTTTGAGCCAGAGATAGCAAGGACATGCCCTGCCCTCTGGGACTAATCTTTTCCTCAACCGGAAAGGCTCCGGATGAAGGAAGGGACAGGACGATGACCACCATTGCATTTACGAACGACAAATCGCCTTCGCAGGCACTGGGTTATGCCGGCGGCACCGTTACCGTACTGATCTGGGCGACATGGTTTCTCGTCACCCGCCACAGCGCCGCAACGCCGCTCGGCTCGGTCGACATCGGGCTGATCCGCTTCGGCATTCCGGCGCTGGTGCTTTCGCCGGTCTGGCTGAAGACCGGACTGTTGCCGAAGTCCCTGCCGCTGCACCTGGTGGCGATCATGGTGTCCGGGTCCGGCGCCGTTTTCTTCCTGCTCACCACGCTGGCAATCCATTCGACGCCGGCTGCGTCTTCAGGCATCCTGCTCGGCGGCTCGATGCCGCTCGCGGCGGCGCTGATCGGCATCGTGCTGTTTGGCGAAAGACCTGATACCACCCGCATCGCCGGGCTGGTCGCAATCGTCGCCGGCGTGCTGATCCTGCTCACCCACAGCCTTGCAGACGCCTCGCTTCCATGGACGAGCTTCGTGCTGCTACCGGCCGGCGCCGTATTGTGGGCGAGCTATACGCATGCCTTCCGCCGCTCCGGCCTGACGGCCGTGCAGGCAAGCGCGCTGATCGCCGTCTGGTCCTTCCTGATCATGGGCGCGCTGGCCCTCATCTTCGGCATCTCGCTGCAGCAGGCACCGCTTCCGGAAATCGGCCTGCAGGTGCTGAGCCAGGGCATTCTTTCCGGCCTCGTCGCCATGGTCGCCTACGGCACCGCCGTCACAACGCTCGGCGGAACGCAGGCCGCCGCCTTCACGGCGCTGACGCCTGTGCTGGCAACGCTTGGCGGCGGCTTGCTGCTTGGCGAACCGATCGGCCTGACGGAAATCAGCGCCGCCGTGATCACCGGCATGGGCGTTGCGCTTTCCACGGGGATCGCCGCCCAGCGCCGCTGACCGCCACCGGACCAACGAACGTCGAAAGCCGCCGACAGCCATCGCTGCGGCGGCTTTTTCAATCAACGTGATTTTGCTCGCTCAAGCCTGGATGACGACGACCCTGGCGCCGACTTCGACCCGGCTATAGAGGTCGATCACGTCGTGGTTCATCATGCGAATACAGCCGCTCGACATGGCGAGCCCGATCGATTGCGGCTGATTGGTGCCGTGAATGCGGAAATGCGTGTCGCCGCCGCCGCGATAGAGATACATCGCTCGTGCGCCGAGCGGGTTGTTCGGACCGCCCGGCATGCCGCCGGCGAGCTTGCGATAACGCTCTTCGCGGCGCTGCATGTTTTCCGTCGGCGTCCAGCTCGGCCACTCGGCCTTGCGGCCGATATAGGCGTTGCCGGCAAATGCCAGCCCCTCGCGACCGACGCCAACGCCGTACCGCACCGCCCTGCCGCCGCCGAGGACATAATAGGCACGGCGCGTCGGGGTGTCGACCACCACGGTGCCGGCGTCATGGGTGGTTTCGTAGGCCACTTCCTGACGGCGGAGTTCCGGCTTGATCTTGTCGATCGGCACCTGCCTCAACGGGAATTTTTCATCCGGAAGTGCGGCGTAATTGGTCTGGCTGTTCAGGCCGGTCGAAGAGCAGCCGGCGACAAAAAGCGGCAGAGCGATCAGGAAACCCCGGCGGGAGATCGTCATGAATGTGTCCTTAGTGCGTCAACAAGATGTCGCACGCTAAGGAAATTATGGTTAACGAACGGCTAACGGCCGCCCGCCGCAGGCGATACGAAGGCGTCAGCACGTAAAATTGTCGGCGGCGTGGATAATCCGCCTCACATGTTCGGATAGACCGGCCCCTCGCCGCCCTGCGGCGGCACCCAGTTGATGTTCTGGTTGGGATCCTTGATGTCGCAGGTCTTGCAGTGCACGCAGTTCTGGGCGTTGATGACGAAGGTCTCCTCTCCGTCCTTCTCGACCCATTCATAAACCCCGGCCGGACAGTAACGCGTCGACGGGCCGGCATAGATGTCGTGCTCCGAACGTTTCTGCAGGCCCATGTCCTTGACCTGAAGATGCACCGGCTGGTCTTCCTCGTGATTGGTGTTCGACAGGAACACCGAGGACAGCCGGTCGAAGGTCAAGACGCCATCCGGTTTCGGATAGGCAATCGGCTTGTGGTTTGCGGCCGGCTCGAGCGACTGCGCATCGGTCTTGCCATGCTTCAGCGTGCCGAAGAACGAGAAGCCGAACAGCGTATTGGTCCACATGTCGAGACCGCCGAGCGCCACGCCGAGCGCCGTGCCGAACTTCGACCACAGCGGCTTGACGTTGCGCACCCGCTTGAGATCCTTGCCGATGTCGCCCTTGCGCCATTCGTTTTCGATCTCGACCACCTCGTCATGGCTGCGGCCGGCTGTAATCGCCGCCGCCACCTTCTCGGCCGCCAGCATGCCCGACAGAACCGCGTTATGGCTGCCCTTGATGCGCGGCACGTTGACGAGACCAGCCGAACAGCCGATCAGCGCCCCGCCGGGGAAGGAGAGCTTCGGCACCGACTGATAACCGCCCTCGGTGATGGCACGCGCGCCATAGGAGAGCCGCTTGCCGCCCTCGAAGGTTCCGCGGATCGCCGGATGGGTCTTGAAGCGCTGGAATTCCTCGAACGGATAGAGATAGGGGTTCTTGTAGTTGAGATGGACGACGAAGCCGACGGCGACCAGATTGTCTTCGAGGTGATAGAGGAAGGAACCGCCGCCGGTCTTCATCCCGAGCGGCCAGCCGAAGGAGTGCTGCACCAGGCCCGGCTTATGGTTCTCCGGCTTGACCTGCCAGAGTTCCTTGATGCCAATGCCGAACTTTTGCGGTTCGCGACCTTTTTGCAGATCGAACTTGGCGATCAGCTGCTTGGCGAGCGAGCCGCGTACACCTTCGCCGATCAGCACGTATTTGCCGAGCAGTTCCATGCCGCGCGTATAATTCGGGCCGGGCTCACCGTTCTTCTCGATCCCCATGTCGCCGGTGGCGACGCCGATGACCGCGCCCTCGTCATTATAGAGCACTTCGGTTGCGGCAAAGCCCGGATAAATCTCGACGCCGAGTTCTTCGGCCTTACCGGCCAGCCAGCGACAGACGAGCCCGAGCGAGACGATGTAGTTGCCGTGATTGTTCATCAGCGGCGGCATCAGCACATTCGGCAGGCGGATCGAGCCGGCCGGGCCGAGCAGCAGGAAATGGTCGGCGGTGACCTCGGTCTTGAAGGGATGCTCACTCTCTTCGCGCCAGCCGGGCAGCAGCCGGTCGATGCCGATCGGATCGACGACGGCGCCGGAGAGGATGTGGGCGCCGACTTCCGAGCCCTTCTCCAGCACGACGACCGAAAGCTCCGGATTGACCTGCTTCAGCCGGATCGCCGCAGAAAGACCAGCCGGACCGGCGCCGACGATCACCACGTCGAATTCCATGCTCTCGCGTTCGGGCAGCTCAGTCGTCTCGGTCATTCACTCGTCTCCGCTTGGCGGCACGCGGCCGTCATCCCGTCATAGGCACTTTCTTGTCAAAACGAGAAAGCATTGTCGAGCCGGGATACGACAGCCAATCTTCAATTCGCACAATGATATGCCCTGGACGCCAGAATTATATGCGGTTTACGTGAACGTCAATTATCAAACGACGCCGAACCGACCACACGCCCTTCCCTTTTCCGGCGCATGCGCCTTATACATCGCTCAAAGATATTGGAGGGAACGATCATGGATCTCGGCATCGAAGGCAAACGGGCGCTCGTCCTCGCCTCCTCGCGTGGCCTCGGCCTCGGCATCGCCGCAGCACTGGCGCGCGAAGGCGCAAATGTGCTGCTCTGCGGGCGCAGCGGCGAGCAGCTGGACGCCAACTGCAAGGCAATCAATGCCGAAGGCAAAGGCCGGGCCGACTGGATCTGGGCCGACCTCGGGGATGAACGCTTCGTCGAGACGACGACGGCGGCGGTGAACGAAAAATTCGGCGGGCTCGATATCCTCGTCAACAATACCGGCGGGCCGAAGCCCGGTACGACCGAGGACATGACGGGTGAAAAGCTCGAGACCTATTTTATCTCCATGGTCGCCCGCGTGATCACGCTGACCAATGCGCTGCTGCCCGGAATGAAGGCGCAGGGCTGGGGCCGCATCCTGACGGTCGCCTCCTCAGGGGTGATCGAACCGATCGCCAATCTGGCTTTGTCGAATACGCTGCGCCCCGCACTTGCCGGCTGGAGCAAGACGCTTGCCTCCGAAGTGGGCGGCTTCGGCGTTACCACCAACCTGCTCTTGCCGGGCAGCATCCTGACCGGGAGGCTCGACGAGCTCGACGGGGCGGCGGCAAAGCGGACGGGCAAGAGCCTCGAAGATATCCGTACCGACAAGGAAGCGCGCATTCCGGTCGGCCGCTATGGCAGGGTGGAGGAATTTGCCGCAACGGCTGCCTTCCTTTGCAGCCAGCCGGCAAGCTACATCACCGGCTCGCTGATCCGCTGCGACGGCGGCGCGGCGCGATCAGTCTAGCAGTTTCGCTTCAGCCGACGTGGACAGCCCCCGCCCACGTCGCAGCACTTCGGATCATCTGTTCGAGGTAGGCCGGATCGTCGGCAAATTCGGCGAGCTCGGAAAGACGATGGAAGCCCGTCAGGATTGCAATGCGCCGCCGGTCGAGCCGGCGTCCGGTCAGCATTTCATAGGCCGATACGATGCGAGCGGTGAGATCGGGCGAGATGAAGTTCGAGTAGATGAATTCCTGGTGCAACGGACCGAAGCCCGAATCGGCAAAATCGTAGATGCCGTTGAGCCTCCCTTGCGCATGGTCGAAGGCCATGTTCCAGCCATGACCGTCGAAGAAGCCGTAGATGTTGCCGTGGGGATCAGGCGGCAGGGCTTCGAAATCGGAAATAATGGCCTGCGCAAAACTCCGGAGGTCGGGCGGCAGCAGCGGCAGGGCCTTGGTTCGCACCACCTCCGACGATTGCCAGGGCTGGATCGGCCCGGCGCCGGCCGACCGCATGCGATCGGCATCGAGCACGTGCAGCTCGGCGTAAAAACGCGCAAGATCATCCGCGAGGCGCCGACGATAACTCTCGCCAAGCGCATCGTAATCCTCGGCGATGAGATGTTCGCCCTCGAGCTTGGCATGGCTGGAGAAGATCGGCGGCCCGTCGTGAATGCACATGTCTGGAACCGCCATCGACAGCGACGGCCTGATGATGTCGAGCAGGGCGGCTTCCTTGACGAGCGCTCTTTCCGCGCCGGAATGGCGGGGAAATTTAAAGATCAGCGTGTCGTCGACGTCGACGGCAAGCGAGTCCCAACCCTGCGCCGCCAGCTTGAAGACGGAGGCCGTGAGTTCGGGAAACACGCTTATGATGAGAGAGCGAAATTCGCTGGCGCTAAACTCGGTCATGACGACCTGCCTTCTCTGGTTTTTCCGCGTTTTTCCCGCGCCATCGACGGCTTGC
The DNA here is from genome assembly GCF_019685115.1 of Rhizobium sp. NZLR11. NCBI lineage: Bacteria > Pseudomonadati > Pseudomonadota > Alphaproteobacteria > Hyphomicrobiales > Rhizobiaceae > Rhizobium > Rhizobium sp. NZLR11. Next base: position 70,420 of record NZ_JABDWD010000003.1, on the reverse strand, counting down.
GGGTTGATATCGTCTTCTCGCGAAGGGTCTCCCGCCGCAGCCGTCAAACGGCAATCGGGCACGCTCGGCCTATATTAGTATAGTTTGAATATTACGGAATATTCATTACAAAAATTTAAGCCGTTATAACCACTTAGTGATTGCGACCCGGGAATTATGTCTTTTTTGCGCCGCAATATAAGCGGCTCAATCGGAGCATAAAATTCGCAACCCCGTTCAACACCCGGTCTGTCGCCCATGAAGAAATTTTGGATCACTGTCAGCGTTATCGCAGTTGCCGCCGTCGGCGTCTGGCAATTCGGGAATCTGATCCCTTATGCCTCTCGCATTCCCACCCTCTCGCAGTTCATCAAGCAGCCGGCCGGCAGCAATGGCGGTGGGCAGCAAGCACGGGGCGATCAGGCGCAGGCCGACCAAGGGCAGGCCGATCAAACGCAGAACGGTGGTCAACATCAGGGCGGCGGGCGCAGACGCGGCGGCGGCGGCCCGACGGTCGTCAAGACCGTCGCAGCGGTGAAAACCACGCTGCCGACCGATGTGACGGCGACCGGCTGGGCCGATGCCGATGACAACACGACCATTGCCGCACAGGAACAGGGCCTGATCGTCAGCATCGATGCGCAGGATGGGGCGACCGTCAAAACCGGCGACCTGATCGCCAAGCTGGACGGGCGGACGGCCAAGGCAGCGGTCGACAAGGACAATGCGATGATCGTGCGCGACACCGCCACCCTTTCGGAGGCCGCGACCGCATTGACGCGCGCGCGAGATCTCTTCGACCAGAAGGCGGGCACCCAGCAGAGCCTCGACCAGGCGGTCGCCGCCCGTGATACCGCCGCAGCCACTGTTGACGCCGACAAGGCATCGCTTGTCTCCGATCAGGTCATCCTCGAGCACACCGACATTCGCGCGCCCTTCGATGGTCGGCTCGGCGATATCGCCGTCAGCAAAGGCGCTTTTCTCAGTGCCGGCGCGGCAATCGTCACCATCGCCAAATACGACCCGATCTATATAAAATTCCACCTGCAGGAGCGCTACCTGCGCACGTTGAAAAGCGCTCTGGCAGCCGGTCCGGTCGCGGTCAGCACGGTTCCCAAATCCACCAAGGGACAGGTCCGAAAGGGCGAGATCAGCTTCTACGACAACACGGTCGACACGGCCTCGGGCACGATCCTCGCCAAGGCGAAATTCGAGAATGCCTCCGGTGCGCTCTGGCCCGGCCAGTCGGTCAACATCGTGGTGCATTTCAACAATGACGAACAGCAGGTGGTGGTGCCGACGGTTGCCGTCAGCCCCGGCCCTGAGGGTTTCTTCGCCTTCGTCGCCAAGGACGGCAAATCGCATCTGACGCCGGTCACCGTCGCCCGCGCAAATGGCGGCTTCACCGCCATCGGCGCGGGTCTTTCGGCAGGCGACCACGTTGTCGTCGAGGGTCAGGGCCAGCTCAGCGATCAGCAGGCGATCAACGAGCAGTTCGACGAAAAGGCGCTTGATGTCGCCTCCGCCGACGAGCCTCGGCAGCAGCAGTCCGAGACGATCGCGGTGGGAGCTCAGCAATGATCCCCAATTTCTGTATCCAGCGGCCCGTCGCGACGACGCTGCTTGCCATCGGCGTCATTCTGGCTGGCCTTGCCGGTTACCAACTCGTTCCGGTCGCGGCACTTCCACAGGTCGATTTCCCGACAATCAACGTTTCGGCGCAGTTGAGCGGCGCCTCGCCGCAGACGATGGCAACCTCGGTTGCCACGCCGCTGATCAAGCAGTTCGAGACCATTCCCGGGGTCAGCGAAATCAGCGCCTCGAGTTCGCTCGGCAGCAGCAGCATCGTGCTGCAGTTCGATCTCAATCGCAATATCGACGCCGCCGCAGCCGACGTGCAGGCGGCGATCTCGCATGCAACCCGGCAGTTGCCCGACAACTTGACGACACCGCCGAGCTACCGCAAGACCAATCCGGCCGATGCGCCGGTGATGCTGCTTTCGGTGCAGAGCAACACCATGCCGCGCAGCAAGCTCGACGAGATCGCCGAGGACATCATCTCGCCGTCGCTTTCCACACTCCCCGGCGTTGCTCAGGTCAGCGTCTACGGTGCGCAGACCTACGCCGTGCGCGTCGAGGTCGATCCCAACAAGCTTTTGACCCGCGGCATCGGCATCGATACCGTCAACAAGGCGCTAGCTGCGGCCAACAGCCAGCAGCCGGTGGGAACGCTGCAGAACAACTCGCAGAGCATGACCATCACGGCAAACACGCAGCGCACCAACGCCGAACAATTCCGCTCGCTCGTCATTGCCAATCCGAATGGTGCGCCGATCCACCTCGGCGATATCGCCGATGTGCAGGACAGTGTCGAGAACCAGTATACCGGAAGCTGGTATGACGGCCAGCGCGGCATCATTCTCGCCATCCAGCGTCAGCCGGATGCCAACACGGTCGATGTCATCGATGCGATCAACGCCAAGCTGCCGCAGCTTCACGCCGAAATCCCACCCTCGGTGAACACCGTCGTCATGAACGACGCGGCAAAACCCATTCGCGATGCCATTTCCGACGTGAAGTTCACGCTGCTCTTGACGATCGGCCTCGTCGTTCTCGTCATCTACCTTTTCACCGGCCATGCGACCGCAACGATCATTCCGGGACTTGCGGTTCCGCTGTCGCTGATCTCGACCTTCGGCATGATGTATGTGCTTGGCTACAGCATCGACAACATCTCGCTGCTCGGGCTGACGCTCGCGGTGGGGCTGGTGGTCGACGACGCGATCGTCATGCTCGAAAACATCCTGCGCCATGTCGAAGAAGGCATGCCGGTGCGGGAAGCGGCGATCAAGGGTGCCGGCGAAGTCAGCTACACCATCATTTCCATGTCGGTTTCGCTGATTGCTGTCTTCATCCCGATCCTGCTGATGGGCGGCGTCGTTGGCCGCGTGTTCAACGAATTCGGCATGGTCGTCGCCATCGCCATCATCTCGTCGGCCATCGTCTCGCTGACCGTGACCCCGATGCTCGGCTCGCGTCTGTCCAACAACCACAGCCGCCCACCGCTCATCATCCGCATCTTCGATGCCGGCTTCGAGCGGACGCTCAACGGCTACGACAGGGCGGTTGGCTGGTGCCTTCAGCATCGCCCCACAATCCTCGGGGTTTTCCTCGGCTCGGTGGCGCTGACGATCTACTTCTTCATGACGCTGCCGACGAGCTTCTTCCCGCAGGAAGATATCGGCCGCCTGACGATCAGCACGCAGGCCCGGCAGGACATTTCCTATTCGGCCATGGAAGCGCTGCAGCAGCAGGCGGCAGCCGCCGTCAAGGCGAACCCGGCGGTCAACCACGTGATGTCGACGATCGGCGGCAATCCGAACAAACCGCAGAACAACGGCTCGATGTTCGTCGAACTCAAGGACAAGAAGGCGCGTCCGCCGCTTGACCAGACGCTGCGCGAGCTGCGCACGGCGATCAACAAGATCCCCGGACTGCAGGCCTTCGTGACGCCGAACCAGAGCCTGCGCTTCGGCGGCCGCCAGACCGCAAGCCAGTATCAGCTGGTGGTGCAGGCGCTGAGTGCCGATCAGACCAACCTCTGGGCCGGCAAGATCCAGGCGGCGATGCGCAAGGACCGCCTGTTCACCGACGTGACTTCGGACGCCCAGAACAACGCCCTGCAGGCCAACATCGTCATCGATACCGAGCGGGCGGCCGCCTATGGGATTGACAACGACACGCTGCGCACGACGCTGCAGGAATCCTTCAGCGGCTATTCAGCTGCGGAAATCCAGTCGACCGGCGATAGCTACAATGTCATCGTCGAATACGACACCAGCAAACCCTGGGACGACCAGAAGCTGTCGGAAATTCGTGTCGCCTCCGCCAATGGCAGCCTGGTGCCGCTGTCGAACTTCGCCCATGTGCAACGCACCACCGGCCCGGTCACCATCAACCAGACGGGGCAGCTGGTCTCGACCACTGTTTCCTTCAACCTGCCGGAAGGCGTCTCGCTCAGCGATGCGACGACGGCGGTCGACCAGATCAAGAAGGACATCGCCACACCGGCGGACGTCTTCACCTCCTATGGCGGTACGGCGGAGATTTTCCAGCAGTCGCAGGGCAATACGCCCTATTTGATCCTGGCGGCGGTGCTGACCATCTATGTCGTGCTTGGCGTGCTCTATGAGAGCTTCATCCATCCGCTCACCATCCTCTCCGGCCTGCCGGCCGCGGCCTTCGGCGCGCTGCTGGCGCTGAAGATCATGGGCTTCGATCTGTCGATCATCGCGCTTATCGGCCTGTTGATGCTGATCGGCATCGTCAAGAAAAACGCGATCATGATGATCGACGTGGCGGTGGAGACCATGCGCACGACGGGCGAAAAGGCGACGGCGGCGATCCACGAGGCCTGCGTGCGACGCTTCCGGCCGATCATGATGACGACTTTTTGCGCCTTGCTCGGCGCCCTGCCGATCGCGCTCGGCACCGGCGCAAGCTCGGAACTGCGCCAGCCGCTCGGCATCGCCGTCGTCGGCGGCCTGATCGTCTCGCAGATGCTGACACTGTTCATCACCCCGGTCATCTTCGTCGAGATGGACCGCTTCGGAAACTTCCTCGGCCGCCTGATCGGCGGAAAGAAGGTTGCGGAGCCGGTGGTGCAGGAGGCGAGGGCAATGGCTGCCGAATGATGATGGCCCTCTGAATTCGGCATTTGCCAATCAACCCTTGCGGCGCACTTCTTCTTCCGACCGGGAGAAGAAGTGCGCCCGCGATCACATCAGCTTTCGATCCCCTTGAATGTGTCCCGCCCCTGTGGCATCACCCGCCCTCCTGAATCTGGGGCGTGCTTACGCCCGTCGCGGAGCGATGCTCCGTCTCCAATAACAATCGGCATGAAGAGGTGCGGGCATGGCTCAGGCGCTGGGTTTGGACTTTGGCACGACGAATACGGTTCTCGCCATGGCGGATGGCGGGGCAACGCGCTCGATGGCGTTCACGAACACGGAAGGCACGGCCGACAGCATGCGCACAGCACTTTCCTTCATGAAGGATGCGCAACTCGGCGCTTCAGCCCTGAAGGTGGAGGCGGGCCATGCGGCGATCCGCCAGTTCATCGACAATCCCGGCGAATGCCGCTTTCTGCAGTCGATCAAGACCTTTGCGGCAAGCGCGCTGTTCCAGGGCACGCTGATCTACGCCAAGCGGCATAATTTCGAGGATCTGATGGAGGTGTTCGTCAGGCGCCTGCGCAATTACGCCGGCGACCACTGGCCTTCGGATGTCAGCCGCATCGTCACCGGCCGGCCGGTGCATTTTGCCGGCGCCAGCCCCGATCCTGACCTCGCGACCCAACGCTACAACGAGGCGCTGTCGCGCTTCGGCTTTCCCGAAATCCACTACGTCTACGAGCCGGTCGCCGCCGCCTTCTACTTCGCGCAGAACCTGAAGCAGGATGCGACAGTGCTGGTTGCCGATTTCGGCGGCGGCACGACCGACTATTCGCTGATCCGCTTCGAGACGGCCGCCGGCAAGCTGACAGCAACGCCAATCGGCCATTCCGGCGTCGGCGTTGCCGGCGACCATTTCGACTACAGGATGATCGACAACATCGTTGCACCGCTGATCGGCAAGGGCAGCCATTTCAAAAGCTTCGACAAGATCCTTGAAGTCCCGTCCAACTACTATTCCAGCTTCGGCCGCTGGAACCAGCTGTCGATCTTCAAGACCACCCGCGAATTCGAGGATCTGAAGAAGCTGGTGCGCACCAGCCTGGAGCCGGAAAAGCTCGAAATCTTCATCGATCTCATCGACCATGACGAGGGCTACCCGCTCTATCAGGCGGTGTCGGCGACGAAGATGGCGCTGTCGGCCGCGGAGGAAGCACCTTTCGATTTCGCGCCGCTCGGCCGCGGCGGGCATCGCAGCATCCGACGCAGCGACTTCGAAGGCTGGATCGCCGAGGATCTCGCCCGCATCGAAGGCGCGCTCGATGACGTGCTCGACAAGACCAGGACAAAGCCCGGGGAGATCGACAAGGTGTTCCTGACCGGCGGCACCTCCTTCGTGCCGGCGGTGCGCCGCATCTTCACCGAGCGTTTCGAGCGCGACCGGATCGAAAGCGGTGGCGAGCTGTTGTCGATCGCCCACGGTCTGGCGCTGATCGGCGAACGCGAGGACATCGCGCAATGGACTGTGCAATAGATCAGGCAGGGGTGGGCAATCTGTCGCCTGCCCTTCCAATGCCACTGTCTCTCCGCTAAACCTGCCATATGATCTCCGCCAACGACCTTTCCCCTGCCGAGCTTGCAGCGCTTCTGCATTTCCATGCGGATGCCGGCGTGGAATGGCTGCTGGAGGAAGAGGCGATCGACCGCTTCGCCGAGTTCGAGGCGATGAAGGTGGCCCGACGCCCGGCGGCACAGGCGCAGCCACAAGCTCCCATCACTGGGGAAGGTCCTGTCGCTCGGGACGGCCGGACACCGCCGCGTCCGAATACAGCGTCACGCCCGGCCCCGGCCGAACGCGCCGCTTCCGGCCCGCAGCCGGCGATCCCGGACGGCGAAGCGGTGCAGCAGGCGCGTTTCGTCGCCGAGACGGCGCGATCCCTGAGCGAACTCAAGACCGCGATCGAAGCCTTTAACGGCTGCAACCTCAAGCACAGCGCCCGCTCGACCATCTTTGCCAGCGGTGATGCCGAAAGCGGTATCATGGTGATCGGCTCGGCGCCGGGCGCCGAAGACGATCGCGAAGGCGTGCCCTTCTCGGGAAAATCCGGCCAGCTGTTCGACAAGATGCTGGCTGCGATTGGGCTGACGCGCTCAAGCGTTCTGCTGACGCAGGTCATCCCCTGGCGGCCACCTGGCAATCGTGCGCCTTCGGCGGCGGAAATGGACATCTGCCGGCCCTTCATCGAACGGCAGATCGCCCTGGCCGAACCCAAGGTGATCCTGTTGCTCGGCAATTTTTCGGCCCGCTTCTTCTTCGGTGAAAACGACACGATCCACGGCTTGCGCGGCCGCTGGAAGGAGATTGCCGCTGCGGACTGTGTCATTCCTGCCATAGCCAGCCTGCATCCGCAGGATCTGTTGACCGCGCCGGTCAACAAGCGGCTGGCCTGGAATGACCTGCTCGCCTTTCAAGCGAAGCTTAAGTCCCTCTCTTTGCTTAGAAATTAGCCAAAGTTGAATATATTATGAATCGATCTATGCGCCTTACGCATGGCTGCATCCCGCCATGACGCATTGCGGAATCAATGCTGCATCGCAATATGAAGTGGTGTCTTGGGAGGAACCACAGGAACCAAGGCCATGAACAAACGATTTCGTCCTATCCATAGCGGGTTTGAAACCCTTCGCCTCGCCGGCGACCAAGTTCGTACCACTCACGGCTACAGCCGCTTCGGCTTTGCCGCGAATGAACAGATGATCGCCCGCGGCACCGACATCAACGGCCGCACAGCGCGCCCCGACGCGATTTTTTCGGACTTCCAGCAATATTGAGCGGCAGGCGCTTCGCCTGCCCTTTTGCGTTAAGAGTACTCAAAGATGACGATCCTGATATCGCTTCTGCGCAACATCGAAACCTTCGAGCATATCCGCGTCGCGGTCTCAGCCGCGCGGGAATATGAGCGCGAGCTATCGCTCAAGCCGGTCGACGCCGCCCCCTGCATTGGACCAAGTGTTGCGGCAATCGTTCTGTGATCAGACGGCAATTTCCTCGATCTGGGCTTTTGCCCATTCGAAGGCTTCGTCGACATAGGCGAACTTGACCGCCTGCCAGGCGCAGTATTGCTCGACGAAATCCCGCGATATCCAAATGTGCGCCTTGCGTGGTTCGTCATGCCAGCCGACGCAGCCGCGCTGCGCCGCCTTTGCCAAGAGCCGTTGGAGATGGGTGCGCGACATCATGAAATCGGCGGCGAGCGCACGGGTTTCGACGCGGCCGACGGAAAATCTATCCGGCTCGCTGCTTTCCATATCCATTCGAGCGATGAAGTTGTCGACGACGAGGCCACCAGCCTCCGTCCAGAGGAACAGCGCCACCTGTTCGGGCGGCTCGCGCCAGGCGGCATCTTCCAGGCAATGGCGGGCGATGCGCGGCTGAACCAGCCGCATCATTGATGGGTTTGACTGAAAAAACGCTGCCCTTCGACCGCCGTCAAGTAGATCGAGCGCGCCGAGATTGGAATGAATCCAGGCAAACATCGCCTGATGGCTGACGTCGGCCGGCTCGAAATGACGTGGCCGCCGCCGCTCGTCGCCGGGCGTGTGAACAATGAAGCGGTAGGTATAGAGTTCTTCGATAAAGGCGAGAACGGTGTTGCGGCTTGCCACCTTATGCGCGGTGATGCGTCCGGTCAGCCGAACGGCGGTGAAACCCGAGGTCGGGTCGCGCGGGTCATATTCCAGGTTGAGGGCATAGGCAGTCTGGGTCAGAAGCCAGCGCTGATGCGAAGCGAGCAATCGCGCCAGGCGCGGGCCGGCATCGAACATGCCGCGCATCTGCCCAGCCAAAAAGCGGATGCTCATCAGAAAGGAGCAGTTCCCCGCCAATTGCTCCGCCGTGAATGCCATTATGCTTTTCTCCACCTCCGCGCGCCGGCCAGCGTTCGGAGCAGCAATACCGGAAGCTTCCCCGGTATCAGCGGCCATTCAGACATGCACAGCTTCGAATAAATGATACTCTCTCATCTTCAACAAACATATTCCGTGCGGCAGCGATATCCCAAGAATTCACCATTCTTTTCGCTCTTAGCGAGCAATTTTCCCCAAGCGGCGATATTCGCCTTAAAAGCCTTCATATCATGCGGTTGCAAGCGTCAGGCTTGCGGCGTCGTGGCTCTGCGCGCCTCCCTCTGCTCGATGCCGAGCTGATGCTCACGATAGATGATGAAGATGCCGGCGGAGATGACGATGAGAGTGCCGATCAGCATGGTAAAGCTCGGCACGTCGCCGAAGACGAAATAAGCGACGATGATGCCGAGTAGGATCGAGGTATATTCAAACGGCGCGATGGTGGAGACATCGGCATGGCGGTAGCTTTCCGTCAGCAGGATCTGCGCGACGCCGCCGCAAAAACCGGCGGCGACGAGATAGAGTGCCGACGGCCATGGCAGGACGAGCCAGCCGAACGGCAGGGAGGCCAGCGAGAAGACCGATGCGATGAGCGAGAAATAGAGCACAATCGTCGCCGTCTTCTCCTCCTCGACGAGACGACGCACTTGGATCATCGCCATGCCGCCGAGAACGGCCGAAAATAGCACCGAGAGCGCGCCGACGGCCTGCTCGGCTTCCATGCCGCCGTCACGAAACAGCGTGAGTTTCGGCCAGGAGACGATGGCGACGCCGACGATGCCGACCAAGACGGCGCTCCAACGATAGATGCGCACGGTCTCGCCGAGAAAAACCGCGGCGAAGACGACGGCGACGAGCGGTAAGGCGTAGCCGAGCGCAATCGCTTCCGGCAGCGGCAGATGCAGCAGGCCGTAGAAACCGAAAGCCATCGACATGATGCCGATCGTGCCGCGCTTGAGGTGGCCGATCGGATTGGCGGTGTAGAAGGCCGCGCGCAGTTGCCCGATATAGGCGAGATAAGCCATGATCGGGAAAAGCGCGAAGAAGGACCTGCAGAAGGTGACCTGACCGGGTGGGATGTCTGAGCCCGCCAGCTTGATGAAAGTCTGCATGGCCAGGAAGACCACGACCGACGAGACCTTCAGCGCAATGCCTCTCATCGGGTTTTTGAGAACCGCGTGCATGATCCTGGCTCTTATGTCGACTTAACAGCAACGGGGAGACGCGTTCGACTCGGGAACGCAGAAGATGACGTCTCCCATCGTAGCGAAGAAAATCCCGATTGGCGAAAAAATCGCAAGCAGCGTGGAAGAATCGCAAAGTCACCTTCCGGCGCAGGCCCGACGGTGCGGATGCGCGCCCTCGCGTCGATTTTTTGCTCTCTTCAGCCATTTCGCCGCAAAATGTTCACCTCTGACCGGTCGGTGTTAACCAATTGAAAACCATAGGCACGCATCGTTTTTGCTTACTCGAAATTTTCTTCGCCCTGCAACGATTGCCCGCCCCTTCCAGGATCATTTGATGAAGCCGCTTAGCGCCGAAACCATTGCCCAGTCGCAAAATGCGACGCCGCGCTCGATGCGCGTTGTCACCGACGGCATCAGCACCGACCTCGAGCGCTTCAGCGCCGACAACACCAATATCGTCAAGCAGATCAAGCTGCTCGCCATCAATGCGCTGATCGAAGCGGCAAGAGCCGGCGAGACCGGAAAGGGCTTTGCGGTCGTTGCCAACGAGGTGCAGCGGCTGGCGCAGGTCGCCACCGACATCACCTGCAGGTTCGAGAGCAACGTGCTCGGGCGCATCGGCCTCAGCCGCGCCATGGCGGATTCGCTGGTCGAGGAGATGGAGGGCGTTCGCCTCACCGATCTGGCGCAGACGCTGGTGCAGCTCATTGTCCGCAATCTTTTCGAGCGCACGGCCGATGTGCGCTGGTGGGCGACGGACCCGGCACTCTGGCAGGCGCTGCGAAACCCGGATCGGGAAACCGTCGCCTTTGCGGCGGAGCGTCTCGGCGCCATCAACCGCTTCTACACCGTCTACCTCGATCTGGTCATGACCGATCTTTCGGGCAAGGTGATCGCATCGGCCAATCCCAAGTTCCAGCGCAAGATTGCCGGCACGAGCCTTGCCGGTGATGCATGGTTCCGCGCGGCGTCTGCCTGCGCCTCCGGCGAGGCGTATAGTGTCGACGAGGTCAAAGCGAGCCCGATCCATGACAACAGGCATGCGCTCGTCTATGCCACCGGCATCCGCGAAGAAGGCAAGCTCGACGGACGGCTGATCGGCACGCTCGGCGTCTATTTCGACTGGCAGAACCAGGGCCAGGCGATCGTCGAGAAAGAGGCGAACCTGCCGCCGCAACTGGCGGAAAGGACGACAGTCATGCTGCTCGACGGCAAGAGCCGGGTGATCGCCACCACCAATCCCGCCTTGCTGTTTTCCCATTTTGCTCTCGCCAATCCGTCCGGCCGGGCCAAGGGCAGCTACTACGACAATAACGGCTCGATCGTCGCTTTCGCGCGCACCCTCGGCTACGAGGATTACGACGGGCTCGGCTGGTACGGCGTCGTCGTACAGCGGACGGAAAGCGACGCGACGATCAAGGCGGCACTCAATCTAAAATAGCACCTTTCGCCCAGCAGCCGCGTCCTTCAGTTCTGAAGAGGATATTTTGCCCGTGAACTTGGTGTTCGCGGGCAATTTGCTTTAACTTTAGTTCAGACTTTAATGTAATCATGCCCGGCAAAATTATAGCAGAGTGCGCCCGCCTCTGTATTCCACGGTTGTCAAATAACGGTCTTCAGGAAACACCATGCGAACAGATACCGGCCAGGTCATCCATCTGGCAGATTACCGTCCCACCGACTTTGTGCTGGAACGCGTGGACCTGACCTTCGAACTCGACCCGACGGAGACAAAAGTCGAGGCACGCCTGATCTTTCATCGCCGCCCGGGCGCCGATACAACGGCGCCAATCGTGCTCGACGGCGACGAGCTGACGCTGTCCGGGCTGCTGTTCGACCAGGTGGAGCTCGACCCTTCGCGTTATGACGCAACAGCGGAAAGCCTGACGGTGCGCGACCTGCCGGAGAGCGTGCCTTTCGAGCTGACGATCACTACGGTCATCAACCCCGAGGCCAACACCAAGCTGATGGGCCTTTACCGCACCGGCGGCATCTACTGCACGCAATGCGAGGCGGAGGGCTTCCGCCGCATCACCTATTTCCCCGACCGGCCCGACGTGCTTGCGCCGTTCACGGTCAACATTATCGCCGACAAGGACGCCAACCCGCTGCTGTTGTCGAACGGCAACTTCCTCGGCGGCGCCGGCTACGGCCCGGGCAAGCATTTCGCCGCCTGGTTCGACCCGCATCCGAAGCCGAGCTATCTCTTCGCGCTCGTCGCCGGCGATCTCGGCGTCGTCGAAGACATGTTTGCCACCATGTCCGGCCGCGAGGTGGTGCTGAAGATCTATGTCGAGCACGGCAACGAGCCGCGCGCAGCCTATGCGATGGACGCGCTGAAACGCTCGATGAAGTGGGACGAAGAGAGGTTCGGACGCGAATACGATCTCGACATCTTCATGATCGTCGCCGTCTCCGACTTCAACATGGGGGCGATGGAGAACAAGGGCCTCAACGTCTTCAACGACAAATACGTCCTTGCCGATCCGGAACTCGCCACCGATGCCGACTATGCCAATATCGAGGCGATCATCGCGCATGAATATTTCCACAACTGGACCGGCAACCGCATCACCTGCCGCGACTGGTTCCAGCTGTGCCTCAAGGAAGGCCTGACGGTCTATCGCGACCACGAATTCTCTTCCGACCAGCGCTCGCGGCCGGTCAAGCGCATCGCCGAGGTGCGCCATCTGAAGTCGGAGCAGTTCCCGGAAGATGGCGGCCCGCTCGCTCATCCGGTGCGGCCGACGCAATATCGCGAGATCAATAATTTCTACACGACGACCGTCTACGAGAAGGGCAGCGAAGTGACGCGGATGATCGCGACGCTGCTCGGCAAGGACGGCTTCAAGACGGGCATGGACCTCTATTTCGATCGTCATGACGGCCAGGCCGTGACGATCGAGGATTTCGTCAAATGCTTCGAGGATGCAAGCGGGCGCGACCTCACGCAATTCTCGCTCTGGTACCATCAGGCCGGCACGCCGCTCGTCACCGCATCGGGCAGCTATGATGCGGCCGCCGGCAGCTTCACCCTGTCGCTCGAACAGATGACGCCCGCTACACCCGGCCAGCCGAACAAGGAGCCGATGCACATTCCGCTCAGCCTGGCGCTCTTCGGCGAAAACGGCGGCAAGATCGAGCCTCGCTCGGTCGACGGCGCGGAATATGCCGGCGAGGTGCTGCATCTCACAGGCCGCACGCAGACGGCGGTGTTTCATGGCATTGGCTCGCGGCCGGTCGTTTCGATCAACCGCAGCTTTTCCGCGCCGATCAACCTGCATTTCGATCAGAGCCCGGCCGATCTCGCCCACCTCGCCCGCCATGAGACCGATCATTTCGCCCGCTGGCAGGCACTGACCGATCTGGCGCTGCCGAACCTCCTGAAAGCAGCCCGCGACGCTCGCGAGGGCAAGCCTGTCGTCTGCGAGGCGACCTTCGTCGAGACGCTGATTGCGGCGGCCGCCGACGAGCGCCTCGAGCCTGCCTTCCGCGCCCAGGCGCTGGCTCTGCCGAGCGAATCCGATATCGCCCGCGAACTCGGCGGCAACAATGATCCCGATGCCATCCATGCCGGCCGGCAAGCGGTTCTGAAGCAGATCGCCGATGCCGGAAAGGATGTTTTTGCCGACCTCTACGCGGCGATGACGACATTGGGCGATTTCAGCCCGGACGCGAAAAGCGCCGGCCACAGGGCCTTGCGCAATACCGCCCTCACCTATCTCTCCTATGCCGAGCAGACGCCGGCCCGCGCCAAGGCCGCCTTTGATGCTGCCGACAATATGACAGATCTCAGCCATGCGCTGACGATCCTCGCCCATCGTTTCGCCGGCAGCGCGGAGACAAACGAGGCGCTGGCAAACTTCCGCGACCGCTTCGCGGGAAATGCGCTCGTCATCGACAAATGGTTCGCAATCCAGGCCGGCATTCCGGGCGCGGAAACCCTGGAACGGATTCGCGCGCTGATGGACGATCCGCTGTTCAAGCGGACCAATCCGAACCGGATGCGGGCGCTGGTCGGCACCTTCGCCTTCGCCAATCCGACCGGCTTTGGCCGCGCCGACGGCGAAGGCTATCGTTTCCTCGCACGTCAGATTCTCGATATCGACGAACGCAACCCGCAGCTTGCCGCCCGCATTCTCACTTCGATGCGCTCCTGGCGCGCGCTTGAACCGGCACGTGCCGATCACGCCCGTTTGGCGCTAATCGAGATCGAGCAGGCTGCCGCTCTTTCGACCGACGTGCGCGATATCGTCGAGCGCACGCTTAAAGGGTAATTTGCTTCGACCGGTCGTCGCGAAAAATTCGGCGACCGGTTGCCTAGCGAGTCGAATCGCCCGAAAAGCACGAAATCATAGATAGTTAACGGATTTTTACCTTTGCCTCTGGACAAGGCGAATCACCCATGATTCTCTAGGTCAGGTTCGAGCGAGCGGCGCGCGAATCACACGAGGGACAAGGCGAAGAGATGATAGACGTGCGGCGGGCAACCGTGGCCGGAGGACGGCTGCGTGTCGATTTTGACGGGTTGAAAGCCTGGCGAGACAGCCTTTCCGGTCATGCGACATCGGAACCTCTTCTGCGTCATCTGCCGAAGGCCGAGCTGCTCTTGAAGCGCGCCATTCCGGCGCTGATCGTCGCCTTCCTCTTCATCGTTGCCGCATCGCATTTCTTCGGCATGGTCAGCGAATACTCCCGCCTGGAAGCCTCGGCTCGCCATGCCACCGCGCTGTCGGCAGCGACCGCCTCTGCGGTATTTGCCGATACATCAGACATTTTCGACAGCGGCGATATCGCAGAAGCGCAGGCCCGGCTCGCCAGGTTCCTGCCGCAGGATCGGCTCGACAGCGGCGCCTTCGTGCTGCTCGTACAGGCAAGCGGCAAGGTTTTTGCCGCGACGACCGCCGGGCTTTCGCATGTCGGCAGCAATGTCAGCGATTTTTTCCCCGAGGTCTCGGCGATCCGGCGGTTCGGCGACCGCGCCGGCGTCATCGAAACGACCATAGGCGGCGTGCCGCACTATGCCGAGATCACGCTGATGAGCAATGCCGGCGGCTATATCGTCGCCGCCACCTCGCTCGACGAGATCAGCCGGCTCTGGCGCGAGCAGCTGGCCCTCAACGTTACGCTGTTTGCCGGCATCTCCTCGATCCTGCTGGTCATTCTCTATGCCTATTACACGCAGGTGAAGCGCGCCCGCGACGCCGACGACATCTTCCTGGAATCGAACCTGCGCGTCGAGACGGCGCTGTCGCGCGGCCGCTGCGGCCTCTGGGACTTCGATTTCGAGAACCGCGAATTCTTCTGGTCACGCTCAATGTACGACATGCTCGGCCTGCCGGGTTCCGACAAGACGATGGGCTTCGGTGAAGCCGCGCGGCTGATGCATCCTGATGACGGCGGGCTTTACGAGATCGCCCGCGCCATCGCCAAGGGCCACTCCGGTCAGGTCGATCAGATCTTCCGCATGCGCCATGCCGGCGGCCACTATGTCTGGATGCGCGCCCGCGCCCAGGTGATCCGCAGCAATTCCGGCCGCGTGCACCTGATCGGCATCGCCATGGACGTGACCGAGCAGCATCGGCTCGCGCAGCGCTACGCCGAAGCCGACCAGCGCCTCGCCGACGCCATCGAATGCACCTCGGAAGCCTTCGTGCTCTGGGACAAGAACGATCGGCTGGTCATGTGCAACACGCATTTCCAGCAGGCTTACGGCTTGCCGGACAGCGTGCTCGTGCCCGGCACTGAGCGCTCGGCCGTCAATGCTGCCGCCGCCCGTCCTGTCATCGAGCGGCGGATTTCCGATGCCGACGGCTCCGGCTATTCACGGACGACGGAAGTGCAGCTTGCCGACGAGCGCTGGCTGCAGATCAACGAGCGGCGCACCCGCGACGGCGGCAGGGTCTCGGTCGGAACCGACATCACGCTGATGAAGCGCCATCAGGAACGGCTGCGCGAATCCGAACGCCGGCTGATGGCAACGATTGGCGACCTTTCCGCCTCGCGCCAGACGCTGGAGAGCCAGAAATCGGAACTTTCAACGGCGAACGCCAACTATCAGGCTGAGAAAGAACGCGCCGAGGCTGCCAACCAGGCGAAATCGGAATTCCTTGCCAACATGTCGCATGAGCTGCGCACGCCGCTTAACGCCATCCTCGGCTTCTCGGAAATTCTGCAAAACGAGATGTTTGGTCCGCTCGGTTGCCTGAAATATGACGAGTATGCCCGCGATATCCATGACAGCGGCAAACATCTGCTCAACGTCATCAACGATATTCTCGACATGTCGAAGATCGAGGCCGGCCACGTCAGGCTGCACTGCGAGCGCATCGATCTCGTGCCGCTGATCGAGGAAAGCCTGCGCTTCACCGCCATGCCTGCGGCTGAAAAGAACATCGTCATCGACCAGCGTATCTCATCCGGGCTGACGCTGATGGCCGACCGCCGGGCGATGAAACAGGTGCTGCTCAACCTGCTCTCCAATGCGGTGAAGTTCACCGACAATGGCGGCCGCATCGCGGTGCGCACACGCCGTGTCGACGGCGCCGTCGTCGTCACCATCGCCGACACCGGCATCGGCATTCCACGCTCGGCGCTGGCGAAGATCGGCCAGCCCTTCGAGCAGGTGCAGAGCCAGTATGCCAAGAGCAAGGGCGGCTCCGGCCTCGGGCTTGCCATCTCCCGCTCGCTGACCTCTCTGCATGGCGGCCGCATGAAGATCCGCTCCCGCGAAGCGGTGGGCACGGTGATCTCGCTGCGCATTCCCGATGACGTCTAAAACACGCCGCAGTTCGTCGATGCATCAAGCCTTCACGATTTTCAGGAAAATCTTTCTGACCGCTTTCGAAAGCCGCTTCAGCTCGCCTTCCAGCGTCCTGATGTCGGGGCAATCGCCGGCGCGGCAGACGAGTTCGACGAGGCCGGAAGGTGCTTCCTTCGGATCGAACAGGCCGTCGATGGAGAGGCGGATCAGTTGCGAAAGGCCGGTATAGAGCGCGAAGGCCTCCAGGCAAATGTCGAGATCGACTGTTGCCATCAGCCTGTCACCAAGCAGCTTCAAGGCCTCGCCGGTGCTCATGCCGTTCACCGCAATGCCGACGCCCCTGGTGGGCGCGATCAGCGCCAGGTACTGCGCGATGAATTCCAGGTCGATGACGCCGCCGGGGATCAGCTTCAGGTCCCATGAGCCGGCGGGCGGCTTTTCCTTATCGATCAGTTCGCGCATCTCGGCGACGTCATGCGCCACCTTGGCAATGTCGCGATCGGCCGACAGCACCTCGCGGACGATATGTTCGGCCTCGGCGATGAGGCTCTCATCGCCTGAGATCAGCCGGGCGCGGCTGAGCGCCATATGCTCCCAGGTCCATGCCTCTTCACGCTGATATTTGCCGAAGGCATTGATGCGGGTGGCGACCGGCCCTTTGTTGCCGGACGGGCGCAGCCGCATGTCGGCCTCATAGAGCACGCCTTCGGCGGTCGGCGCCGAGAAGGCGGCGATCAGCCGCTGGGTGATGCGGGTGAAGTAACGCGTCGCGTCGAGCGGCTTTTCCCCATCGGATTCGGAAGCGTTGTCGTCATAATCATAGAGCAGGATCAGGTCGATGTCGGAACCGGCCGTCAGCTCGAAGCTGCCGAGCTTGCCCATGCCGGCGACAGCAATGCGCCCGCCGGGATAGTCGCCGTGCGTTACCCGCATCTCGCTCACGACGGCCTCGAGTGCGGCTGCGATGATGAGGTCGGCAAGATGGGTGAAGGCACGTGCGGCCATCTGGCCGTTGATCGCGCCGGTCAGCAGTCGAATGCCGATCAGGAAGCGCTGCTCGGCAGCGAAGATACGCAACCGATCGAGCACTTCCTCATAGTGGCGCGCCTGGACAAGCGAGCCCTTCAGCCGCTCGCCGAGATAATCGCGGGTCGGCAGTTCGGCCATCAGGCCGGGATCGAGCATGCCGTCGAAGACATGCGGCTTGGCGGCGATCACCTCGGCAAGCCGTGGTGCCGAGGACATGATGTTGACGATCAGCGACAGCAATGCCGGGTTGCTGCCGAGCAGCGAGAAGAGCTGGATGCCGGAGGGAAGGCCCGAAATGAAGCTGTCGAAGCGCAGCAGCGCTTCGTCGGCGCGCTTGCTTTCGCCGAAAACCCGCAAAAGCTCCGGCGCCAGCTCCGTCAGCCTTTCGCGCGCCTCGACCGATTGCGTCGCGCGGTAGCGGCCATAGTGCCAGGTGCGGATGATGCGGGAGATGTCGGACGGTCTGCCAAAACCGAGTTTCTTCAGCGTCTCCAGCGTATCGGGATCGTCGCCCTGGCCGGTGAAGACGAGGTTTCCGGTGTCGGTGGAAAGCTTGCTCTCCTGTTCGAAGAGATGGGCATAACGCCGCTCTACCGTCTTCAGCACGCCGACCAACCGTTCGGAGAAGCTTGGCGTGTCGGAAAAGCCCATCATGAAGGCGATGCGCTTCAGGTCGACATCCGTCTCCGGCAACAGGTGGGTCTGCTCGTCGCGCACCATCTGGATGCGGTGCTCGACATCGCGCAGGAACCAGTAGGCCTCGGT
This sequence comes from Rhizobium sp. NZLR11, assembly GCF_019685115.1. Lineage (NCBI taxonomy): Bacteria > Pseudomonadati > Pseudomonadota > Alphaproteobacteria > Hyphomicrobiales > Rhizobiaceae > Rhizobium > Rhizobium sp. NZLR11. The sequence goes on along the minus strand of NZ_JABDWD010000003.1, from coordinate 52,118 downwards.
CAGTTCGTCACGGGTCTCGGCGTCTATCCATTTCGCCTTGGTCAGTTCGCCGAGTGTCTGCTCCGTTGCCCGGCCCCGCAAGGCCGGCATGCGGCCGCCAGCGATCAGCTGTTGCGTCTGGACGAAGAACTCGATCTCGCGAATGCCGCCGCGGCCGAGCTTGACGTTATGGCCCTTGACCGCGATCGCGCCGTGGCCCTTATGCACATGAATCTGCCGCTTGATCGAATGGATATCGGCGATGGCGGCGTAATCGAGATATTTTCGAAAGACGAAAGGGGCGAGCCCACGCAGGAATTCGCTGCCGGCCGTCAGGTCGCCGGCCACGGCGCGAGCCTTGACGAAGGCTGCCCGCTCCCAATTCTGACCCCTGCCCTCGTAATAGATCATCGCTGCGTCGACCGGGATCGCCAGTGGCGTCGAGCCGGGATCGGGGCGCAGTCTGAGATCGGTGCGGAAGACGTAGCCGTCAGCGGTGCGCTCCTGCAGGATGCGCACCAGCCGGCGCATCATCCTGGGGAAGATCTCGATCGCGTCATCCGGGTCGGGCACGATGCCTGCCTCCTCGTCGAAGAAGACAACGAGGTCGATATCGGAGGAATAGTTGAGCTCGGAAGCGCCGAGCTTGCCCATGCCGAGCACGATCAGGCCGGAGCCGTCGCTGGGTGCTGCCGGATTGTGCAGCTTCAACTTTCCGCCCTCATGCGCCGACAGCAGTAGGTGGTCGATTGCGGCCGCGACCGAAGCTTCGGCCAGCGCACTCAGCCAGGCCGTCGTCGCCCGCCCGTCGAAGATCCGCGCCAGATCGGCGAGTGCGACGAGGAAGGCCACCTTGCGCTTGATGACGCGCAGCCTGCTCATCACCACGGATTCCGTAGGTGCTGTCCCCTCGCCGTTCGGCCGCCAGCAGTGCCGGGCCTCAGCGACCAGCGCCTCGATTTGCGGCTCCAGCGGCTCGCTGATGGCGCCAGCGAGGACGGCAGGGTCGAGATTGGCGATTTCGCGCAGGTAAGGCGACAGCGTCAGCGCGGCGGCGATGAAATCGCGCAGCGGACCGTCGGTCTTGAGCATTGCAGCCACCGACCGCTCGCTCTTGCCGGCCTCCTGAAGATCGGCCATCGCCAGCTTCAGCTCCGTCTGGCTCAGCGGACGAAGCAGCCCTTCGACCACATCCTTCAGGCCATGCGTCGATTTCGTCAGCATGCGCTCTCCCTGGCTTTTGAGCGGAAGAAAACGGCCACATAGAATCGCGAACCGTCTGCTTCGATCGGAATTAAACTAGGGTCTTGGCGCCAAACCGCCAATACGCGATTCGGCCGATGGTCATTCGGCAGAAGAGTTCAGGCGGCCTTGGCCGGAAAAATCATGCTGACGGTCAAGCCGCGCTGTCCGGGTCTGTCGGGATCGGTGTCGGAGAGTTCCAGCCGGCCGTTGTGCAGCTCCATCACCGCTTCCACCAACGAAAGCCCGAGCCCCGTCCCGGGCTTCGAACGGCTTTCATCAAGGCGGACGAAGCGCTTCACCACGTCGTCGCGCCTTTCGGCGGGAACGCCCGGTCCGTGGTCGGCCACCGAAAGGCAGATGCCATCCGGGCGGCGGGCAAGCTTCAGCGATACCGTGCCTGCTCCTTCGGTATCGGAGGAATATTTGATGGCATTGTCGAGCAAGTTGAAGATTGCCTGGCCGATCAGCTCGCGATTGCCCTGCACTTCGACACCTGGTTCGACGCTGGCGGTGAGGCCTAGCCCGGCTTCCTCGGCCGCCGGTTCGTAAAGCTCGGCGCTGTCGGAAACGATCGCCGAAAGCTCGACCGGCGACATCTCGGCCGCCACCGATCCGGCCTCGACGCGAGAGATCATCAACAGCGCGTTGAAGGTGCGGATCAGCTGGTCTGATTCGGAAATAATGCCTTCGAGCGCTCCCCGCCGCGTCTCGCCATCGGCGATATCGAGTGCATCGGCCGCCTTGTTGCGTAGCCGGGTCAGCGGCGTCTTGAGATCGTGGGCGATATTGTCGGAGACCTGCCGCAGGCCCTCGTTCAGCTTCTCGATGCGCTCCAGCATGGTATTCAAGGACATCGACAGCCGGTCGAACTCATCCCCGGATCCGCCGACCGGCAGGCGTTGCGACAGGTCGCCGGCCATGATCTTCTTGCTCGCATCCGACATGCGGTCGATGCGTTTCAGTGCATTGCGGCCGATGGCGAACCAGATAATGATGGCGCCGAGCCCCATGATCGCCAAGGCCACCATCAGCGCCTGGCGTACCAAGAGACGAAAACGCTCGGGATCGCCGAGGTCGCGGCCGATCAAAATCCTCAGGCCGTTGTCGAGCACGAAGATATTGGCGATCGCCTTGTGGCGGCGCTCGACGCCGCTGTCGGTATAGCGCTGATAGATGAAAGACGCGGACGTCCAGCCGATTTCCTCGAAAACACCCGGCTGCACCGAGGCGACGTTGCCGGCGAGAATATCGCCCGAAGGACCGGCGATGATGTAGAGATTGGCGCCTGGCTGACGGGCGCGCCGCTCCATGGTACGCAAGAGAAGGTTCATGCCGCCAGTGTCATAGGCGCGCTGTACCTGCTCCACCTCCTGCTTGACGGCATCGCGGATCTGGCCGGTCAGCAGCCGTTCCGACATCGCCGTCACATAGAAGACGAGCGTCGCGGCGCAGATGGCGAAAAGCAGGATATAGAGTGCCGAGAGGCGGACTGCGGTGGACTTGAAAAGAACCCTGAAACGGCTCATCCCTCGTCCTTGATCATGTACCCCGCGCCCCTGATGGTCTTCAGGAGCGGCTGGCTGTAATCCTTCTCGATCTTCGAGCGCAGGCGCGAGACGTGCACATCGATGACATTGGTCTGCGGATCGAAGTGATAGTCCCAGACATTTTCAAGCAGCATGGTGCGGGTCACCACCTGGCCGGCATTTTTCATCAGGTATTCGAGCAGGCGGAATTCGCGCGGCTGCAGCAATATCTCCTTGCCGCCGCGGCGTACCTCGTGGGAAAGTCGGTCGAGTTCGAGGTCGGCGACACGATAGACGACGTCCTGATCCGGCGTGCCCTTGCGGCGGCCGAGCACCTCGACGCGGGCCAGCAGTTCGCTGAAGGCATAGGGCTTCGGCAGGTAATCGTCGCCGCCGGCACGAAGTCCGGTGACGCGGTCATCGACCTGGCCGAGCGCCGAGAGAATGAGGACCGGCGTATGGATCGCCTTGCGGCGCAGCTCGCTGATAACGGAGAGACCGTCCCGGCGCGGCAGCATGCGGTCGATGACGATGACGTCGTAGGTATTTTCCGACCCCATGAACAGGCCGGCCTCGCCATCGCTGGCGTGATCGGCGACGATGCCCGCCTCGCGAAAGGCTTTCGTGAGGTATACCGCGGCTTCGAGATCATCTTCGATGATGAGAATCTTCATGCGGCCGACATTACCCACCGGCTGCGTTTCGGCAAGGCTCAAAGCATCTTCCTGCGGGGCGGCGCTCATCGCGATCATCCTTCAAAGGTCAGAAGAATTGAGCCGCGCGGATTTTCATCCGCACGGCTCCTGTTTTCTTAAAGGATCAGCCCTGGCCGTTGATTGGAAGCGCGACGAAACGGCTTCCTTCACTGGACTGGATCTGGAAGAGCGCGCGGGTGCGGCCGTCCTTCTTGGCCTGGTTCAACACCTTGACGACATCGGCGGGGCTGGAGACCTCCTGGTTGTTAACCGAGGTGATCTTTTCACCTTCCTTGATGCCCTTGTCGGCGGCGTCGGAGTCCGGGTCTATGCCGGTGATCGCCAGGCCCTTGCCGTCATCGGCAGGACCGACCGTCAGGCCGAGATCGGCAAGCGCCTTCTCGGAAGCCGGTGCCTCAGGCTGCTGCGGCTGGCTGTTGTCATCGGCGGACGCATCCTTCTGGTCGGCCGGCAGCGTGCCGAGTTCGACGGTGAGAGGCTGGGCCTTGCCGGCGCGCCAGACGGAAAGCTCGACCTTGCTGCCCGGCTGCATCGCACCGATGCGGCGGCTGAGGTCACGCGCATCCTTGATCGTTTCACCGTTCAGCGCCGTGACGACGTCGCCGGCCTTCATGCCGGCCTTGTCACCCGGCGATCCGGCCTGCGGGGCGACGACGAGGGCGCCGCTCGGCTCGGAAAGGCCGATGGATTCGGCGATGTCCTTGGTCACCGGCTGGATCTGCACACCCAGCCAGCCACGCGAAACCTGGCCGTCCTTCATCAGATCGGCGACGACGTCCTTGGCGGTCGAGGCGGGAATGGCGAAGGCGATGCCGACGCTGCCGCCCGACGGCGAGAAGATCGCGGTGTTGATGCCGACGACTTCGCCGCTGAGGTTGAAGGTCGGACCACCGGAGTTGCCGCGGTTCACGGCGGCATCCACCTGCAGGTAATCGTCGTATGGACCGGAACCGATATCGCGGCCGCGGGCCGAGACGATACCGGCTGTGACCGTGCCGCCGAGGCCGAAGGGGTTGCCGACCGCAACGACCCAGTCGCCGACGCGGACGTTATTGTCGTCGGCCCAGTTGACGTAGGTGAACTTCTTGCCCTTGCCGTCGACCTTCAAGACGGCGAGGTCGGTGCGCGGATCCTTGCCGATCAGTTTGGCATCGAGCTCGGTGCCGTCATTCATGACGGCGACGAAGGCCTGGCCATCGGAAACGACGTGGTTGTTGGTGACGATGTAACCGTCCTCGGAGATGAAGAAGCCGGACCCTTGAGCGACCGGACGCAGACGGCCCTTGCCGCCGGGGGCATTCGGGCCGCCGGGACCATTCGGGCCGCCCGGGCCGTTCTGGCCAAAGCGCCGCTGATGGCCCTGCTGATCATTTGGGTCCTGACCGCCGAACTGCTTGAAGAAGCGCTTCAGCGGATGATCATCGGGAAGATCGTCGAAGCCGCGGCCTTCGATGGAGAAACCGTCATTGTCAGAGACCGGATTGACGCGGTTTTCAACGCGGACGGAAACCACGGCCGGCGAAACGGCATCGACGACATTGGCAAAGCTCGGGACAGCAGGTGCTTGAACCTTGACTGCTTCGGCATAAGACCGGGTGATTTCGAGCGGAACGCCGGTTGCAAGCACAGCGGCTGCGATACCGGCGACGGTAGAAGCCTTGAGCACAGTGGCGAGGGACGGACGTCCGTTGAAATTCTTGAGCATTGGAGCACCTTCTCTTGTTCTTAAATCTTCAGACCGGCGGCGCCGGATCAGTCGATGAATGAAGATATAGGACGCCGCACCTTACTGCGAACTGTCCGGCCAATGAAAAATTGGTAATGTATGAAAATGCTTGGCCCGGTTGCGGCGGACGATTGCCGCCGGCGGACTGCCTACTTTTTCAAAAGCTCGCTCAACTTCGCCTGCTCATCCGCCGTCAGCTTGCTTCCCGTCGGCTTGCCGGCCCTCCTGCGCGCAAAAACCAGCAGTGACAGCCCGCCGGCGAGCACCAGCAGCGCCGGGGCGCCCCATAGCAGGCTCGTCTTCATGCTGAAACGCGGCTTCAGCAGCACGAACTCGCCGTAGCGCGAGACGATATAGTTCAGCACCTCATCGTCGCTGTCGCCGTCGGTGATGCGCTCGCGCACCAGCAGACGCAGATCCTTGGCGAGATCGGCATTGGAATCGTCGATCGACTGGTTCTGGCAGACCATGCAGCGCAGTTCCGCCGAAAGGCCCCGCGCCCGCGCCTCCAGCGCCGGATCGGCCAGCACCTCGTCCGGATTGACGGCGAAGGCCGGCGCGGCCATCAGCACCAAAGCCAAAGCCAGGAGGAGACGTCGCATCATTCCGCCGGCTCCATTGCGGGCGCTACCGGCTTTGCGGCCTTCGCCTTCCTGCGTGGGGCGCCGACGCGCAGGCGCCGGTCGCTGAGCGAGACGAGGCCGCCGAAGGCCATGAGCACCGCTCCGCCCCAGATGCAGAGGATGAACGGCTTCCACCAGATGCGCACGACGATGCCGCCGTCCTTGGTGGCGTCACCCAATGAGACATAGAGCTGGCTAAGCCCGAAGGTGAGGATGCCCGCCTCGGTCGTCGGCATCTGGCGGGCGGTGTAGAGGCGCTTGGCCGACCAGGTATCGGCGACCGCGACACCGGCGCGGCGAATAGTGAAGTGGCCGCGCTCCTCGGTATAGTTCGGCCCGGTCGCCGGCTGCATGCCGTCGAAATGCAGGCTATAGCCGCCGGCATCGGTGGTCTCGCCGGGCTTCATCTCGACCACATGTTCGGTCTGAAACGTCGTCACCGCGACGATGCCGAGCACGGTCACGCCGAGCCCGGCATGGGCAAGGGCGGTCCCGAAGGCCGAACGCGGCAGGCCGGTCAGACGGCGCCAGGCGACGTTGCCCGCCACCTTGCCGATGCCGGCGCGATACCAGAGATCGGCCGCAGCACCCAGAACCAGGAACAGCCCGGCTGCCAGTCCGAGCACGGACAGTACCGGGCCGCCATGTTGGAGATAGAAGAAGACCACCGCAGCAGTGAAGGCGAGACCTGCGACGACATAGAGCCGCTGCAAGGCGCCGAGGAGATCACCGCGCTTCCAGGCAAGCAGCGGTCCGAATGGCACGACAACGATCAGCGGCGCCATCAGCAGGCCGAAGGTCAGGTTGAAGAAGGGCGGCCCGACAGAGATCTTGTCGCCGGTCAGCGTTTCCAGCAGCAGCGGATAGAGCGTGCCTGTGAGAACCGTGCCGCAGGCAACCGTCAGGATCAGATTGTTGACGACAAGCGCGCCCTCGCGCGAAATCGGCGCGAACAGGCCGCCGGCCGACAGCTTCGGAGCGCGGAAGGCAAACAGCGACAGCGCGCCGCCGATAAAGATCAGCAGGATGCAGAGAATGAAGACGCCGCGGCTCGGGTCGCTGGCAAAGGCATGCACCGAGGTCAGCACCCCGGAGCGCACCAGGAAGGTGCCCATCAGCGACAGCGAGAAGGTGAGGATGGCAAGCAGCACCGTCCAGATCTTCAGCGCCTCGCGCTTTTCCATGACGAGGGCGGAATGTAACAATGCGGTGCCGGCGAGCCACGGCATGAAGGAGGCGTTTTCCACCGGGTCCCAGAACCACCAGCCGCCCCAGCCGAGTTCGTAGTAGGCCCAGTAGGAGCCCATAGCGATGCCGAGCGTCAGGAAAGTCCAGGCGGCCAGCGTCCAAGGCCGCACCCAGCGGGCCCAGGCGGCATCGATGCGCCCTTCGAGGAGTGCTGCAACCGCAAAGGAAAAGCAGACGGAAAAGCCGACATAGCCGAGATAAAGCAGCGGCGGGTGGATCGCCAGGCCGATATCCTGAAGGACCGGATTGAGATCGCGGCCCTCGGCCGGCGCCGGATCGAGCCGCAGGAAGGGATTGGAGGTCAGCAGAATGAACAGCGTGAAGGCGACCGAAATCCAGGCCTGCACGGCCAGCACATTGGCCTTCAGCGTCTCCGGCAGATTGCGGCCGAAGACGGCGACCAGGGCGCTGAACAGCGTCAGGATCAACAGCCAGAGCATCATCGATCCCTCGTGATTGCCCCAGACGCCGGAATATTTGTAGATCAGCGGCACCAGCGAATGCGAATTCTCCCAGACGTTCTCGACCGAGAAATCCGAGACGACATGGGCATAGGTGAGCACGCCGAAGGAGAAGGCGACAAGCGCAAACATCGCCAGCGAACCGACCGTCGCCACATCCATCATCGCCCGGTCGTGGCGACGGGCTCCCATCACCGGCACGATGGAAAGGATGAGCGCTGTTGCCAGCGCCAGCACCAGCGCGTAATGGCCGATCTCGATGATCATTGCGTCGCCTTCACTTCCTGGGCTTGACCTTCCTTCGTTGGGCCTTGGCCTTCCTTCCACAGCCCCTGCTGCTTCAGCCTGTCGGCCACGTCCTTCGGCATATAGGTTTCGTCATGCTTGGCAAGCACGGTATCGGCAACGAAGACGTTGGTCCCTGATGCAAACATGCCTTCGGTGACGACACCCTGGCCTTCGCGGAAGAGATCAGGAAGAATGCCGGTATATTTGACCTTCACGGCATTGGCGCTGCCGTCGGTGACGGCAAATTCCACGGTCGAGCCTGTGCCGAGCACAACGCTGCCTTCGCCGACCAGGCCGCCAAGCCGGATGCGGGTTTCCGGCGCCACCGGCGTCTTCGCCAGATCGGCCGGCATATAGAAATAAGCGACCGACTGGCTGAAGGCGAACATCACCAGCAACACGGCGGCGGCAATGAAGCCCATGCCGCCCGCGATCACCGCCAGGCGCTTCTGCTTGCGCGTCATTGCGTCATTCCCTCCGTGGCGATGCCGAGTTCCCGGGCCAGCGCCAGCAATTGCCTGCCCTGCTCGCCGGCCGACGGAAAGGCAGCAAGCCCGCGCTTCAGCGCAGCGGCGGCGCGATCCTTATCGTTCAATACGGCGTAAGAGCGGACGAGCCGCACCCATCCCTCGAAATTGTTCGGATCCTCGTTCAGCTTGGCGTCGAGGCTCTCGACCATGCCGCGGATCATCTGCTGCCGGTCGCCGGCGCTCATGTTGTCCGCCGCGGCCACATCCTGCTGCGTGGGATTGCCCGGGGCAGCCGGGGCAGCCGGGGTAATCGGGGCTGCTTGATCGGGAACTGCCGGCGCGCCGCCGTTCATGGCGATATGCTGGTTGACCAGCGGCAGCCAGGGCGCATCGGCCGGCGATTGTTTCGCCAGCGCCTCGAAGGCCTGGCGCGCCTCATCGGGCCGTCCGGCCTGCTCCATGCTGAGCGCGATATAAAAGCGGGCGCGGGGATTGTCGGGTTCCAGCGTCAGCGACTGTTCCAGCACTTGGCGCGTCTCCTCCGTCACGACGCCGTCGGAGATCGCCATCAGCGTCTCGGCCAGGCCGTCGAGCCGGACCGGACTTGGGCCGAGAAGCCGGATGGCATTGCGATAGGCCAGTTGCGCATCGTTCACGCGCATCGTGCGGACATAGATCGGCGCCAGCACGTCCCAGCCCTTGCCGTCATCGGGATTCTGCGCCAGGTGCCGTTCCGCCTTGGTGATCAGCACAGCCATATCGTTGCCGGGATTTTCCAGCCGCGCTTCCAGCGGCTGCGAGGGCAGGTCCGGCCTGCCCGTCGTCAAATAAAGACAGAGCCCGAGAACCGGCAGGACCAGCAGCACGAAGGCCTCGGTGAAACGGCGATGCCGTGCGGGTTTCGGCGTTTCTTCCCGCTCATCGGCAGAAACGGCGATCAGCCGCCGGCCGATTTCAGCCCTGGCATAGTCAGCTTCTTCAGGCGTGATCAGTCCGCCATTGAGATCGCGGTCGAGTTCGCGCAGTTGGTCACGGTAGACTGCCGCCTCGCCCGCGCGGATATTCTCCGCCGCCTTCGCTCCGCGCAGAAGGGGGTAAAGCAGGATGATGGCGACGGCTGCCGTCAGAACGGCAACGAGAATCCAGAACAGCATATCGGCCCAAATACTTGATGCGCGCCGCCATTCCAACTGCCAAAGCCGGAATGACAAAGATTTGAGCCGCAACTCACCAGATTCAGCCGAGCGGCGACCAGCTTCCGTCATTGTTGCGGCAGGCAACGCCTCGCACCACGGTGTCCTTGCCGTCGGCGGTCAGCGTATGGGTATATTGGCGGCAGTTCTGCGAACCGACCTGATAGGGTGCTGCCGCGACCACCTTGCCGGTGACGTCCTCGCCGGTCCACAGCACCGGCTGGCCGACGGCTGCGCCTTCCAGCGCCCGATATTCTGCCTCGAGCGCCCGCTGCTTGTCGCTATCGCTCAAGCTCACGCCGCTGCGGCCGGCAAGGCCGCCTTGCAGCGCGGTGAGGAAGGCTGCCGAGGCCGAGGGCTTGCTCGAAAAAATGCCGCGTGAAGCGGCACCCTTCGTCGTCGTGCAGCCGGTGAGCGCGACGGCGACGAGAAGAGCGGAAGCGATCATGCCTTGCGAGCGTAAAATCATTGCGTCGAACCACGATCAGGGGTCAATTTCAGCCGATCGAAGTGCAGCGTCCCCGTGTCAGCATTAAGGCAAAGCATGCTATGCATTTGCCAGTATCTTTGTGACATCAAGCAGTTGCTCATGCAACATCCTTTGTGATGCCGGGCAGGATAAGCTTCGCCTTGAGCCCGCCCCATTCGCCGCGGGAAAGCTCGAGCCGTCCTTGATACTCACTGGAGATCTCGGTGACGATCGAAAGGCCGAGCCCGGTTCCGGGCTTGCTTTCGTCGAGCCTGCGGCCGCGCTTCAGCGCCTCGCGGATCTGATCGGGCTCGAGGCCCGGCCCGTCATCCTCGACGGCGAGCTCCACCCAGTGGCGGCGCGCACTCGCCTCCGCTCCCTTGACGTCGTCGCCGGCCTCGACGGCCGAAAGCCGTACCTTGCTTTTGGCAAAACGCGCCGCATTCTCCAAGAGATTGCCGACGGTCTCCTCGAGATCCTGTTGCTCCATAGCGACGGCCAGATGCGGCGGCGAGACGACGAGATCGAATTCGGTATCGACGTTCAGCCGGCGCATGACGCGCACCAGCCGCTCGAGCGCCGGCTCGGCATCGGTGCGGGCGAGCACGGATTCGCGTTGCGCAGCGATGCGGGCGCGGTTGAGATAGGACTGCACCTGTCCCTGCATCGATTCCGCCTGGCTGCGCACCAGTTCGCCATGGGATTTTTCGAGCACGCGCGCCTCGTTGAGAAGCACGGCAATCGGGGTCTTCAGCGAATGGGCGAGATTGCCGACCTGCATGCGGGCCCGCTCGACGATGCGGCGGTTGCTGTCGATCAGCGCGTTGACCTCGTTGGCGAGCGGCAAAATCTCACGCGGGAAGTCGCCTTTGAGCTGCTCGCTCTCGCCGGCGCGGATGCGCTCCAAGGCGGCACGTGCCTTGTCGAGTGGCTTCAGGCCATAGAGAATCGCCAGGGCATTGACGATCAGGCTGCCGACGCCGAAGCCGGCCAGCGCCAGATAGAGGCTATGGGAAAAGGTGCGCACGTCGTCTTCGACGACATCGACATTGCCGGTGACGCGGACGCGCGCCGCGCGCCCGTCAGTATCGAGCACCACTTCGGTTTCCGCCACCTGCACGCGGTTCCCGGAGGCATCCGTCACCTGATAGTAGCGTTCGTAATTCTTGTCGAAAGGCGCCTCGACGACGGAGGGAACCGGAATGAGCGCCGAGCCGAGCGAGGGCGACACCAGCGGTGCCGTCGTATAGGTGCCGAGCGGCTCCACCACCCAATACCAACCGGTCTTCGGCTGGGCAAAACGCAGGTCGCCGAGCTGCGGGCTGCCGCTGAGCGCTCCCTGATCGCCGATCGTCACAGAGTTGATGACGTTATAGAGCTGCGCCCGCAGCAGATCCTGGAAACCGCGTTCGGCGCTCTTGCGGTAGAGGGTGGAGATCAACAGGCCGATCACCACCAGCGCCACCGTCGACCAGACTGTGGTCAACAACAAAACACGTGCGGTGAGCGACTTAATTCGCATGTTTCGGCGCTTGGATGCGGTATCCGAGACCGCGCACCGTTTCGATCAGATCGACGCCCATCTTCTTGCGCAGACGGCCGACAAAGACCTCGATCGTGTTGGAATCGCGGTCAAAATCCTGGTCGTACATGTGCTCGACCAGTTCTGTGCGGGAGACGACCTCGCCCATATGATGCATGAGATAGGCGAGAAGGCGGTATTCGTGCGAGGTCAGCTTCAGCGTCGTGCCATTGACCGTCGCCTTGGAGGATTTGGTATCGAGCCGCACCGGCCCGCAGATGATCTCGGATGAGGAATGCCCCGCCGCGCGCCGGATCAGCGCCCGAATTCGCGCCAGCACTTCCTCGACATGGAAGGGTTTGGTGACGTAGTCGTCGGCCCCTGCGTCGATACCGGCGACCTTGTCGCTCCAGCGGTCGCGCGCCGTCAGGATCAGCACCGGCATGCCGCGGCCGGCGCCGCGCCATTTTTCAAGGACGGTGACCCCGTCCAGCTCCGGCAAGCCGATATCGAGAATTATGGCGTCATAAGGTTCGGTATCGCCGAGGAAATGGCCTTCCTCGCCGTCGAACGCCTGGTCGACGACATAGCCCGCCTCCTTCAGCGTGTCGGCCAGCTGCCGGTTCAGATTAACATCGTCTTCGACTACCAGAATGCGCATCGGTCCGCCTTCGCCCGCTTCAAATCGATCATGTCCTGAATAGACCGATTCCGCCTACATCGGAACCTTTACCGTCACTTTGCGTGGACGCTGGCCGTTTCCCGACACCAGAACGGTGATGATGCAGGTGTCGCCCACCGGTTGCACGGACAGGAGCTGGCCGCCCGTTTGCTCAACCACCTGGGCTGCGGCGGCGCTGCAGTCACCTGCCACGCTGTGAACGAGAGTGCCCACGACGTCCGATGAGGGCGCCGATACCACCAGTCCGGCGGCCAACGCTGCGACGCTCAGAGGAAAGGCCATGTGCTATGCTTTCAAGGTAATGCCAATGTGGCCCGAATATGTACTCACGCGACCTGAATGGCAAATGAATGCGCTGTAACGCAGGGCATTTAGAACCATTCTCGACTGCTGACGGCAACCGGTGTCAGCTGCTGAAAACCGCTGCCGCGGCAGGCTTCGGCGGCCTCCTCCGCATCGGAAAAAGTCGTTCGGTATCAGGTGTGGCGGGAATTGCGATCGCAACTTTTACCGGCCGATTGAAACTGGTATGTCCTTGGTGTTTCCGCATTCAGGCCATTTCAGCACCAATGCCAAATTCCTTCCGCTTCCGCTCGGCGCAGACGGTCACCGTGCTTGCCATCACCCAGTTGATCGGCTGGGGCACGACGTTCGACATGCTCGGGGTCATGGGCCGCGTCGTGGCACCCGCTCTTGGCTTGGCGAACGAGGTCGCGTTTGCCGGCCTGACGATCATGATGATGGTCAGCGCCATCATTGGTCCCGCGACCGGCCGCTGGCTCTCCCGCTACGGCGCCGCCCGAGTGTTATCGGCCGCCTCACTGACCTTTGCGCTTGGCTTGCTTCTGCTTTCCGCCGCAAACGGCATCGTGTTTTATGCCGCCGCCTGGGTGATCATCGGCATCGGCGGCGCCTGTGGCCTTTCGGCACCGGCCTATACGGCCGTCGTCGAGCGCGAAGGGGCGAACGGCAAACGCGTCATCGCTATTCTCATGCTGTTCACCGGGCTTTCGAGCGCCATCTTCTGGCCGATCCTCAGCCTGCTCAACGAGACGCTCGGCTGGCGCCTCACCTTTCTCGTCTGCGCGGGGCTGCAATTCTTCGTCTGTCTGCCGCTGCATCTTTTCGCCCTGCCGAAACCGATCGTAATGCATATCGAAGGCAGCGCGGCAGACATTGCCCCGGTGCCGCTGTCGAAGGTGGCACGGCGCAAAGCCTTCCTGCTGATTGCCGCGGCGACGACGATCTCGACCTTCATCACCTTCGGCATCTCGCCATCGCTGCTCGAAATCTTCCGTCAGTCCGGCGCCTCGCCGGCCTTCGCGCTGCAGCTCGGCTCGGCACGCGGCGTGCTCGGCATCTCGGCGCGTTTCCTCGACATGCTGCTCGGCCGGCGCGGCAACCCCATGCTCAGCGCGGCGATGGGCATCGGCCTGATGATGATCAGTTTCCTGATCATGCTGGTCGCCGGCTCGTCAACACCGCTGCTCGTCACCTTCATTCTGCTCTACGGCTTTGGCGCCGGCGTCATGACCGTCGCCCGCGCGCTTCTGCCGCTGGCGCTGTTTTCACCTGCCGAATACGGTCTGCAGTCGGCCCGGCTGTCGCTGCCGCAAAACCTCGCCAACGCCATCGCCCCGGTCATCTTCACCGCCATCCTCGACCGCGCTGGCACCGGCCCGGCACTCGTCGCCTGCGCCGTTCTCGCCGCCTTGTCGTTGAGTTTCGTGCTGACGTTGATGGCGGTGGTGCGCAGCGCCCACGCATCGCACCCGAGCCCGGTCGTCTCGTGAGAGCCCGGGCCCGGCAAGTCAGCCATTCTTAATCTGTCTTGATTATCATCATCATCAGGACGAGAGCGGCTTTCCGACCGCGTATCGCGACTGCTGCAGCCAGCTGACCATTAGCACGCAGCCCGCTTTGGCGAATCTTTTGAATCGCTTGCCGCCGCTTTTTCGAAAGTTGAGTCCGGCGGCTCAACAGTTGAGTGAACTTCGGGGCGCGACCCCCCTCCGGAAAATCAGTCTTCCATCTGAAATTTCGACGGAATGTGGCATGGCAACAGCACGCTTGCGAGATTCAAAGCGGCCGCGTCACCGCCGTGGAGCAGTCGTAATCGGCGGCGATGCGCTTTTCCCGGAGCGGCCGCACGCGCTCGATCGAGAGCTGGTAATCCGGATGGGCCTTATAGGCGGCAAGGGCCGCCTCGTCGTCGAATTCGCCGTAGACTACGAGATCGATCTCGGTGCCCAATTGATCGGTTTTCACATTGGTGCCGATCTCCAGCAACCGCGCATGAGGAATGCCGGTCAGAACCGAAAGCCCGGCCCTCACCTCCTGCAGATGTTCCTCCTGCACGGTGAAGAAGACGATATGGCGGATCACGCGGAAGCTCCTGTCAAGTTTCAGAGGGTCAGCCGGGCGATAACACGCAAGCCCCAGGCCTTCAACCGCGCGAACATGCCATGCGGGGCATCCGGACGTATCGCCGCAGCGAAGATGATGGCGTAAGCCGCGAGCTTTTCCGCCCGGTCGGTGCCGTTGACGATGCGGCGTGCGTTCACCCAATCCTCCGTCGTCAAGTTCAGGTGATCGGCGAGCTTGTGGCCGGTAAAGCTGCCCTGCAGCATGCCTTCGATCAGGATCGTTACCGCCGCCGCCATCTCCATCGCCCGGTCGGGATCGGCAACGAGGTCGATGCCCGTCAGCGTGCTCATCGCCTCATAGTTCCGCTTGTGGGTGAGTTGCACCAGACCGCGTCCATGCCAGCTGCGACCATCCTCGTCCGGCCGCCAGTACGGGGTTTTCACCCAGGAAAGCTTGCCTGCAGCAAAGGCCGTCTCCAGGATCTCGACCGCGCGTTTATCGCTGTGCGCCAGCGTCTCGCGCACCGGCTGCATCGTATAGGCGGTCTCATGGTAAGCGGTTGCGAGGATATAGGCGAGCCACCGCCGATCGGCATGGGGAAACCGCTCTTCCCAAGCGTCGATAATCGCAGTGATGCCCACTACCTGAGGATGCGTCATCTCTCCCTTGAAGAGTTGGTCCCGCACCGCATCGAAAAAGAAACCCCGGTCCATGTGGACAACCATTCCGCGCTTCCCAAAAATATCGTGGTTAAAACCGTCTTAATCGATTAAAATCTATTTAATCGTTTAAAGTGTTTAAGCCACTGATTTACACGCCTTTTGTCTTGTGCGATGCATCTCTTTGCCCTGAAGCCTTACCACAGAACGAGGAGACTTCCGATGCAGACGCCCGCCACAACGCAAACCACCATTCCCCAGCACGTCGTCGACCAGATGGAAAATGAATGGCGCCAGATTCGCCCTGAACGGGAAAATCCGCGCCCGACCCAGCAGCCTCAACAACAACGCTGATATAAGATCGAGCGCCGCCCAGCGCCCGATCGAGGCCCCGGCCAATCAATCGTGGCCGGGTGAATTCTTTACGGCTGCAATGGAACATCCCAGCCGCTTTGACCGCCCTCATCGCATCACGACTTCGAGCCGTTTCGCCAGCGTCTGCAGCGATCGGGTGAAGACCGTTGTGTCGTCCAGCGCCCGCGACAGCACCAGTGCGCCTTGAATGCCGGCGACGCTCTCCTCGGCCAGCGCCTGCGCCTCCTCCTCTGCACAGCCCGCCCGCATCAACGCCGAACGCAAGGCGTCGATCCAGCGAATGAAATAGCCGCCGATTGCTGGCGAAAATCGTTCCCGGGTCTCATCAAGCGCGAAGGCGCCGACGAGGCAGATGCGCCGGCCGGAGCGAAAATAATCGTTCACATGCGTCCACATCGCCGCGATAGCCTGACGAGCGTCGTCCTTTCTTAACGGCTGATAGATCGCCTGTTCGAACCAGGCATCGACATCGGCGAGCACGGCACCCGCCATCTCCTCCTTGCCACCGGGAAAGAAGTGATAAAGACTGCCCTTGCCGATGCCGATGCGTTCGGTTATGCGGCTGAGCGACGTGGCCTCATAGCCGAGTTCGCGGAAGATTTCCGCCAGCAACGGCACGATGTCGGCGCGTTCGTAGACGGTCTTCACCGGCGGAGTTCCTTGGCCTGGCTTGCGTCAGAGGCCGAGTTCGCTCAGACCGGGATGATCGTCGGGCCGCCGGCCGAGCGGCCAGTGGTACTGTCGTTCCGATTCCCGAATCGGCAGGTCGTTGATGCAGGCGAAGCGGCGCTGCATCAGACCGGCGGCATCGAATTCCCAGTTCTCGTTGCCATAGGAGCGGAACCAGTTGCCGCTGTCGTCGTGCCATTCGTAAGCGAAGCGCACGGCGATGCGATCATCGGTGAAGGCCCAGATCTCCTTGATCAGCCGGTAGTCCAATTCCTTGGCCCATTTGCGGGTGAGAAAGGCGACGATCTCGGCTCGACCGTTGACGAATTCGGCGCGGTTCCGCCAGCAACTGTCCGGCGTATAGACGAGCGAGACGCGCTCCGGATCGCGGCTGTTCCAGCCGTCCTCGGCAAGGCGGACTTTTCGGGTGGCGGTCTCAAGGGTGAAGGCTGGGGCCAGGCTGGACATGGGCGCTCCTGTAGTGAATGGTTATCATTGTACCGATCGGTACAATTGTTGCAAGGCGCCAAGGTAACGTTTTGCCGCAGAGGTCGAGATGCAGCCAAGCGTCCCCCTCACCCGCGGGAACAGCGCAGCAGATCGGCGCTCTCCTTGCTCCATCGCAGCGGCAGAGCATCCGGGCGAAACACGATCTCTTCCGGCGTGAAACGCCACAGCCGTTCCGCCCTTTGAAAGCTGGTGATTTCGGGCGAATCCACCAGCACTTCTGCCGTTCCGGTCATCTGCAGCATGTCGCCGGTTTCAAAATCGATGAAGACCAGACCGGCCTTCGGGTTGACGAGGAAATTGCCGAGGGTGTTGAAGAACCGATTGCCGGCAAAATCGGGAATGGTCAGCACGCCGCCAGCACTGAGACGGACGAAGCCGGCATCGCCGCCGCGATGGGAGACGTCCACCTGCCGCTCGCCATTGTCGCGATCAACATAGGAGGCGACGAAGAAGGTGTCGGCACCCTCGATCATCTGCCGCATGCGATGGTCGAGTTGACCGGAATGCAGCGGCGCCACCGCTGTCGGCCTATCGGGATCGCGGACAAAGACGGAAGAGCGCGGCTGGATATACTGCGGGCAGTTGCCGAAGCTCTGGCCGACACGCACGCGGAAAGCTTCGGCATCCGTTCTGCGGATCACGCCGTTCAGCCGGTTGCGCCGGCGGGTCTCGAGTTGGATGCCGAGCATTGCGATCGCATTGCCGTCCTCCATGCCGGCATCGGCGGGATCGGCCGGGTCGCGCCGCAGGTCGACATCCAGGACCTCCGGATCCGGTGAGGACATGAAGCCCGGTCGCTCAGCCTGCACCGTCGCCCAGACATCGCCTTTGGCATCGACGGCGCCGAGGACGACAAAAGGCAGCATTGGAAAGAAGGCGCGGTGCTGCTCCGGCATTGCCTTGCGGACGAAATTGCGTCCGGGTCCGTCCATGCGTTCGACGACCCCGACGCTACGCTGCATGGCGAGTTCACCTTGATGCCAGGGTGATGTGGCGTCCTGTCTTGTCTGCTCCAGCATTACGGCCTCCTTGCGGGCACCATTTGGGAAACCGGGACGGTGATCCGTCCCGGCGACGTCTCATGCGGCAAGGCCGATCTTCGTCTTGCGAAAGCCGACGAAACCCGGCAACGCCTCGATGCGCGCGAGCCAGGCGCGGACGTTTGGATAAGCCGAGAGATCGACATTGCCCTCCGGCGCATTGGCGATGTAGCTGTAGAGCGCGACGTCGGCGATCACCGGATTGTTGCCGAGTAGGAAATTGCGGTCGGCGAGTTCCGCGTCGATCAGCGCGAGAATGCGGTGCGCCCGGGTGATCACCTCCTCAGTACGGAAATCGGCGCCGAAGACGGTCACCAAGCGAGCAGCGCACACCCCGTAGGCGATTTCGCCTGATGCAACCGACAACCATTTCTGTGTTCGCGCCGCGGCCAATGCCTCTTCCGGCAGCCAGTCGTTACGGCCATATTTGCGCGCGAGATAGACGAGGATGGCAGAGGAATCGGCAATGACCGTGCCATTATCGTCGAGTACCGGCACTTGGCCAAAGGGATTGAGCTTCAGAAACTCCGGCGCTTTGTGGGCGCCTGCCGCCAGGTCGAGCTCGACCAGTTCATAGGGCACGCCCAGCAGAGACAGGAACAGGTGAACCCGGTGCGAATGACCGGATAGCGGATGGTAGTAGAGTTTCATGATGGTTTCCTCTGATCTTTGCGATCGACGGGCCGCGATTGATGATGGCCGCTTCGAACCATCTGCGGCATAATTTATTGCCTTCCATTTGCGTGCAGTAGAGTGCTATTCTGGAAGGTATATTCCCAATTTATGGAAGGATAGGATGGACCGCCTCGACGCCATGACCGTGCTTCTTGCCGTGGTCGAACAGGGCAGCCTGTCGGCCGCCTCCCGGCATCTGCGGTCCCCGCTGGCAACTGTCAGCCGCAAGGTTTCCGAACTGGAAGCACATCTGAACGCCCAGTTGCTGCAGAGAACCAACAGGAAGGTCGCGCTGACGGAGGCAGGCCGCTCCTATGTGGAGGCGGCGCGGGAAATTCTCGATCGGGTGGAAGAGGCGGAACGGGCGGCGGCCGGTGAATACAGCGTACCGAAGGGCGAGTTGACGATGACTGCGCCGATCGTCTTCGGGCGGCTGCATGTCCTGCCTGTGGTGGTGGATTTCCTGAAGGCCTACCCCGATATCAATCTGCGGCTGATGCTTGGCGACCGGCTGTCCAACCTCGTCGAGGATCATATCGATGTGGCGCTCCGTATCGGCAACCTGCCGGACAGCAACATGATCGCCACCAGGCTCGGCGCAATCCGCCGGACGGTCTATGCCAGCCCGGATTATCTGACTCGGCACGTCGCACCTCAGCAGCCAGGCGATCTCACCGCCCATGACTGCGTCACCTTCGAGGCCATGGCCTCGACGCTGAGTTGGACATTCACCGAGGGAAAACGTGACCTCATCGTGCCGATCCGCTCACGGCTTGGCGTCAACGCCGCCGAGGCTGCGGTCGATGCGGCGGTCGCCGGCCTCGGCATCACCCGGGTACTTTCCTACCAGGCCGCAGGCGCTGAGATGGCCGGTCAACTCACGCCGCTGCTTGTCGATTTCGAACCGCCGCCGGCACCGGTGCATCTCGTCTATCCCCAGCAGGGATTGGTGCCGCTGAAATTGCGGGCGCTCATCAATTTCGCCACGCCGCGCCTGCGCGCGACGCTGAACAGATCTCAGGCGAGTTTGCCCTCTTCCGCCTTGTAGAAATACTGGCTGGCGACCAGCCAGCCCTTCAGCGGCCGCAGCGGCGGTATGCAGGTGGCGAGCATGAAGGGGCCGGTGACCAGAAGCTGCACCCAGATCGGCGCCGTGAAAGCGACCTCCAGCCAGACGCCGAGCAGCACGCTCGGTATGCAGGCAAAGCAGATGACGAAAAAAGCCGGACCATCAGCCGGATCGGCGAAGGAATAATCGAGGCCGCAGGCCTCGCATTCCGGCTGCAAGGTCAGGAAGCCCTTGAACATATGGCCCTGGCCGCAGCGCGGGCAGCGTCCCCTGATGCCGGTCTGCAGCGGAGGAAGCGGGGGGTATTCGGTCTCCATGATGATATCGCCTTTTCTGCGCGGAACATCGAGTCAATCAATGCTCAGCAATGTATGCATTCAATATAACTACATCATCTCGACATTACCAGTCAATTCGTCAGAATGCCGCACAGTCCCGCCGGCTGGCGGCAGCTGACGGCTAATGCGCGTCGCATTGGACTAGATTCATGCGATGCGCATTAGCTCTTGTTTTTATGCATGTCCTTATCCCGGAACCGCTGCACACTTCCGGGCGACATGCATTAGGCTTCATCTTGGGTGAATCATGGCGCGGCCGATTACCCCGACCGCTTCCGGCTTTCGGATGCGTCGACGGCGTCAGCCACGAGGCTTGAACGTCAGAAGAACGAAGCCGCCATTTCCGGCGGGCCCTCAAGCGCATGGGCCATGAACTCCAGCGCGCCCTGCAGCTTCTCCCGGGTGATCGGCCCGCCAAGGCAGACACGCACGGCCTCGGGTGCCGTCCCCTCGACTGTGAAGACATCGCTTGCCGCGACGCCGATGCCGGAGGAGCGGGTGTGGCTGCCGAAGGTGGAGCGGGTCCAGCCGTTGGAGAGCGGCAGCCAGATATTGAAACTGATCGGATCGGCGCGGTAGCTGTCGGCCGGCAGGATGGCAGCGACCATCTGCTGGCGGGCGGCGGCCTCGGCGCGGATGAAACGCAGGATCGTATCGGCGGTGCCGTCCTCGATCCAACGGGTGGCGAGCGCCACGGTCAGCGGCGAGGCCATGACATTGTTGGCGCGCATGGCGCTGACGAAGGGCCAAACGGCCTTGCTATCCGGCGCCACGACATAGGCAAGGCGCAGACCCGCGCCGATGCATTTCGCCAGTCCGCCGATATGCCAGGTGAGATCGGGGGCTATTGCCGCGAGGGGCGCCGGGCCTTGCAGCGGAATGAAGCCGTAGGCATCGTCTTCGACGATCGGCACGTGGTATTTGCGGGCAACAGCTGAGATTTCCTCACGGCGCTTGGCCGGGATCGTCAGCGTCGTCGGGTTCTGCAGCGTCGGATTGAGATAGAGTGCCTTCGGCTTCAATCTCTCGCAGGCCTCGGCAAAAGCGTCCGGCAGGATACCGTCCTCGTCCATCGGCAGACCGGTCAGATTGAGCCGCAGCTGGGCAGCGATCGATCGCATGCCAGGATAGGTGATGATTTCCGAAAGCACGGTTTCACCCGGCTTTGCCAGCAGGCCGAAGATCGCCAGCAGGGCCGGATGGGCGCCAGGGGTGACGAATATCCGCTCCTGCGAGGGCACCAGCCCGCGACGGCTGAGCCAGGCGGCGGCGGCATCCTTGTCCATGCCGGAGCCGCCAAAACCCTGATAGCGCAGAAGCGGAATGAGGTTGGCGGCCACCGCCGACATGCCCTCGCGCATGCGGGCGAGCAGTTCCGGATCGTTCGGTTCCGGCGGCATGTTCATCGAGAAATCGACGACGGATGCGCGGCGCGGATCGGGGGCGGCGCCGGGCGCGAAACCTTGGCGCTCCTTATCGGCGCCACCGGTGACGAAGGTGCCGCGGCCGACATGCGAATCGACAAGCCCGCGCTTCTGCGCCTCGACATAACCTCTCGCCACCGTCGTGAAATCGACATTCAGCCGCTTGGCGAGTTCGCGTTGCGGCGGCAGCCGGTCGCCGGCCACCAGATGGCCGCTGCGCAGATCCATTTCGATCACATCGGCGATCGCCATATAACGAGGGCTGCTGCTGCGGCTGAGATCGGGATGCCAGTCTTTCATGTCGTAAATCCGTGTCAGCCTGATTCCTGATAGGATTGACCGTATATTGTTGCACGGTGACGCTGTCATCAAAAATATCGCGTCCACAAGTTTGGTTGTGCCGAACCTTGGCACGGAACGGCCATTTACAACGTATTTGATCGCGCATTGAATGCATCCCCTGGGTTTCCCCGATTTGGAAATTCCATCCGCTGCAGCCTTGCCGCCACCCGTCCGTCTTCTTACTTATTCAGGGTGAAATGCGCCGGCTTTCATCCTTTCGGGCCGGTGCCTCATCGGGATGAAAGCATGAATATTGATCCGATTTTGCGGTCAGTCGTGGCCGTTCGTTCTTCCATTCCGGAAGATGCCTTCACAGCGGAGACGCTGGGCATTGTCCGGGAGGGCAGCGGCGTGGTCATTCGCGACAATGGGCTGGTGCTGACCATCGGCTATCTCATCACCGAGGCCGAAGAGGTCTGGCTGACCACCCATGACGGGCGCGTCGTTCCCGCGCATGCACTCGCCTATGATCAGGAAAGCGGCTTCGGCCTGGTGCAGGCGCTTGGGCCCCTTGATGCGCCGGCCGTGGATCTCGGCGACGCGGCAAGCGCCAAGGCCGGCGATCCTGTCGTGCTTGCCGATGGCATCGGAGAATTCGTCGAGGCAAACATCGTCGCCCGGCAGGAATTCGCCGGCTACTGGGAATATCTGCTGGACGAAGCGATTTTCACGGCGCCGGCCCATCCCTCATGGGGCGGTGCGGCGCTGATCGGTTCGGACGGCAAGCTTCTCGGCATCGGTTCCCTTCGCCTGCAGATGAGCCAGGGCGACGAGGTCGCCGATATCAACATGGTCGTGCCGATCGACCTTTTGCCGCCGATCCTCGACGATCTGTTGAACCGCGGCCGGGTCAACAAGCCGCCGCGGCCCTGGCTCGGCGCATTCTCCGCCGAGAGCAATGGCGGCGTGGTGGTGATGAGCGTTGCCGAAGACGGTCCGGCCGCAAAGGCCGGCCTGCGACAGGGCGACATCATCTCGGAGATCCGCGACGAAGAGGTCGATGGTCTGGCCGACTTCTATCGCAAGGTTTGGAGCAGCGGCCCGGCCGGCGCTGAGATTCCGATCCGGATACTCAGGAACGGCCGCGAAGCCTGGCTGCGCATCAAATCCGCCGACCGCAACAGCTTTCTCAAGAAGCCGCAGCTGCAGTAAGGTCGGCCGGCAGCGTGAAATCTGCCGGGGACTGCACACCGCCAACCGCGCTTTCTGCCTGCACCATCTAACGGCGGAGATCTCCGGCGATCCAGCCGATCGCGGCCTTCACCCGTCGCGGCACGAATTGCCGCGACGGGTGAACCGCATGGATCGGCAGGCTATACTTTTCCCAATCGGCGAGCACCTCAGTCAGCCGCCCAGCGGCGATGTCTTCCTCTACCAGGACCAGCGGTGCATAGACGATGCCGGCGTCCTCCACCGCGGCAACACGCATGGCTTCGCCATTGTCGATACCGATATTGCTGTTGATCTTTGCCGCCAGCGCCCGTCCATCTTTATCTTCGAAGTGCCATTGATCGCGCGGGACGAGATTGAGGCTTAGGATGCAGCGGTGCTGTTGCAAGTGCTCGGGATGGGTCGGCACGCCGTTCTTGGTGAGATAACCGGGAGACGCGCAGCAGACGAAGCGATAGGTGCCGATCCTTCTTGCGATCAAGGAAGATGGCCGCAGATGCGCCACCCGAACGGCAAGGTCATAGCCTTCCGCGATCAGATCGACGTTTCGGTCCGTAAGATTAAGCTCCAGGCTGACAGCGGGATGCTGATTGGCAAAGCGAGCAATGGACGATGCCAGCCGCTTGACGCCCAGAGTCGTCGGGCCGCTGATGCGGAGGTGGCCGGATATTTCGTGGTTGGCTGGACCGGCGAGGTCGTTCAACTGCTCCAGCTCATCGATGACCCTGCTTGCTCTCTCCAGGAATCTGAGGCCGATCTCGGTGAGCCTCTGGGTTCGCGTGGTGCGCTCGATCAGCTTGACACCATAATCTGTTTCCAAAGCCTGAATGCGCCGGCCCACCATGGCGGGCGATAGGTTCAGCCTGGCGGCAGCTTTGGCGAAACTACCGGCCGTCGCGACGGCTACAAAAGTCTTCAAATTGGCGAGATCGGTCATTCGATACTTTTATGCAATTATGTACAGACATTCAATGCTATTCATGATGGGATCGCGGTCGGCTATATCCAAGTCATTCAACTCGATGAAGGAACCGACCATATGAAAACCGCTATTATCGGAACTGGAAACATGGGTGCCGGCTTGGCGCGTCGCCTGGCAGGCAAGCGCGAGCTCATCCTCGCATCGCGGAATGAGGCCGCGGCAAAGTCGCTTGCCGAGGAGATCGGCGCTACGAGCGCACCGATCTCCTCGGCCGTGGCCGAAGCCGATATTCTTGTACTCGCGCTGCCTTATGCTTCGGCGCTCGAATTTGCCGGAACCGCAGCATTGCAAGGCAAAATCGTCGTCGACATGACCAATCCGCTAAAGCCCGATTTCTCCGGCCTGCTGTTTGGTCACGATACGTCGGCAGCCGAGGAAATCCAGCACAGGGCGACAGGCGCCAAGGTCGTGAAGGCCTTCAATACCATCTTTGCCGAACTGTTTGCGGCTTCCCCAAAGCACACCTCCACCATACCGGTGTTCCTGGCCGGGGACGATGACGCTGTCGACACGTCCGCAGCGCTGGTGAAGGACGCCGACTTTGCTGTCGAGAAAACTGGCTCGCTCGATGCCGCTCGCCTGCTCGAACCCTTGGGAATGCTTAATATCCGCCTGGGTTACGGCCTGGGTCGCGGTACGGGTATTGCCCCGAAATGGGCTGCCGTCGACGGCTGAGATCACGACTGGTCTCGCCCATGCGGGGCCAGTCATTCCTATCGCCTGATTGGACAGCTGACCGACTTCCGCCGCTGCCTGCCAAGCCGTGACGACCAAAGCCGGCCGTTAATTTGAGACGGCGGTTGAAAGATGGTGGCGTCGTGCCATCTTGAGGATGAAAATCCCTCTGGAACGAGCGGTGATAGGAGTTTTGCGGTCCATGTTCGATCATGTTTCCATTGGCGTAAAAGACCTCGACAAATCCCGCCGTTTCTATGATGCGGCACTGGCGCCGCTCGGATATGAGCGCCTATCCAATTCCGACAAGATGATCGGCTACGGCCCGGAACAGGTCGGGCTCTGGGTGATGCAGGTCGAGCAACCGGTTGTTGCCGATATGCGATCCGGGCTGCATTTCTGCTTCGTCGCGCCGAATGAGGCGGCGGTCGATGCCTTTTACGCGGCCGCAGTCGCATCCGGCGGCACCGACAATGGCGAACCGGGTATCCGGCCGGATTATGGACGCTTTTATTACGCCGCGTTCATCATCGACCCGGATGGCTACCGCCTCGAAGCCTATTTCCACAAAGGCGAGCTATAATAGGGATCAGCATTTTATTTTTACGCAATTCCGGACGGAAAACCGCTTCGCACTTTTCCTGGAATTGCTTATTATTTCTACGCAATTCCGGACGGAAAACCGCTTCGCACTTTTCCTGGAATTGCTTAGGCCGCCGCTCTCATGATCGAGACGCGGCAGCCGGAGGCTATGAGCGCCTCGCCGGCGACGTCGAGGAACAGGCGGCGGAACCAGCGCGCCCGGCCGTCGGCTTGGTCGACCCGGCGGTAGAGCATGGTCACCGGATCGGCCGGCAGCGAAAGCGGCGGCGCTGAGATGGTCAGCCCATGCAGTTGCGCCATGCAGCGACCGATCGATTCCGGCACGATGGCGATGGCGGGCATCGCCCGCAACGCCGTCGGCAGGGCGGAAAAGCGCGGCACCGTCGCCACCACACGCCTGACATGGCCGGTGCGGCTCAGTGCGGTGTCGATGCTGGTCGAGGCATTGCCTTCGAACGAGACGGTGAGATGGGCGACAGTGGCGAAATCCTCAAGGCTCAGCGGCGCCTTCAGCCGGAGTTGAGCGTCATCGTAAATGCAGATCGAGGCCTGGTCGAACAGCGGCGCGCGGATGTGCCAGGAGGCCGGTTCGTCATGCACGGAAACGCTGAAGTCGAAGACCCCCTCGTCCAACCGGCGGGCGGCATCGCGCTTTTCGGACGCGATGCCGATCAGCCGGGCGCCCGGCGAAAGCTGGAGAAGACGGGCGGCAAGCGGGCCGAAGAAAGCTGATTCGAGATTGTCGCACATGCCGATGCGGAACTCGCCCTGCCAGCTTGCCGGATCAAACTCGGCCTGCGGGCGGATGGCGCGTTCGATGCCCGATAGCGCATCCTCGATCGCCGGGGCAATGGAAAGGGCGCGCGGCGTCGGCTGCAGACCGCGGCCGACACGCACGAAGAGTTCGTCATCCAGCGCCTCGCGCAGGCGCCGCAAAGCGGCCGACAGGCCTGGCTGGCCGAGCAGCAGGCGCTCGGCGGCGCGGCTGACATTGCGCTCCTGCATCAGCACCGAAAAGGCCAGCAAAAGGTTCAGATCGATTTTTCGAAGCGTAGCATCATTCATCATCGTGAGTAATACCTGGCATGGCTACTATCAATTTGCAATAGGTTAGGAAGCTGTACATTTTCTCGTTCCCTGCCGTCCGCGCAACCTCCCTCGACGAGGCGGCAGCAAAGAAGGAACGATTTCGATGACACTTTCCAAATCGAAAGGCGGAGCGGGGCTGGCACTGCTGCTGCTCTGTGCCGCCAACTTTCTCGACGCCATGGACGTCTCCACCATCGGTGTCGCGCTGCCCGCCATCCAGGCCGAACTCGGCATGGAGGCGACATCGCTGCAATGGGCCGTCAGCGCGTATGTGCTCGGCTATGGCGGCTTTCTACTGCTCGGCGGCCGGGTTGCCGACGTCTTCGGCCACCGCCGCGTCTTCCTGTGGTCGCTGGCGATTTTTGCCGCCGCCAGCATCGCCGGCGGCTTTGTCGACAGCGGGCCGACGCTGATTGGTGCCCGATTGATCAAGGGCATTGCCGCCGCCTTCACCGCGCCTGCCGCCCTTGCGCTGCTGCTCTCCGTCTTCGGCGAGGGGAAGGCGCGGGCAAAAGCGCTTGGGGTCTTCGCCTCCACCGGCGCCACCGGCTTCGTGCTCGGCATGGTCCTCGGCGGTGCGGCGACGATCTTCAGTTGGCGGGCGACGCTCGTCATGGGCGCGCCGGTTGCCATCCTGACGCTCTTTCTTGCGCCGTTGGCGCTGCCGGCCGACCCGAAAAGAACGGGACCGCGGCCCGCCTTCGACTGGGCCGGCGCGCTGACGATCACCCCCGGCCTGTTGCTCTTCGTCTTCGGCATCACCAATGCCGCTGCCGCCGGCTGGCAGGCTTTTGCGACCTGGGGTTCGCTCGTCGCGTCGCTGGCGCTGATCCTGCTCTTCCTGCTGGTCGAAGCGCGCCATGCCGATCCGATGGTGCCGCTTGGCATGTTCCGCCGGGCGAAACTCCGGCATGCCAATGCGATCGCCGCCCTCTTCCAGGGTTCCTATGTCGGCTTCCAGTTTCTGGCGACGCTCTATTACCAGAACGTCATCGGCTGGTCGGCCTTCACCACCGGCTTCTGCTTTGCGCTTGGCGGCGTCTTCGTGATGTTCCTGGCGCCACGTTTTGCGACACTCGCGCAAAATCGCGGCGCCACCGGCCTGATGGCGGCGGGTGTCGGCCTGCAGGCCTTCAGCTATATTTTCTGGGTAACCGCACTCGGACATGTCGACCCGATCCTGCTTGTGCTGTTCTCACAAATCCCGCTCGGCCTCGGTTACGCCCTGACCTACCCTTCAGTGCAGGTCGCAGCCCTTTCCGACGTGGAGGATGACAAATCGGGGCTTGCCTCCGGACTGCTCTTCGCTTCTTTCCAGATCGGCGGCGGCATCGTGCTCGCAGCCGCCTCGGCAGTGTTCGGCGCCGCACCGCATTTCGGCTGGGATCCTTATGTCGCCGGCATCGCCTTCGTCGCGCTGCTCGCGGTCGCGATTACCCTGCTTGCAGCCGCCGGTCCGCGGACATCGGCCGCCCGGACGTCGGCCTATCAGGCGGCGGAATGACCGTTGCGCCCGCACCCTGATCGGTGCGGGCTCTTCATAAGACAAAGCGAATATTAGCAGCAGAATCCCGTTGCCTTGCTCCGGCGAAAGGCGCATGGTCTCGCCTTCGGCAGCCATTGTACGGGCGCTGCCGACTGAGGGTTTTCATACCCTCGCCCCGATGAAAGGAGGACCTATGTCTTCCACTTCCGAAAAGTCACATCTGACCTCGTCCGATCTCGACATGCTTCAGGGCGTGCTCGACGACGCCGGTTATGACGCCAGAATCCTGATCGAGGACCAACGGGTCTTCAACGTCGCCGCCGTGCTTTTGATCAGATTGTTCGAGGAGGGTGTCACCTCGCCGGCCATGCTCTCACGGGCGCTCGAATACCATTTCGGCAAGCCGAAGGCACCGCCGAAACCGGTCGTCCCGGTCTGTAACCGATATGCGATACAGGGATTGCCCCGCGAAAAACGTGCCGCCGTCTAATGCCCCGCGCGTCTTTCAGACGCTCCAAGGACGCTCTCACTTTGAAACTGCGCATAACCGAGCTACCCGGCTCCGAAGGATTATTGTGCGAAAAACCCTGTTGCTCTGTATCTGCGTTGCAGCGGCCGGTTATTTTGGATGAGTGCAGTTCGGGGCTTACCAACAACGACAGCATGCCGAGGAACTTGCAGAGATTGACAGGGAGCGCCGGGTGGCGCTCCTCGAAGCGGACGGTTGCCAGGCGCGGCTGGACCTGCTTTTGTCGATGACCGACCGCCTGCTCAAGGCCGGCGGCATGCAAGTACCTGTCGATATCGGGCGGGATAGAGGCCTTTGCCTGGCCTGTGGCATCATGTCGGCATCAGGCCGAGCGGAAATGGAAAGAACCAAGCTGATCCGCCTGTTTCCCATCAATGATTAAGCCCTGTGGAAATATGGCTTTCTTGCGGCAATGGCCTTAATGGCACCGTAATTTCAGTGTAAGAAGATGGCTCGCTGATTTGGCCGATGTGGCATTTGCGGTGACCGGATTCCGGCCCCGCCATTTTCCTGATCGCGAAGCATGGTGACGTCCCGTCTCAACGTCGGGTTTGGCTTTTGGTGACCTCTCAGGTCATCCGCCTCCAGACTTCGATGCGGTTTCAGCAGGCATCATTTTATTCAATTCCTGCGGCCCGGCGTTGTCGGGTCGCCCTCATGACGACCCCGCGATCTCCGGTCGCGACCGACAAGTGGGCGAACACCGCGCAGGCTGCGGCTTTCAGTTTTCGATCAAACGGGAGATTTATCCATGGCAAAAGGACAGGTAAGAAGCAATCGTGAGGTCCGGAAGCCGAAGAAGGACAAGCAGGCGGCTAAGACGGAAAGCACATTCGCCAACCAGATGAAGACGGCGACCACGACCGCCCCGCAGGGCAGTGCTCCAAAGAAATAGACGCTCTCATCGAGCCCCCACGCACATACAGCGGAAATCAGGATCGATTTGCGCACAAAATCATGTGTGATTTGAAGGTGATGGCGCGTTCTATCGGCCGCGCCGCGCGCCGGCGTGACATTATCGCCATTGACATGTTTTCAGAAAAACGGGAAGTGCTGCAGCCATGACCTCTTTTCATACAATGTACCGTTTCGACTATCCGCTCTTTCTCATTCGCTCGGCTGTGGTGATCGCACTCGGCCTTTCGAGTATCGCGGCCTTTCATGGCGCTATTCTGTGATCGAATCCGCGCGCCGCAACGAGAGCGAGGAAATGCAAGTGGCCCCTTTGGCCGAACCCGCCGCAACCTTGGAACCCTCCGCGGGCCACAACGAGCTTTTTGCTGAAAAGCGCTGGTTGAAGATTCTTGCCGGATATCGCCAGCCGAGAGCCGGACGTAGCGCTTTCGAGCTTGCCGTCACCGTCGTCCCCTTCGCGCTGTTTTGGGCTGCCGCATGGGCCTCGGTTCATTACAGCTTCTGGCCCGGCCTGATCCTGGTCGTTCCCGCCGCCGCTTTTCTGCTGCGGCTGTTCATGATCCAGCATGATTGCGGCCATGGCTCGTTTTTCGCGCGCCGCGGCGTCGACGACTGGGTTGGGCGCACGATCGGCGTCCTGACGCTGACGCCTTACGACTATTGGCGCCGGGCGCATGCGGAACACCACGCCTCGGCCGGGAACCTGGACGAGCGCGGCGTCGGCGACATCGAAACGCTGACGATCGCCGAATACAATGCGCTGTCGCGCTGGGGCCGTCTTGGCTATCGGCTTTACCGGCACCCGATCGTGATGTTCGGGATCGGGCCGGCATGGCTGTTCCTCATCAAGCAGCGCCTGCCTTTCGGCATGATGCGCTCCGGCGCTCTGCCCTGGGTCTCGACCATGGCGACCAATCTTGCCATCGCACTGGTCGCAGCGCTGCTGATCTGGGCCGTCGGGATCGTCCCCTTCCTCCTGGTGCATCTGCCGACCGTCCTTCTGGCCGGTGCTGCCGGTGTCTGGCTGTTCTACGTCCAGCATCAATTCGAGGAAACCCATTGGTCGAAGGATCCGGACTGGCAGTTCCAGCATGCCGCCCTCCACGGCGCCTCGCATTACGACCTGCCGCCGGTGCTGCGCTGGATTACCGGCAATATCGGCATCCACCACGTGCATCATCTGTCGAGCCGGGTGCCCTATTACCGGCTGCCGGAGGTGCTGCGAGACCATCCTGAGCTTGCCGACCTCGGCCGGATCACGCTCATGGAAAGCCTGCGTTGCGTCAAGCTTGTGCTGTGGGACGAACAGACCAAACGGCTGGTGTCGTTTCGCGATGCGGCGCGGCTCGCAG
The DNA here is from genome assembly GCF_019685115.1 of Rhizobium sp. NZLR11. Classification (NCBI taxonomy): domain Bacteria; kingdom Pseudomonadati; phylum Pseudomonadota; class Alphaproteobacteria; order Hyphomicrobiales; family Rhizobiaceae; genus Rhizobium; species Rhizobium sp. NZLR11. Next base: position 21,701 of record NZ_JABDWD010000003.1, on the reverse strand, counting down.
CCGCGCGGTAATCAGAGGCCTTAAAGCGCGTTGCATCAAATTTGATTGATGCGATGCGCTTGATCCTTTGTTTTAGGCAGGTCGTTATTCCGGTACTGCTGCACACTTCCTGATGACATGCATTAGCGATAGCCGGTCACGTCCGCCGGCTTGCCCGGCTCCTGCACTTCCACCATGTAGCGCCAGCAATCCGGCCGCGAGCCGTCGATGTCATCGAAGCCGTAGACCTTGGCCAGTCCACCGCTCGACAGCGACTGGCCGTTCCAGCGGGCGCGGTCGGGATCGGCGGCGATGGCCGCCACCGCGCGGCCGACGAAGCGCGGGGTTTCGGAAATGGCGAAATGCGGCTGCGTCTTCGTCGCCTCGCGCCAGTTCTCCTCTCGAACACCAAAAGCATCCAGCATCATTTCGGAGCGCAGCCAGCCAGGCGTGATTGAAACCGCAGTGGCGCCGCGTTTTGCCAAATCCTGAGAATGCGCCCAGGCCATGCGGGTGACACCCGTTTTGACGAGGTCATAGAAGGGCGACAGCCGGTAATGGCTGGCGTTGTATTCGGCCGTGCCGTCGGTCATCTCCACCAGCAGTCCACCCGGCCGTTCGATCATCAGCGGCAGGGCGTAGTGGGCGGTGATCAGATGTGTTTCGATGCCGAGCCGCAGCATGCGCAGGCCGTTGTCCAGCGAATGCTCCCAGACCGCCTTGTCCCATTCGAACAGCTTCTCGCCGCCCCAGATGTCGTTGACGAGAATATCGAGCTTGCCGGTCTCCGCCCGGATGCGGGCCACCAGCGCCTCGACCTCAGCCACAACGAGATGGTCGACCTGCACGGCAATGCCCCTGCCGCCCGCAGCCGTTACCAGTTCGGCCGTCTCCTCGATCGTCTCCGGTCGCGCATATTCGGATTGCCGGGCACGCGTCGTGCGTCCTGTTACGTAGACGGTGGCGCCGACAGCACCGAGTTCCACCGCGATGCCGCGGCCGGCGCCGCGCGTTGCGCCTGCCACCAAAGCCACTTTCTCCCGCAAGTTCGCTGTCACTTCTCCATCCTCCACGCTAGAACTCAAAAAAAGCCGATTGTATATAAACGAACGTTCGTTCATAAATAGAGCGAATGCAAGAGGAATTTCATGCCGCGCCGCCGCACGCTTTCCGATGAACAGCTTCTCGCCATGGTGCTGGCGCTGATCCATGCCGAGGGGCCGGATGCGGCAACTTTTGCTGCAGTGGCCAAAGCCAGCGGCCTTTCCGGCTCGACGCTGGTGCAGCGGTTTGCGACTAAGGCGGCGATGCTGCGTGCAGCGCTGCTATACGCCTGGGACGGGCTGGATGCGGAAACGACGCGGCTTGCCGAGAGCGTGCCGAAAACCCCGGAAGGCGCGATCGCCCTACTTGTCGGCCTGTCGCTGGATTACGGCGACAATGCCGCCGCCTATGGCGAGGGACTGCTGGTGCTTCGTGAAGACTTTCGTGATCCGGTGCTGCGCGCCCGCGGGGCCACCTGGGGAAAAGCGCTGACGGTGGCGGTCGCTCGCTGTTTCGGATCGGCAACCGCGCCGGAGACGATCGCCCGGCTGATGCTGTCGCAATGGCAGGGCTCGCTCACTTGGTGGGGTTTTGGCGCAGACGGGCCGGTGGACGCTTATGTGGAGAGAGAACTGCGGCGTTTCCTCGCGGCGGTAGCCCGCATCTAGAGCATGATGCCGAAAAGTGTGAGCGGTTTTCTTATGACATCATGCTCTAACTCTTTAATTGAGAACAGGATTCAGATTTTAGGCGGGCCTAAAATCATCCTGCTCTAGCTAGGCTTCTTCTTCCTCATCCTTCTCTTCGCCCACGGTCAGCGGCCAGTCGACGACGTAGTCTTCGAGATCGTCGATATCGATCTCATTTTCGTTGATCGTGCGGCCTCGGGCGGAAATGCCGGCGGCATGAACGGTTTCCGGATCGCCGGAGACGAGCGGATGCCACCAGTAGAGGTCGCGGCCTTCGTTGACCAGCCGGTACCCGCAGGTAGGCGGCAGCCAGGCGATATCGGGCACATTCTCCTTGGTCAGCTGCACGCAATCCGGCACGAAATCCCAGCGGTTCTCGTAGCTGGAGCAGCGACAGCTTTGGCCGTCGAGCAGCTTGCAGCTGACCGAGGTGAAATAGATATCGCCGCTATCCCATTCCTCGATCTTGTTGAGACAACAAAGGCCGCAGCCGTCGCAGAGACTTTCCCATTCGGCGACGGTCATTTCGGCCAGTGTCTTGCTCTTCCAGAAGGGCAGATCGTTCATCGTTCGTTTCTTGCAACAGCGGCCCGCAAATTCACGTGACCCCCATCTATCTCTCTTGTTATCAGGCGCAAAATCAATCAATTCTTCAGCATGCTCCTGGTACCGGAGAACTTTCTTCTGGTATCGGAGAGCATTGCGGCCATATGGCGGCCTCGCGCTTTCGTCGCTTTCCGACGGTCGGATATGAGCGAAGCGCGATCAGGCGGGAATACAGGACGTGCAGGATCCGGACAACCCCGAAAAGGGGCCTGAAAATGAACCAGAAAAAGCGGCGGACAAGCGGCCGACGAAGAGCCGTCACATTCTGCTGCGCATCGATTCGTGGATCGATTCGACCGTCTGGAACGCAGGCTTCCGTGCCGCCGAGATCTGGGAAGACATCACCATCTTCTTCCGCCGCTTCCGCGTGCGCGGCTGGAAGCGCATGGTATTCGAACTTGCCGGCGAAGGGCTGACGCTCGGGGCCGCCGGCTCGGTGCTGATGCTGCTGCTTGCCCAGCCCGCCTTCGAGGCGACCAAGGAGGACTGGCGTAACCGCGGCGATTTCGCCGTCACCTTCACCGACCGCTACGGCTACGTCATCGGCCATCGCGGCGTCATCCATCAAAATTCCGTGCCGATCGATGAACTGCCCGATTCCCTGATCAAGTCCGTGCTCGCCACCGAAGATCGGCGCTTCTTCGACCATTTCGGCATCGACGCCATCGGCCTCTTCCGCGCTATGGTCACCAACGCCCAGGCCGGCGAAGTCGTGCAGGGTGGCTCGACGCTGACCCAGCAGTTGGCCAAGAACCTGTTCCTCTCCAACGAACGCTCGATCGACCGCAAGGTCACCGAGGCATTCCTGGCACTTTGGCTCGAGGCAAACCTTTCCAAGAAGGAAATCCTCTCCACCTATCTCGACCGGGCCTATATGGGCGGCGGCACGTTTGGCGCAGCCGCGGCGGCACAGTTCTATTTCGGCAAGAATATCACCGATGTAAACCTCGCCGAATCCGCCATGCTCGCCGGCCTGTTCAAGGCGCCCGCGAAATACGCCCCGCATGTCAACCTGCCGGCAGCGCGTGCGCGCGCCAACGAGGTGCTGACCAATCTCGTGCAGAGCGGGCTGATGACCGAGGGCCAGGTGATTGCCGCCCGGCGCAACCCGGCCACCGTCGTCGACCGCAACGAGGTGGAATCGCCCGACTTCTTCCTAGACTGGGCCTTCGACGAGGTGCAGCGGCTTTCGCCGCGTTTCCACCAGCATTCGCTGATCGTGCGCACGACGATCGACATGGGCATCCAGCAGGCGGCTGAGGATTCAGTCGAAACGTCGCTGCGGGAATATGGCGAGGCCTATCACGCCAAGCAGGGCGCCATGGTGATGATCGAGAATGGCGGCGCCGTGCGCGCCATGGTCGGCGGCCGCGATTACGGCGAGAGCCAGTTCAACCGCGCCACCAGGGCGCTGCGCCAGCCGGGCTCCTCTTTCAAGGTCTATACCTATTCGGTGGCGATGGAGAGCGGGATGACGCCGCAAACGACCATCGTCGACGCGCCGATCTCCTGGGGCAATTGGAGCCCGCATAATTATGCCAACCACTATGCCGGCCGCATAACGCTCGAGACCGCGATCGCCCAGTCGATCAACACCGTGCCGGTGCGGCTCGCCAAGGAAAAACTCGGCATTCAGCCGATCCGGGCGATGGCGAAAAACCTCGGCGTCGAGACGCCGATCCGCGACGACGTCACCATTCCGATCGGCACATCCGAGGTGACGGTGCTCGATCAGGCGACGGCCTATGCCACCTTCCCGGCCGGCGGCTACCAGTCGCGTCGCCACGGCATAACCCAGGTCCTCGATTATGACGGCGACGTGCTCTACGATTTCGACCGTGACGAGCCGGCAGCCAAACGTGTGTTGTCCGAAAAGGCCGACGCCTACATGAACCAGATGCTGTCGCGCGTTCCCTATGTCGGCACGGCGCGCAAGGCAGCCCTCGACAATGGCATTCTGACAGCCGGCAAGACCGGCACGACCCAGGCCTATCGCGACGCCTGGTTCGTCGGGTTCACCGGCAACTATACCTGCGCCGTCTGGTTCGGCAATGACGACTACACCTCGACCAACAACATGACCGGCGGCTCGCTGCCGGCGATGACCTTCAAGCGCGCCATGGACTACGCCCATCAGGGTGTGACGCTGCGGGCCATACCTGGGGTCGAAAATCCCCTGCCCTCGGAAAAGGATCTCGCCAAGACCGCCGCCGCCAAGCCGCAGGATGGATTGCCGCAGCTCATCCGGCCGCGCATGCTCTCGGTTCAGTCGACGAATATCTTGAAAGATCTCGGCAAAAAGCTGAAGGATGCCGTTCCGCTTGCGCCGCAGAAAGTCGCGAGTGTGGAATAGATTCTGGGTGGATGCGGCGCTTTTGTTCGTGTCGGCACAATGCCAAGGAGATCGGCGAGGCGGGCCCCTCCTCCGCCTGCCGGGACCTTCTCCCCGCAAACGGGGCGAACGGAGATAGCCTCGCCCTCCCCGTTTCTCGCCTGCCTCTCGCATGGCACGTCCCCTCGCCCCGTTTACGCTAGGGCATATACACATCTCCCAAGGCCCACCCGTCGGGGTTAGGGTGAGGGGCAGCTTTCGACGTTAACCGGACTGATCGGCATCCATGTCGTCTCGTGGCATTCCACCCCGCCAGAATCAGTGGTAACCCTTTCATCTGATATGGTTTCCAAGGTCATGACGTGTTTCGGTTTCCCCTCTTCATCCTGGTCACGCTGATCGTCGCCTTCGGCGGCGGGATCATGATTTCGCTTTATGCGCTGGATGCCACACAGGGTTTCGGGGCGATCAAGCTCGGCGCCTGGGAGGCTTTTCCGGCGTTGCAGACGGTCGAGGCCGATCCTTATGCCAAGTCGCACCGCGCGCGCGCCGGCAAACTGCTTTATGGCAGCGCCGAAGGCCTGACCTTTACGGCGAGCGTCGACGATGATGGCGCGCGGCTGAATGCCGGTTGCCGCTACCGCATCAGCGGGCAGACGCCGCCTGCCCGGCTCTGGACCCTGTTTACCGCCGACAATGGCGGCAATCCGGCGGCGGTGACGACCGGACATCCGGCAGCGCTCAATTCCTGGACGGTGCTGCGCCAGCCGGACAGCAGCTTCTCGATCGAAATCTCAGCCGTCGCGCAGCCGGGCAACTGGCTGGCCTTGCCAGAGGCCGGCACCTTCCGGCTTGTGCTGACGCTGTTCGACACGCCGACCGCCGGCAGTTCCGGGGTGATCGACCTTGCCATGCCGAAGCTCACCAAGACCGGATGCGGCAATGCTTAGGATATTCTTCGCCATCCTGACCGGCCTTTTCGGCGCCGCGCTGCTGCACCTCGTCATCATCCTTTCGCTGCCGCATTTCACCGGCAAGGATGCGGCGACCCGTGTAGAGGCGGAGGGTGACCTGAATAATTTCACCCTGCTCGGCGGCCGATATGACGAGGCAGGCCTTGCCAATGGCGACCCCTTCGTGCGCACCGCCGTCTGCTCCTTCGACGTCGAAGATGCGCCGGTGCATTTCACTGCCAAGGGCAATGTGCCCTTCTGGTCGATCGCGATCTACGACAGCGCCTCCAACGAGGTCTTCAGCATGAACGACAGGACCTCTGTCGGCGGCGCGCTCGATGTGCTGGCAGGCGGTCCGATCCAGCTGACCGACCTGCGCAAGAACCTGCCGCAGGAATTGCAGCAGGCGATTCTGGTGGAGATGGCCCGACCGGACGGCTACGCCGTGCTGCGGACGCTGGCGCCGCAGGCAAGTTTCGATGAGGCAGCGCGGAACTTCCTGACGGAAGCCGGCTGCGAGCAATTCATCGCCCGCTAAGGTTGAGCAGGCGTCACTTCGTGTTGACGCGCGGCGCGGGCGCCGGCACGCGCCTGGGGCTCTCGGCCAGCCGCTCGTAGCGGACGCCGGTGAACCATAGGATCTTGGCTTCGCGGGGTTGTTTGTCCGGGCGACGCGGCGCCCGCGGCTGCCAATCCGCCAATGCGACTACTATTGCCATTCTCGTCTCCATGCACTGCCCGAGACGGATGAACTTGCGATGGATTTCACCCTGCCCGCCAATGTGCGAGCCAGCGCGTCCTGCAGTGCCGGAGTGACCGGACCGAGGGCATTCGCGCCTTTCCCACGGCACCTGATTGAAATACCGTGATCAGGACTTTCAACGATCCAAACACTCAAATCGCGTCGTTCCTAGCCGAATTGAGACAGATGTCAGTTAACAGCTTACTAATGTTCGGTGGACGCCAAACACAGTTCACGTTACTTCCTCTCTAACGCGCGAAGAGATGATTTGGTTTCACCCGCCCACGCAGAGACACGGCTTGGCATCGATGTATAAAATTAGAAACAATTCATATGGTTGGCATGAACACCGGCAGGTTACTCGGCCGGAAATGCATACTGTTGCAAAAATACTTCATGAAAATATTTAATTGCGACCGATTCGGATGCGCGTATGGTTCAATCGTCGATCACACGTTTCCGGGCACCGGTCGATCGCGGATATTGCGCGCTCTTGCCGGAATGCGGAGGGCCGGCGATGTCTTTGCTGGTGAATTCATCTTTCTCGCCTGAGGATCTCGACGTGTTGCGCGGTGCACTCGATGCCTGGTGCGCGGAACGGCGCATCGACGTCAAGAGCGTCGAGGCGCAGTTTGCGGCATCCGCAGCCCTCGACCTTTATCAGGCCGGTCACGACAGCCGCGAAACCCTGCTGCACGCGCTACGCGATCGCAGGGCCGCCTGAACTTTCCCCCCGTCACCAGCGATGAGCAATCGCTGCAACGCCTTTTCAAATCGGCATTGTTGGACTGCCGGCCGATGATGTCGCGACACGTCACGCGTGTATAATTCCGTCAAATTTTAATAAAATCTTCAGCATGCATTAACCGTACCGGTGTAGGATTTGTTCATAACCCATGTGGTCCGACATGCGTTCCGCCAGTGCATATCGGCCCGTGGTTCCCCTTGGTTCGGCGTTTTCGGGGTGTTCTTGTGCGTGACCGGTTTCGAGACCTAGAGGGCCCATTGGCCGTCAGGAAAAAGGACGTGGTATTGATGGCGACTGTCAGCAGTTTTGAGAACCTGTCTCATCCGACACGGTCCGAACTGCGCCAATTCGCCGAGCTTTTCATGCCGCTATTCCAGGCCTCCTCCGATGAGGCCAAGCGCCAAGCGGTCGCGGCGCTCTCCCAATGCGCAAACATGCCGGCAGCCGTGGCGCTGTTCATCGGCAACCAGCCGATCGAGATCGCAGCCCCTTTTCTTGCCGCCTCCAAGGCAATTGCCGACGACACGCTGATTACCATCGCGCGCACGCAGGGTGCAGCGCATGTCAGGGCGATCGTCAGCCGCGATTCACTCTCGCCGAAGGTCATCGATGCGCTGGTGGCGCTGCGCCAGAGCCAACCGCGGCCGGCGGCCGCGCCAGCGCCAATCACAGAAGCGCAGACGGTTGCGCTTTCGCCGGCGCCGACCGAGACCACTGAGGCGGAGGCGCTACAGGGGCAGAGGATTGCCAATGAGGAGGCGCTGCGCGAGCGTATCCTCGGTCTTGCCGGTCATCTCGGCCGGGCCGACGAGGACAGGCTCGGCCTGCGCACGCTCACCGATATTCAGGAGGCTTTGCTGGTACGCTTCGCCCGCTCGCGCGAGGCGACGCATTTCGCAACCGCGCTTGCCGATGCGCTGTCGGCCAGCCGCTGGCTTGCCGAGCGCATCATGCTCGATCTTTCCGGCCAACAGCTCGCGACGACGCTGACGAGCCTCGGCATGGGCTTTCTGGACGCCGTCTTCGTACTCGAGAAGCTCTATCCACACCTTGCCGAACAGCAGCACAACGTCACACGCGGCTGGATGGTGCTCGATGCGCTCGATCCAGAAGAATGCCACGAACGTGTGGACGCCTGGCGCCGCGCCGATCGCTACACCTATAAGCCCGAAGTGGCTAATGCGCCGGCGCTCCAGGAAACGGAAAACCACCGCTTCATCCGACAGTCACCGCCGCAACGCGACTTGCGTGTCCTCGGACGGCGATCGCGCTGAGCTGACAGCCTCGGTCATTCGGCTCGGCTGTCAGCCATCTTTTGCAAGCGGGAGCATGTCTCCCAATTCCTCCGCCTCCAGCTCGACGATCCAGAGATCGGGGTCGAACCTGCGTTCGCGCTCCAGCATGGCACGCACCGCTTCCGGATCGCTGCGCGACAGGCGGATTTCGAACAGCCGGTCGCCGGCCTCGCTCTCGCCGAAGGCGGTCTGCGGCGCTGGCGCATAGAGCGTTTCCAGGCCATCGCGGAAGTGCTGGAGGATGAAGATCGCACCCGCCTCCTCCGCACCCTTCTTTTCGACGGCGGCAAAATCGCCGCTGGCGAAGACGCGGCGCAGGAGTGCGGAAACGAAGATGTCGGCGCGTAATCTCATCGGGGCGGTATAGACCGGGGCGCGGACGGCGGCAATGCGGCGATCGCCGCAATTGGCGGTGTTCCAGACAACATCGCCAGGCCCCTGAGGCTGCGAGAGTTTCCGGTCATGGTAAGGGCGGTTTCGAGTTTAAATCGCGCCGATTTCCTTGAGTTTTTTCAGAACCGCCTGGTTTGGCTCGCCATCTTCGAGCAGGTTGTAGTGCTTCTGGAAATGGCGGATGGCCGCGCGGGTCTGCTCGCCGGCGACGCCGTCGACGCCGACATTGGCATAGGCCATGTTGGAAAGACCCTTCTGGATCTTCAGCACCAGGTCGACATTGGTGATTTCGCTTGATGGAACCTGCTTTGCGGATGACGAAGCGGTTCTGACGGTCTTCTCGGCGCTGCGGATCGCCGCTGCCACCGGGTCTTCCGCCGCCGCCTTCGAGCTCACATCCTCGGGCGGCTTTTCCGCGGGCACGGTCGATGGGCCGGCGGCATCGGTCTTCAGCGCCGCCAGTACCCCGGGTGTCGGATCGCCGGTCTGGACCATGCCGACGGTTTCCTCGAAGAACAGGATGGCCGCACTGGTGCGGGGGCCGATGACGCCGTCGGGTATGCCGTTATAGAGGCCACGGCGCACCAGCTGCTGTTGGATGTCCATGACAAGTTGGTTCGGCTGCTGGCCGGGCGCGGCAGGCGCCGGCGTTGCGTTGGTGGTGGTCGCGGTATCCTCCGGCCGTTCGATCCGGAAGGTGGTGACGTCGCCCTGCTGCTCCTCGGCTGGGCGGCGGGCGCCGAGCACATTTGGAGACTGCGGATCGCGGGTGCGGAAAATCGGATGCGGATGCAGGCCCGGCTGATACCAGAGCGCGTTGGCGGCGACGAAGGAGAAGATGACGACGAAGGTGATCGTGCCGCCGGCAACCGAAGGATTGCGGCCGATGACGCCGCCGAGCACGGATGCGCCCTGCAGGCTGAGACCGCCCAGGGCGGCGGCACCTGACATCAGGAGGCCCGGCTGCTGCCGTCCCCTTTTTCCCTTAGGCGATTTTCGCTTGCGCGCGGCCATCGAAACGCCCCTCCCCCAGTTCTGCACCTGTATGGACCGCGCCCTTCAGCCGCGGCGGGAACTCGACAGTCGCGCCATGACCGGCGTCTTCGGCGCACACGGCGCCCGAGCCGTCCACCGCGATCTCGATGGTGATGATCGTGCCTTCGCCGGGCTGGCTGGCGATGGCGAAATGCCCGCCATGCAGCGCCACCAGCCCCTTGACCAGGGAAAGACCAAGGCCGGTGCCTTCGAAGCGGCGGGTATAGTCGTTCTGGATCTGGACGAAGGGCTGGCCGAGCAATGCCAGCTTGTCGGCCGCAATACCGATGCCGGTATCGCTGACCGTTAGCTTGAGGATGCCGTCGCGCGCCGCCGCATCGACCGAGACGACGCCGCCTGCCTCGGTGAACTTGATGGCATTGCCGACGAGATTGATCAGGATCTGCTGGATGGCGCGCTGATCGGCGACGATCTCGCCGAGACCGCGCTGGATACGGCTGGTCAGCGTCAGGCCCTTGGTCTTGGCCTGCAATGCCAGCATCGATTCGCAGGATTTGACCGAGCTTGATATATCGAAGGCATCGAGGATCAGCTCGTAACGGCCGGCTTCGATCTTGCTCATGTCGAGCATGGTGTTGACGACGGACAAGAGGTGCGCGCCGGATTCGCGCACAAGGCCGACATATTCGCGCTGGCGATCGTTTTCGAACTTGCCGAAATATTCTCCGATCAGGATGTCGGAAAAACCGAGAATAGCGTTCAGCGGCGTGCGCAGCTCGTGGCTGACGGCGGCGAGGAAGCGCGATTTGGCGTCGTTTGCCGATTCGGCATCGGCGACGCGGTTTTGAGCCTCGGCACGCAGCTGCTGTTCGACGGAGACATCGTGCAACTGGGCAATGACAGCGGCAAGTTCGCCATCGGCGTCGCGCCGGGCCGTCATGTCCATTCTGAGATAAGCGAACTGGCGTTGATCACGCGCGACCGAGGGGCGGTCGATGCGCAGATCGACGCATTGAGCATCCTCGCCCCGGCGCAGGCCATCGAGCGCCTGCAGGAAAAGGATGCGGTCGGAGACATGCACCTGTTCCAGGAAACCCCTGCCCTTGGGATCGCGCATCCAGGCGAGAAAATCGCGCCGGTCACGGCCGCCGACAGTCGCCACGCTGCCATGCGGGTCGAGGAAGAAGACGAGGCCGGGGGTGGCGGCAAGGAAGAAATCCTCGGCCGATTGCGTCGCGATACCGGCGGATGAGCCCTGACGGGCGAGCGCGATGCTGCCGACGGCAGAAAAGAGAAAGGCAGCGCAGACCATGGCGACACCTGCCGGCAAGGCGACGGCCGGACTGGTGACCGCCGAGAGGCCGACAGGAGCGGCAATAAGAGCGGCCGATGAGAACAGCACGAGGCGGCGCAGGATCGCGAGCTCGCGTTGGCGCACGGCTTCGCCGCCGCCCGTCCGGGAGAGCCAGCTTGTCGCCGCCCGGTCTACGAGGGCCGTCACCCAGCCGCCAATGTTACTCAATACACGCACGCAATACCCGCCCGAAAGGCTGTCTATCGATCCGGACAATAGGCCTTGGCGACTTAAAGAAAGGCTAAGGCAAAAGCGCTGTTCACAGCCCGAAACCCCCGAAATTCCCGTTTTGAAGCATCTGGAAGGCTCTTTGCCTTTTGTGGTTAATAGCAGGTAAGCGACGGATTTTCCTCATATTTCAGCATTGCATTAACTCCTGTGGCAAGGCGAGCCGGCAAAAGCCCTGCAATTGCAAGCAGGTGCTGCCCTGATGCTTAACGGCGATCGCTCGCATTCGACTAAAATGTCCGTCAAATACCGTTCGCTAAAATTTGAACTAAATTTGCCGCAAATGCCCGTGAGTTTCGAAAAGCGGCGTTCGCAACTTGGCGGTAGGGTGAAAACACACCGGACAACCGGCCTGATTCGGCGACAAGAACCGGACGGGAAAACAGGATGGGCAACGACAATGTGGTTTCTGATCAAAGGATCCTTCTGGTTTGGCCTTGTGCTCGTGCTTCTTTCCGTCTTCAGCACGGAGAGTTCCGACAAGCTCGCCAACGGCCCGCAATTGCAGCTTTCCGACGCGTTTACGGCGGCAAGCGGCGCCTATGACTATCTCACAGGCATGTGCTCGGAAAAGCCCGAGGTCTGCGCCAAGGGCGCCGAAACCGCCACGGCGCTCGGCTACCGGGCCCGTGAAGGCGCTCGCGTCGCCTACGAACTTCTCGACAGCCAGTTAAAGGACGAGGCGCCGGCGACCGCAAAGCGCGCCGAACCGCAGGTGCCGGTGGCGCTCAACATGCCTTCGCTGGCCGCACCTGCAATCCAGGAAAAGCTGCGTGAGGCAAAGGCCGCGCTGAACCAGCCGATGCCTTACCGGCCGCCGGTCGAGGATGACGCCTCTGCCGAGACCGTTGTCACCGGCGCGATCCCGCTACCCACGCCGAAGCCGGCGATCTGATTTTTCTGAACTTGCATCGGTAGTCCGCATGACGCGGAAATGCCCCATGCCTGACGTGCCTGCCCTGTTTAATTCAGCATGTTGCTGCGCCGTGAGGATGCCCATCCCTCGCGGCGTTTCTTTTTATCTTTGTGTACGCAATTCCGGACGAAAAACCGCTTCGCACTTTTCCCGGAATTGCTTTAACGGTTCAAATCCGCCGATCTTTCACCTATATGCACATCTAGAGCATTTCCTGACGCATTCCGGACCCGAACCGCTGCGCAGCTTTGTTGGAATTGCTTGAATCGTGAAAGGCTTCTCCATGGCATCCCTCGACCAGATCATCGACGACTTCGCCTTCCTGGACGATTGGGAAGACCGTTACCGCTATGTCATCGAACTCGGCAAGGCGCTGCCCGACCTGGCCGAGGAGAAGCGTACGTCCGAAAACAAGGTAATGGGCTGCGCCAGCCAGGTGTGGCTGGTGACGCATACGACAGGCGATCCCGACAACCCGGTGATGAGCTTCGAGGGTGATTCGGACGCCCATATCGTGCGCGGCCTCGTCGCCATCGTGCTCGCCACCTATTCCGGCAAGACGGCATCCGAGATCGCCGGGCTCGATGCCTTCGAGATTTTCTCGAAGATCGGTCTGGTGGAGAACCTGTCGTCACAGCGCTCGAACGGACTGCGGTCGATGGTCAACAGGATCCGGGAAGAAGCAACGATTCGCGCCGCGGCTTGAAGTGTTTGACGGGCTTTGCCAGATCCCGGGCCAAGCGATTCGCACAGCGCCGGCTCAGCGGATCAGTATATTAACACTTGCTGATAGTACAGGAATACAGTCTGCGGCCGCCAGCGAAGCATAGAGCAGCGCCCCCGCCTCGAGCGCATACAGAAAAGCCGGGCACAAGACCCGGCTTTTGTCGTTGGTGGCTTTCGAAAAAGCTCAGCCGCGGCCGCGCTTGCGGCGCTGACCCAGGCCCATCTCCTTTGCCAGGCGCGAACGCGCTTCGGCATAAGCGGGCGCTACCATCGGGTAGTCGGTCGGCAGGTCCCACTTCTCGCGGTAGTCTTCCGGCGAGAGGCTGTGATGCGTCATCAGGTGACGCTTGAGGGACTTGAAGTTGCCGCCGCATTCCAGACACGTGATCTGCTCGTCCTGTACGGACTTGCGGACAGAGACTGCAGGCTTCTGTTTTTCGACGATGGCCGCAGCAGGCTGCGGTACGGACGTGTTGCTCAGTGCCGAATGCACGTCGGAAATCAGATTTGCCAAGTCGCTGACCGGGACAACATGGTTGCTGACATAAGCCGCGACGATGTCGGCCGTCAGTTCCACAAGCAGCTCCGGCGCATTGCCGGTCGCCATTTCCGTCATATTTTTTCTCCTGTTAGCATGCTCAAACGGCCTTTGACTGTTACGTCAAAGACCCGCCTCGTAGAAGCGAACAGCAAAAGCACATGACCGACCTTCTGTTTCGAAAAACGCGAAATCCACCCCTAGATTCCGAAGAGCGAGACCTGTTCTTATACTGCCTGACTGCAAACCACTACGTCATGCCCCAGGCGATGGCCGCAGTTTAGACATAAAAAATCAAAACTGAGGGACTTGGAAGCAGTACGATTGTAACTCACAATCAGAACTCTACTTGCATTTTCAAATAGCATCGTTTGGCCAAAAGGCCAATTATTATTTGTCGTTTTTCTTGAGAAAAAATGACAGATGAAGAATTAAGGCACCCACGGGCAAGATTTACTCACAGGTTCCTGTGCATAAGTTTTGCATAAATCTGGTAAAGCAGCACACAGCATAGGCTCAGCGCTTGTGCATATCGTCGCGGACCGAAACAGCCCCGAGCTCATATCCCGAGAGGTGGGCGGCTCTGGCCAACAGATGGGCAGAGACCGGCGCCGTCAGCAACAGGAAGACGAAGCCGGCAATGGCGCGGACGAGAATCGCCAGGTCCTGCGAATAGAGACCGGCGGCAAGGAGCAGCAGCCCGGCGCCGACGGTACCCACCTTCGAGGCCGCGTGCATGCGGGTATAGAGATCGGGCAGCCTGACCAGGCCGATCGCCGCCGAAAGAGCAAAAAACGCACCGGCGATCAGCAGCAGAGCGACAATGGCCGCCAGAATATAATCGATCATCGCTTCTTTCCTCCCGCATGACGCCCTTTCGCGCCGGTCTTTACCGGAGAGGCAGATGCCGGCGATTTGATGTTGCCGCGCGACAGCACGAATCGGGCGAAGGCGACCGTCGCCAGGAAGCCGACGAGGCCGAGCGAGATGGCGATATCGATATAGAGCGAAAAGCCTGTTTTGATCGCGATGACGGCGATGAAACCGATAGCGATGCCCGTCAGCATATCGAGGGCGAGGATGCGATCCGGCAATGTCGGGCCGGCAACGACGCGCCAGACCGTCAGAATCGACGCCAGGCCGAGGATGACAAGGGCAGCCGAGGATGCGACCGCGATAATGGCGGCAGGTGTGATCACCGGAAAGCCTCCATGATCTTGCGTTCGAAACCATTGGCGATATCCCGCCTGGTTGTCTCGGGATCGGAGCAATCGAGCGCGTGGACATAGAGCGTGCGGCGATCGGTGGAGACATCGACCGAAAGCGTGCCGGGTGTCAGGGTGATGAGGTTTGCGAGCAAAGTGATCTCGAAATCACTCGTCACCGTCAGAGGGAAGGCGAAGATGCCCGGCTTCAGCTTCATATCAGGCGAGAGGATGGTGAGCGTGACTTTCCAAGCCGACAACGACAATTCCTTCAGGAACAGAGCGGCGAGCGAGAGCACCAGACGAGCGCGGCGCAGATATCCCGTGCCGCCGAAAGGTTCGCGGATGACGGCCAGCGCCAGGGCGCCAAGCAGGAAGCCGAAGACGAGATTGTGCAGCGAGCCGCTACCGGTAACGGCGACCCAGGCAATGGCAAGCAGCAGGTTGAAGAGAAAGGCGATCACCGCGCGTCTCCGGGGAAGACCGAATGGAGATAGGCCGCTGGATCGGCAAGACCGGCAGCGGCCGATTGCGACAGCGCCAGCAGCTGTTCCGGCAGGATGCCGAAGCCGATGGTGAGCGCCGTTAATGCCGCCAGTGGCAGGCCGGTGCGCCATCTGGCCTCGGACGGCATCAGTTCTACCGGCGCCGGGCGCCAATAGGCGAGCAGGAAGAGGCGGCCGAAGGCGATCGTCGTTAGAAAACCGCCGACGAGGATTACGGCCGCCAGCCACCAGTCACCGAGATCGAGCGAGGCCTTGACGAGAATGACCTTCGGCCAGAAGCCGGAAAAAGGCGGTAGGCCGCAGGCGGCAAGGAAGAGAACGAGGGAGAGCGCGGCGAAGGCGCCGCTCTGCCGATAGAGCCCGCCGAGCTCGGACAGTAAAAAGCCACCGCCACGCCGAGCGATCTCGCCGGCAGCCAGATAAAGCGCCGTCATCAGAACCATGGAATGGAGCGCATAGAAGACCGCGCCGCTGACGCCGTCAATGCCACCGCCTGGGCCACCGCCTGGGCCGCCGCCGGGGCCACCAAGGGCGACGCCGGCGAGCATGTTGCCGATGCCCGAGATGACGACATAGCCGAACAGCCTGCGGATATCGTTTTCGGCAAGGGCGCCGAGAGCGCCGACGACAATGGTCGCGGCGGCGGCAAGCGCGATCACCAGGCTCAATTCCTGTCGCTCTACCGGCAGCAGCATGACCATCACCCGGATCAGTGCGTAGATCCCGACCTTGGTGAGTAGGCCGGCAAACAGCGCGGAGACCACGATACGCGGCGTATGGTAGGCGGCGGGCAGCCAGAAATTAACCGGGAAGGCTGCCGCCTTCATGCCGAAGGCGAGCAGGAAGAGGCTGGCCAGGGTCATCAGCGGCGCGGTACCGCGCAAATCCTTCGCCCTTGCCGCGATATCGGCCATGTTGAGCGTACCGAAGGCAGCATAGAGGATGCCGACGCCAATCAGGAACAGCGTCGTGGCGATGAGGTTCAGCACCGCATATTTCAGCGCACCGTCGATCTGTTGACGTTCGGAGCCAAGGATGATCAGGCCGAAGGAAGAGATCAGCAGAACTTCGAACCAGACATAGAGATTGAAAACATCGCCAGTGAGAAAGGCGCCGCTGACACCGGCCATCAGCAACATGAGCAGCGGAAAGAAACCGTACCGCCGGCCACTTTCGCCGATATCGGCAAGCGCATAGATGCCGGCGGCAAGCGCCACAAGGGCTGCGGTGAAGGCCATCAGCGCACCAAGGAGATCGACAGTGAAGGCGATGCCGAAGGGCGGCAGCCAGCGGCCCATGACCATGGTGAGCGGCCCTTCGGCCGAAACCTTGGCGAGCAACGCCGCATCGATCAGTGCCAGCATCGCAAGGCCTGAGATGGCGAGCCATGCCTGCAGGCGGGGATGGTTGCGCAGCATGAGCAGAACAGCACCCAGCGTGATGCAATGGGCGACCGGCAGGATCACCAGCCAATGGCCGATGGGAACCGGGGCGGTGATCAGGGCGGCGGCGAGATCGACGGTGGAGGTGGGAGCGGCCATCAAGTACGGCCCTCGGCATCGCAGGGGGCGTACCGTGGCGCACCCCCCTCTGCCCTGCCGGGCACCTCCCCCAAAAGGGGGGAGGTCGGCAAGACGCGCCCGCTTCCCGATATATTAATTGCACCCCCATCCGCTTCGCCCATCCCAGGCATCTGACCATGGTGAGATTTCGCCCCCAGCCGATCTCCCCCCTTGTGGAGGAGATGCCCGGCAGGGCTGAGGGGGGTAATCACCGACACCGACATCCGCCTCAATACCCCAATGGCGGCAGCGGCCGGTCGTCGGGCTCGGCGGCGCGCATTTCGCTGGTGTCGTCGGTGCCGAGGTCCTGATAGGCGCGGTAGGTCAGCACCAGCAGGAAGGCGAGGAAGGAGAAGGAGATGACGATCGCCGTCAGGATGAGGGCCTGCGGCAGCGGGTTGGCCGTGCCGGCAGGCAAGGCGTCGAGACCGGCCGGGATGATCGGCGGCACCCCACGCGTCAGCCGGCCGCTGGTAAAGAGCAGAAGGTTGACGGCATTGCCGAGGATGGCGATGCCGAGCATGAT
Source organism: Rhizobium sp. NZLR11 (assembly GCF_019685115.1). Lineage (NCBI taxonomy): Bacteria > Pseudomonadati > Pseudomonadota > Alphaproteobacteria > Hyphomicrobiales > Rhizobiaceae > Rhizobium > Rhizobium sp. NZLR11. The sequence continues at coordinate 4,363 of NZ_JABDWD010000003.1, read as the reverse complement.
GCTGATCGTGAATTTCGATAGCATCAGATAGATGGCTGCGGCGAAGAACAGGCCGACGAGGATCGCGAGAAGCGGTTCCATCATTCCATCTCCTTTTCTTCCAATGCCACTTCCTTTTCTTCCAATGTCAGGGCGATCGAGGTGATGGCGCCGAGCACGACGAGATAGACGCCGATGTCGAAGAGCATGACGCTCGACAGCGGCACTTCGAGACCGAAGAGGTTCGGATAGATCCAGAGGCCGGTCATGAAGGGAACGGCGAAGAGAATGGAGAGAAGACCTGCTACCGTCGACAGCAGCAGGCCGAAGCCGGCAAGCGACAGCGGATGGAAAAACAGCGCGCGGCGAACGGCGGCAACCCCGCGGGCAATGCCATAGATCGCCAGTCCCGAGGCGGCGATCAGCCCACCAATGAAGCCGCCGCCCGGCTCGTTGTGGCCGCGCAGCAGCACGAAGACCGAAAATAGCAGCATCAATGCGGTGAGGAACGGAGCAACCGTGCGGAAAATCAGGGTGTTCATCAGCCCTCTGTCTCCACCGCAGGGTCATTGGCCGCAAGTTTGCGCTCGGTGCCGGCGCGGATGCGGATCAGTGCAAGGATGGCTAGGCCGGTGACGGCGACGACGGCGATTTCGCCGAGCGTGTCGGTGCCGCGGAAATCGACGATGATGACATTGACGACATTGGCGCCGTGGGCAATCGTTTTCGAATAGGCGTTGAAGAATACCGTCAGCGCGTCGTTGAACGGCACCTGGGTCGCCCGCAGCAGCAGAAGCGTGAAGCCGAGGCCGCAAATGAGTGCAAGCGCACCATCGAAGACCCTGCGACCGAGCGGGCGCCCGTCGGCCGGCAAAAGACGGAGCCTGGTCATGACCAGGGCGAGAATGACCACCGACAGAGTTTCGACCATGAACTGGGTGAAGGACAGATCCGGCGCGCCGAACAGCAGGAAAATGATGGCGACGGCAAAACCCTGGATGCCGAGCGAGACGATCGCCGTCAGCCGGTCGCGGGCAACGAGCACGGCGGCAAGGCCGAAGGTGGCAATCAGCAAAACCGCCCATTCATAAAGCTCGACATCGGCCGGCCAGGCGGGAGGGTGCGGCAGCTCACCGTAGACGATAGGGGGAATGATGAGGATGGCGGCGACTGAGAGGAAGGTGCAGGCAACATAGGTCTGCAGCCGCCCCGGCTGGAGAACACGCATGGTGCGGGCGGCGAAGCGAACAAGGCCGGATATGGCAAGGTCGAAACCGTGATCCGGGCCGCTCCCGGCGGCGCGCAGGAAGACAACCATCAAAAAGCGGGCGCGATCGAGCTGCCAATAGACGCCGATACCAAGCAGCGCGGTCAGGGCGGAGAGCGCCAACGGCCCGCCGAGATGCGGCGTCAGCGAAATGTCGATCTCTACAGGGTCCTGACGGATGGCGGCGGCGATGGAAGAGGACAGGACGGCGTGAGTGAAGTCTGAAAAGATCGCGCCAAGAAAGCCGAGGGAGGCGAGAACGGCCGGGCCGAGCCAGAGCAGCACAGGCGCTTCGTGCGGATGGTTCGGCGTTTCCGCCGGTTGGCCGAGAAAGGGTTTCAGCGATACCGCGAAGGCGACGGCGAACATCAGCGCGTTGCCGAAAACGGTGATTGCGGTGAAGGTCAGCGCGCGGACATCGCCGCCGACCAGGGCCGTATAGATCTCCTCCTTGGCGAGGAAGCCGAAGAATGGCGGCAGACCGGCCATGGAGAACGCCGCCGCAAGCGCAATTACCCATGTCAGCGGCATCGCCCGCATCAGGCCGCGGAGCCTGGTGATATCACGTGTGCCGGTCTCGTGATCGATGATGCCGGCGACCATGAAGAGCGCGCCCTTGAACAGCGAATGCGCCACCAGATAGAGCGCCGCCGCCTCCACCGCATGTTCGGAGCCAAACCCGATCAGCATGACGAGCAGGCCAAGCGAAGAGACGGTGGTATAGGCGAGCTTGAGCTTCAGGTCCGTCTGGCGGATGGCAAGCGCGGTGCCGACCAACAGCGTCAGCCCGCCGAAGAAGGGCAGAAGGATTTCCCAGGCCGGCGTCGCCCCCATGACCGGGTTGAGCCGCATCAGCAGATAGACGCCGGCTTTCACCATGGTGGCCGAATGCAGGTAGGCAGACACCGGCGTCGGCGCCTCCATGGCGTTCGGCAGCCAGAAATGAAAGGGAAACTGCGCCGACTTGGTGAAGGCGCCGCCAAGGACCAGGATGAGAGTGGCGAGATAGAGCGGGCTTTCGCGCACGGCATCGCCAAATCCCATAAGCTGCGACATCTGCGTGACGCCTGAGATGTTCCAGAGCAGCAGCAGGCCGGCCAGCAGGCAGAGCCCTCCCCCGCCGGTCACCACCAGCGCCTGCAGGGCGGCGCGGCGAGCCGCCTGACGCTCGTGATCGAAGCCGATCAGCAGGAAGGAGGTGATCGATGTCAGTTCCCAGAAGATGAAGAGCATCAGGAAACTGTCGGAAACGACGACGCCAAGCATGGCGCCCATGAACAGAAAGATGAAGGAGAAGAAGCGGCCTTGATCCTTGTGTCCCTTGAGATAGCCGCCAGCATATAGCACGATCAGGGTGCCGATGCCGGTGATCAGCAGCGCGAAAGCCAGCGACAGGCCATCGAGGAACCAGGAGAAGGAGAGATTGTAGCTCGGCACCCAGGAATAGCCGCCGGTGACGACCTCGCCGCGCGCAACCTCGGGAACGAAACGCAGGAAATGCAGGAAGGCGAGCAACGGAGCGATCGCCAGGAGCCAGGCGCCGTTAGCGCCGAAGATGCGGATGACGAAGGGGGCGGCAAGAGCGCCGGCGAGCGGCAGACACAGGGCCAAAAATGTCAGAGCCGTGACATCGGCCATGTCTCCTCCTCTACCAGCAACAGACGAAAGCCGGAGAAAACCGGCTGCCCTCTGACTTAGGCGAAATGGTAGAGCGTCTCAAGCAATTTCGATCGGAGGGCGAAGGGGCGCAGCGATGGTGATGGATCAGGCCGCCGATCGAGAACGGCGCGTCAGCAGCCGGGCGACGAAACCGTGCAGGATGAAGATCAGCAGCGTTAGCGGCCAAAGCAGGCAGGCGAAAAGCCCGGCGAGACGATGGAGCGTCAAGCCGTCATGGTTGGCCCAGCCTTCCAACAGCGTGACCGCCAAGGCGGCCACGGCTACGAGGCCGTAGAGCAGGACGATTGCTGCTTCAAACACCAGTGATCCCCAATGCACGTAACATTAACCCTAACAGAAACTCCCTAACGGATGTAAAAGCAAGCGTCTTCCCCCAATTGCGGTATGCGGCCAATCTCACGGCGCGCCGCTCTAGACTTGATGAACTGACGACGGCACACCACATTTCTCGCGAAACGGAACCGCCCCTCGGCGAAAGGAGCATGGCATGTCCGAAACTGCAACCACCGCCAAGATCCATAAGACCGATGCCGAATGGAAAGAGCAGCTCACCCCCGAGCAGTACCGCATCACGCGCCAGCACGGCACCGAGCGCGCCTTCACCGGCCCCTATTGGGATTCCTTCGAGACAGGACTTTACCGCTGTGTCGGCTGTAATGCCCCGCTTTTCCGCTCCGACACGAAATTCGATGCCGGCTGCGGCTGGCCGAGCTATTTCGAAGCGGTGTCGCCGGATGCGGTGACCGAGCATCGCGATACGGCCTTTGGCATGGTGCGCACCGAAATCCGCTGCGGCAACTGCGAAGCCCATCTCGGCCACGTCTTTCCCGACGGCCCGCCGCCGACCGGCCTGCGCTACTGCATCAATGGCCATTCCATGGTGTTCGAGGCTGGGAAGTAAGCGTTCGGCGCAGAAGCCAGCCTTGCCCCTCATCCGCCTGCCGGCACCTTTGTAACTTCCCTTTACCCGCTATTGGCGTAGTACTGCCTGTTGCGGTGGCGGATGGAAGACCGTTGCACCTTTGGGACACCAAGCCCGTGGGAGCCTGGGTCTCCGTCCGCCGTTCCATTGAACCCGAACAGTCGCCGGGGCCGCTTGCGAAAGCAAAGCCCGCTTAGGCAAGGATGGGATCAGATGGAGATGAATGAGGGGGTGGTTGTCGGTATCGATGTTTCCAAGGACCGATTGGACGTGGCGCTGCACCCTTCAGGCGAGCACTTCGCGGTCAGCAACGACCACGCCGGCCTTGAGGAATTAATCACCGGGCTGGTCGCCTCCAGGCCGACGATCGTCGGCCTGGAGGCGACCAGCGGCTACGAGATGTTAGCGGCGGGTAGCCTGTCGGCAGCTGGTTTTGGGGTGGTTGTTGTCAATCCGGCGCAGGTGCGCGCCTTTGCCAACGCGCTCGGCCGCAGGGCCAAGACCGATCCGATCGA